>PXSD01000018.1:0-10647 GCA_003023165.1 Halobacteriales archaeon QS_9_67_15 | reverse complement strand
TCGGCTACGCCACCCTCGCCTACCTGGTGTACGCCACGGTGCTCGACGCGGCGGGGTCGGCGGTCTCCGGCGTCCTCGGGCTGCTCTCCTGTGTCTCCTGTAGCTGGCCCGTGATAGCCGCGGTCGCGACCGGCATCGCCGGTAGCAGTTCGGGCGTCGCCGCGGCTCTCACCGACGGCTCCTACGGCATCTCGACCGTCGTCTTCGTCGTGACCGTCGCCCTCCTCTACTGGCGGCCGTTCGGGCGAGAGTGAGCGCTGTGGGAAACCATCGCTCGCCTCGGCACCGGAACGACCGCGGCGTCTTCCGCGTCGAAGTCGACGGCGAACCCGTCTTCGGTCGACTCGCCGCGGTCGAACCGAACCGCCTTTGCGAGGCCCGCCGTTGGGTCCGCCTATGACAGCGACGCTCGTCGCCGAGGACGTGCGCCGGTCATACGGCGACACGGTGGCGCTCGACGGCGTCTCCCTCTCCGTCGACGCCGGGGAGGTGTTCGCCCTGGTCGGTCCCAACGGCGCCGGCAAGACCACGCTCGTCCGCGCGCTCACCGGAACGACCGACGCCACGGGCACCGTCTCGGTGTTCGGTAGCGACCCTCGCCGGGTCGACCGCGAGCGAGTGGGGCTCCTCCCGCAGGCGTTCGACCCGCCCAAGCGGCTCACCGCCCGCGAACTCCTCTCCTACTACGCCGGGCTCTACGACGACAGCCGCGACGCGGACGCGGTCCTCGCGGACGTGGGTCTCTCCGACGACGCCGACACGTGGTACGAGAACCTCTCGGGCGGCCAACGCAGGCGGACCTGCGTCGGGACCGCGCTGGTCAACGACCCCGACCTGCTGTTCCTCGACGAGCCGACGACCGGCATCGACCCCGCCGGCCGCCGGGCGCTCTGGGACCTTCTCGAGTCGCTCGCCGACGGTGGGACGACGGTCTTCCTGACCACCCACGACATGGCCGAGGCCCACCGCCTCGCCGACAGGGTCGGCCTCCTCGCCGACGGGCGACTCGTGGCGGTCGACGACCCCGATGCGCTCGTCCGGGAGTACGGCGGCGAGAGCCGACTTGTCGTCGAGACCGACGCCGACCCCGCCGCGCTGGATCTGTCCTACCCGGCGGAACGGTCGGGCGACTCGCTCGTCGTCTCAGACGTGCCGCCAGAGGCGATCGGCGACGTGGTTGACGCGCTGGCGGCGGCCGGCGCGAGCTACGACGCGCTCACGTGGAAAGAGCCCGACCTGGAGGATGTGTACCTCCAGCTCGCGGGGAACCCGGCGGGCGACTATGCGGGTCCGGACCGCGAGCGCGCCGCTCTCGCCCCGGAGGGGTCACGGTGACCCGGAGCGGTCGCGTCGCGGCGTCGGTCCGTGCCGGCTGGCACTCCTTCCTCCGCCGGCGGACGGCCGTCTTCTTCACGTTCTTCTTCCCGCTGTTGATCGTCGTCATCTTCGGCGCGCTCGTCCAGACCCAGCCGAGGGGCGGCGGGCTGTTCACCGAACCGCCGGTCTACTACGTGCCGGGCTACCTCGCGGTGGTCGTCCTGTTCACGCCGCTCTCGCGGGTGGGGAGCGAAGTGGCTCGCCACCGCGACGGCAACCGCTTCGAGAAGCTGGCGACGACGCCGCTCTCGCGGACTGAGTGGCTGCTCGCACAGACGGTCGTCAACGTCGTCGTCATCGGGCTCGCGGCGCTGATGCTCCTCGTCCTCGTGGTCGGACTGACCGGTGCGACGATCCCGCTCTCGCCGACGGTGGTGGCGCTGCTGGTCGGCTACGTCGTTCTCGGCGTCGCGCTGTTCTGCGGCGTCGGCGCGATCATCGGGTCGCTGGCCGGCTCACAGGACGGCGTCATCGCCGCGAGCAACGGCATCGCGCTCCCCCTCCTCTTCCTCTCGGAGACGTTCGTGCCGCTCGACCTGCTTCCCGCGTGGTTCCGTCCGGCCACGGCCCTCTCACCGCTGACGTACTTCGCTCGCGGCGTCCGCGCGACCACGTCCGGCCGCGCCGTGATCCCGGCCGGTCCGGTCGCGCCGGAGTTCGGATATCTCCTCGTCCTCGCCGGGCTGGCGGCCGTTTTCGTCGTGCTCGGCGCTCGCGCGCTCCCCCGAACGGACTGATACGGATTACTGTAGATAGTTTCACAACGGCCGACGTATTCGGGTTCATCAGACACTCGAAACCGGGATTTCATTCCAACCGGCGGTAAAAAAACTACAGTAATCCGTATGAACGGCCTCACTCGCTTCCGTCGTCCGCTGACTCGTCGCTCTCTTCCGTCACCTGGGGTTCGTCGCTCTCACCTGCGGAAGCGCTGTCCACTGGTCCGCCCCTCGCGGGCCGGCCGGCAGGCGGTCCCTGTCCGAGGCCCCCTCCCTGACCGTCCTCGGCCGAAGCCGCGGACTCTTCCTCGTCGTCCGCCGGGTCACCATCCTCGGTCGCTTCGGACTGGTCGGGCGGGCCTTCGTGGGGCTCGATCGTGACGATCCCTTCGCCGGCGGTGTACTCGTAGAGCGTCCACTTCGGGAGGGCGAGGACGCCGCTCATCTTCCGGACGCGCACCTGTTTGATGAGCGACCCCTCGACGAGGTCGTCGTTGAGGTTGAGTTCGACGACCCCGTCGACCATGTGCTTCAGGTCGTGGGGGAACTGCTGCTCCTCGCCGGAGACGGTCGCGCCGGCGTAGATGGGGACGAAGCGACTCTTGCAGACCTCCGCGCGGACGTCCTTCAGGAAGGCGTACGCCCGGACCGGCTGGACGAGCGCCCCGAACTCGGTCAGCGAGTCGACGACGACGATCCCCCGGTCTTCCATCTCCCGGGCTTCGAGCGCGTCGTCGATACGGTTGTGCAACTCGCCGAGTTCGCTCGGGTCTCGGACCTGCGTCGTCGCGGCCGCCGCGGCGTCCGAGAGGAAGGAGTTCCAGTCGTTCAGCCGGTCGTACATCCGGTCGCGGTTCTCCAGTCGATAGGTGAAACAGTCGAGGATCTGCAGCTGGCCGGACTCCAGGTAGGGGAGGACGTTCCAGTCCAGGGTGACGAACTGCTGGATCACCGACATCGGCGGTTCGAGGAAGGAGACGTACACCGCCGGCTCGCCCCGCTGGAGCGCGCGCCAGACCAGTTCCGCCTGGATCCCCTCCGTCCGCGTGCCCGCGAGGTCGGTCAGAAGGACGAAGGAGTTGCGGGGGATCCCCTGCGGGAGGCTGTCGTCGAGGGGGGCGACGCCGGTCGGGACGCGTCGGAAGCCGTGAAACTGGGTGAACACCTTCTCGCTGTCCCTGGCGGCGTCTCGACAGCACTCACAGCAGTAGGAATAGGTATCGCCGTCGTACTCGGCGGTGACGGGGTCGCCCGGGACCGGCAGTCGACAGAAGTCACAGCGACCGCGCTCTCGGTCTGGGCCGTCCGGTCCGGCGTGGGGCGGCTCCGGCTCTGACTGGGTGGCGTCCGCCGGCTGTCCGTCGGCCGGCGCGTTCTGTTGCCCGGTCATGCCACACCGTAGCACGTCTTGGCGGAAAATACTGCGGGGCACGTGTGAGCCATCGGGCGGAGGCAGACGCGAGGGTCAGGACTCGTCCCGGTCGAGGAGGACACGCACCGACGGACCGGCGGCGAGAAGGAGGAGTGCCTCGCGCTGTTCCCACATGTAGATGTGGTTGAGCATGAGGTAGGTGACGATGCCGAGGAAGAGGCTGAGCGACCACGCGGCGACGGCGATGCGGCCGACGCGGGCGTGGGAGGTCTCTCGCAGCTCCGAGGGGGTGTGTGTCAGCCCCAGCACGACGGCGTGGAGGACGACCGGTACCGCGAGCGCGGACAGGAGGATGTGGACCGCGAGCATCGCGAGGTAAGCGTAGTAGACGACCCCCTCGGCGAGGATCGACTTCTCGAAGCCGCCGCCGACCTTCAGCAGGTACATGACGAGGAAGAGGAGGATCAGCGAGAACGCGGTCAGCATCGCGGCGCGGTGTTTGCGGACCTCGCCGCGTCTGATGTAGCGGACGCCGACGAGGATCGAGACCAGTGCCAGCGAGTTCACGACGGCGATGGCGTCACCCAGCAGGATGACGAGGTCGTCGCTGATCTCGGGGAACGGAGAGAACGGCGAGAAAGCAGCGATGACGAGCACGTACCCAACCAGGGAAAGGACTGCCGTGACTCGGCGTGGATTCGCCCGGGCACGGGACTGCAGGGACTCGGCGACTGCCATATCGGTGATGAGGACGCCGACGGTATACTCGCTTCGGAATCGCGGGGGGACGCGTCTCCAAACCATCGGCGTTCGACCGTCGGGGGTCCCAACCGCGGGGCGGCGTCCGCGTGGACGCAAAAATCACCGCAAACGTGAAATCACAAACGGGCCAACTAGACCCTATGAGCGCAGAGCAGGGCCAGCGCCAGATCCGTTGTCTCGTCGCCAAAGTCGGTCTCGACGGACACGACCGCGGCGCGCACGTCATCGCACGGGCGTTGCGCGACGCCGGTTTCGAGGTCATCTACTCGGGGCTCCACCGCTCGCCCGACGAGGTCGTCCAGGCCGCGGTCCAGGAGGACGTGGACGTCCTCGGTATCTCAATCCTTTCGGGTGCGCACAACACGCTCGTCCCCAAGATCATGGACGGGCTGGAGGAGTACGGTGCGCGCGACGACACGATGGTGATCGTCGGCGGGATCATCCCGGACGACGACACGGAGTTCCTCCGCGAGGAGGGGGTCGCCGAGATCTTCGGCCCCGGCGCGTCGATGGACGAGATGATCGATTACATCCGGGCGAACGCCCCCGAGCGACGATGAGCGACGGGGCGTCAGAGGGCACAGGCGACGACTCCGACCCCGATTCGGACGCCACGGCGACCGCTGCGGACGACCTCGACCCGCTCATCGCGGACCTGCTCGACGGCAAACACCGGGCGCTCGCCCGGACGATCACGAAGATCGAGAACCGCTCGCCGGGCTATCGCGACCTGGTCTCCCAGCTCCACGCCCACACGGGCGAGGCCGACGTGGTCGGGATCACCGGCAGCCCCGGTGCCGGCAAGTCGACCCTCGTCGACAAACTCGCGAAGACCTTCCGCGACGACGGGCTGACCGTCGGCGTCATCGCCATCGACCCGGCCTCTCCGTTCACCGGCGGCGCAGTGCTCGGCGACCGCATCCGGATGGCGTCGAACGTCGGCGACAT
Source organism: Halobacteriales archaeon QS_9_67_15 (assembly GCA_003023165.1). GTDB lineage: Archaea > Halobacteriota > Halobacteria > Halobacteriales > Haloarculaceae > Halosimplex. The sequence continues at coordinate 5,469 of PXSD01000018.1, read as the reverse complement.
GGACGTGTTCTTCCGCTCGATGTCCGCCCGCGGAACCCTCGGCGGGCTCTCCACGGCGACGACGGACGCGGTGAAGGCGCTGGACGCCTTCGGCAAGGACAAGATCATCATCGAGACAGTCGGTGCGGGCCAAAACGAGGTCGACATCGTCCGCACCGCGGACACGGTCGCCGTCCTCGTCCCGCCGGGGAGCGGCGACGACGTCCAGATGCTCAAAGCCGGGATCCTCGAGATCGCGGACCTCTTCGTCGTCAACAAGGCCGACCTCGACGGCGCCGACCGGACCGTCCGCGAACTCAGGGAGATGCTCGAGTTGCGCGACGGCGAGGTACAGACCGGCGGCCACCACGGCTTCGAGGAGATGACGGTGGACGTGGGAGACGACGGGTCAGCGCCCGCCGACAGTGACGGGGTGAGCGACGAGTCGACCGACGGTGCAGCGCGGGAGGCCGTCGAACCCTGGGACCCGCCCATCGTCGAGACGGTCGCCAACAAGGGGGAGGGCGTCGACGACTTCGTCGCCGCGCTCGACGACCACCGGCGGTATCTGGTCGAATCCGGCCGGATCGAGTCGAAGGCCCGGACGCGCTACGCCGAGGAGATACGGACGCTCCTGCGCGAGGACGCCCGCGAGTTGCTCGCGAACGAGATCGAGGCCCGCGGCGGCCTCGACGAACGCGTCGAAGCGGTTTTTCGCCGCGAGACGGACCCCTACACGGTGGCCGAGGAGATCCTCGAACCGCTCGTGGACTGTGCCGCCGACCGGCGGAACTGAGTCGCGGCCGCCGGGACCGGTCACACGGACGTTCTCACGGGCACTCGGTCGCGGCGAGCGTGGTCCGCTGAGCGGCCGACTACGGTGCATCACTTATATGCAGGCGAGGCCCGTAGCGTCGAACATGAAACTGCGGACACTCGTCGGAGCGACGATCGGTGCGGTCGGCGCGGCGGCCGTGACCAACCGTGTCCTCGACCGGCAAGCGGACGAACTGGCGCCACCACTGCCGGGCGAGTCCGGCACCTACCGCTGGCGCGGGTTCGACATCGCCTACACGGAAGCGGGCGAGCCGGACGACGACGACCTTGTCCTCCTCCACGGTATCAACGCGGCCGCGACCAGCCGCGAGTGGCGAACCGTCTTCGAGACCCTGTCCGAGGACTACCACGTCGTCGCGCCGGACCTCCCCGGCTTCGGCCGCTCGGACCGGCCGCCGCTCACGTACTCGGCCTCGCTCTACACGACGTTCGTCCGCGACTTTTTAACGGACCGCAACGGGGACGCGACCGTCGTCGCCTCGTCGCTGACGGGCGCGTACGCCGCCGCCGCCGCTCGGGACGTGGACATCTCGCGGCTCGTCCTGGTCTGCCCCACTGCAGACACCGTTCCCGGGCGACGGGTGTGGCTCCGGTCGCTGGTCCGGACACCCGTCCTCGGACAGGCGGTCTACAACGCGATCGGGAGCGAGCGGTCGATCCGTTACTTCCACGACGACCACGGCTACCACGACATCTCGAATCTCGACGACGAAACCGTCGAGTACGAGTGGCAGGCGGCCCACCAGCCCGGCGCGCGCTTCGCGCCCGCCTCGTTCATCAGCGGCCACCTCGACCCCGACGTGGACCTCGCGGACCTGCTCGCGAACCTGGACGTCCCGATCACGCTCGTCTGGGGGCGCGAGACGGACATGCCACCGCTGTCGGTCGGCCGAGAACTCGCCGAGACCGCCGACGTGGAACTCATCTCGGTCGGTGACTCGGCGCTGCTCCCGCACGTCGAACACCCCGACGAGTTCCGCCAGATCGTCCGCGGCCGACCGGTCGAAGCCTCCGAGCCGACCGACGCTGACGAGTAACGATACCCGACTCTCGTCGTTCCCCGTCGCGTATCGATTCTCGCTGGCGGCGTGGTCCAGTTCGTCGACGGCTCACGACCGCCAGCGGTCACTGCGTCGCGTCGGGCTCGTCGTCAGAGCCGTTCGTGACCGGGTCGCCGTCCTCAAGCGGCGCCGATCGTTCGTCCCCGGAACCGGTGGTGGAGTCGGAGTCCGGTTCGGCATCGGCGTCCGCTGTCGTGCCTGTTATCCGGAGCGGGTCGGTGGCCGGCGCAGCCGGCGCTTCGAACGTGTACCGGTACCCGTCGTGGACGACGTGGTACGCGCCGCCACCGGGTTCCTCCACCACGCCGCTGTCGGTGTCGATGGCGAAGTCCACTAAGTCCGCGAGCGTCTCGGCTTCCGCGACGGGGAGCTGCCGGGCTTCGTCGGGGAGACGGATCGTGGTGATCCATTCGTCGAAGTCCGCTCTGTCGTTCCGGTAGGCGAGCCCTCGGGTCGTTTAGAACGGTCACCGTCTCGGTTTCGGTGAATCGCTCGGTCGACGGTGCCGAATCGACGCGATAGACGCCGCTCTCCGCGGTGATCGGGAGCCCGTAGGTGAGTCGGAGAGTCTCGGCGGCGTCGACCTGCCGGGTCGCGACCACGGTCACGAGGACGCGGGTCCGTATCTGTCCGGGCGAGTCGAGCCGTTCGCTCACGTTCCCTGCTTCTTCCACCGTCCGAGTGACGTTCACCGCGAAGGGAACGGTCTCGGTTGCCCCCGGCTGTTTCGTGGTCCGGTTCGTCCCGAGTGGTCGCGTGTCCCGCCAGTACACCGTCGGTTCCTCGTCGCCTCTCGTCGTCTCCGTGCTCTCGACGACCAACTGTCTCTCGATGGTGAAATTCACCGGCGCGTCAGCGCCGGGCGTCCGAAACCGAAACTCGCCGCTGAGGACCGGCATGGCCCGCTGGAAGTACACCTGTCTGTTCCGCACGGTCGACCCGTCTTCGAACGGTGTCTCGTTGGTCGGGTCTTCGACCGTAGAACCGTGCGAGAACGACCCGTTGACGCCCCACTCGTCGACGACGCGCTGTTCCTGGTGGCTGCCGGGATCCACGTACCCCCCGTGAGCGAGGACCGCTCCCGCTCCCGCGACCAAGAGGCAGGCGACGAGGCTCAACCCGAACCACCGGTCCAGCGCCGCCCGAACGCGTATCGCTCTGTCCTCACCCATGGCCCATATTGTAGATTTGTAGTACTTTATTCTCGGGGTGAATGTGTTCTTTACCGGTTCTTTTCGCCAGTTACCGACGGCAGTCGAATCGCTGCCCGAACGCTCGGGTATCGCTGTCGCAGCGTATTCGGTCGCGTCGGGACGGTCACGACTCGCGCTGTACTCGTCGGAGGAGCGTGAGCAACACGGCCAACAGCGCCAGCAAGACGACGAAGAGCCCCGTCACGGTAGAGCTACCCGTCGTGATACCTCCCGCCACCTGTCTGTTCTGCTCGTTCGCCGCGGACTGGCGCGACTCCGGTAGCGGAGCCGGGACAGTTTGCGTCGGGGTGTAGGGGACCGCCTGTGACGCTCGTAAGCGGCCATTGATCGATGCCCGCGAAGCGTCCCGCTCTCGCTCACCGCCGACGGAAGACAATTGACCCGAATCGCGTGATCAGAAATTAGTCCGCGTTCCGTGGTCGCCGGCCGTCCGGTTCGCTGTACCGGAGCCGCGACTGAAGCCGCTCGAACCGGGACGGGCCGTCTCGCGACCGCGAGTGGAAGCGGCCGGTGCCCACGAGGAACACGCCGGTCAGGTAGAAGGGGATTCCGAGCAGCGCGTCGATGGCGAGGATCGGGAGCCAGGGGTGGACCTCGTACAGCGAGCGGATCGTCGACTGCGGGAGGAGGAGTAGATAGCGGTGTTCGACGACGTACTGCCGATAGTAGCCGGTCTCCGGGGGAGCGGAGAGCGTGAGCGTCGCGTTGGCCGCGGACTGGCCGGGTATCACGACCTCCCGCGGTTGGACGTCGATTCGGTCCGTCGTCGGTTCGAAGTACGTTACCATCGGAATCGTGCCGCCATTACTGAGCGTGTACGTCGCGGATTCGGTCGTCCCGGTCTCGATGACACGGATCCCTGAAGAATCGAACTCGGCACTGACGACACCGAATTCCCGTGGACCACTCGGGGCGACCATCGTCACGGTCGCAGCGAGTACGAGCGCACCCGCGAACACGGCCATGACGAGACGCGCGTTCGTTCCCGGGTTGCGCGATGTCTCTCGCGTGCGTTCTTTCTTCCCATCCCGCCAGACGAGATCCGCCGCGTACGCGAGAAACGAGAGTGCCACAAGCAGATACGCTAACCCTTGGATACCTAAGACAGAACTCGTCCCGAGTATCGCCGCGATCTGACGCTGTATCGACGTGAGAACGCTTTGGCTTCCGGAAACGAGCAGTCCCGCGCCGGGAATAGCGAGCACGGCTCCGCCCGGTTGCCAGGCGACGGCCACGATCTGAGTTCGCTTGACCGGTGGCTCGTCATTCGCTTGATCCGTGAACTGGCTGTTATCACCTTTCGTTAGTAGGCCGCGTTCAGTTTCACCGACAACCCGGTGCGTTGTCAGTTTCCCGTCGTTGACTTCCTCTGCACGGAAGACGACTACGTCGCCCTCCGTTACCGGACCAGCGACAGCCGACGGGACCGCGACGAATCCATCACCCGTATCGATCGTCGGTTGCATACTCCCGGAAGTAACGTAGCTCAAAAATATCGGTTGACCGAGTACAGCTCCCAAAACGAACGAGAAGACGACTAACACGACCCCCACTTCCACTATTGATAGAATGATTTCACGGACGCCCATATCTTACGTATCTCCGTTTTTCTGCGCGCTGTTGTTGGTTTTTGAACACACGTTTCGGCGCTCTCATAATGTCTGATGGTCTATAGGCACGGATAATATCTGTTTGGATGGTAGTGGAACTACCGGCTGGCCCCGAATCGACAGGCCGTATCAAACACTGTAACTGTCGTTCAGACATCGGTGAATTACGTTTCGACAGTATAAAATGGGAAAACCAATCTCCGACTATCGGTCAAATCAAGGGCGTTGGACGCGCCTACGTTGCGCCCTGAGCGTTGACGATGAGGGTGTCACCAGGCAGACCGTTCACGTCGTTGTCCTTGAAATTGAAGAACATGTTAATTTCAACTTGCTCACCCGGTCCGAGGGAAACCCCCGAACCGTCGTCGATACGGGTTTCACTCGAACCATCATCTGCGTAGATGATGATCGGTTCCTCGTTCGCACCATCCGACGCGGGCTCGTCAGCGATCGTAAGGTCGACCGACCTCCCCGTCGTGTTCTGAACCCGGAACACGTCATTCAGCCGTGTATCCGCTTCCGCGTTGAGACTACTCACGTCCACTTCAAGCATCGGCTCATTATCTTCCTTACCACCTAGATCTTGAGGGTTATTCTGCGTGGCAAACTGACTGCTTGGCTCAAGCCGGAGCAGTGCAGCACTGTCACCTTTGAAACCAACATTCAGACTACGGTCAGCTTCGACATCCGCACCCCTGTACGCACCAGTACCTATTGCGGCCGCCGAGCCGGCGGCGAGCGATCCCATACCGAACAGAACCTTGCGTC
>PXSD01000017.1 GCA_003023165.1 Halobacteriales archaeon QS_9_67_15 | reverse complement strand
GAGCCCCGAGATGTTCGAGGAGGTCGGCATCGACCCGCCGAGCGGCGTCCTGCTCCACGGGCCGCCGGGAACCGGGAAGACGATGCTCGCGAAGGCCGTCGCGAACCAGACCGACGCAACGTTCATCAAGATGGCCGGCTCCGAACTCGTTCACAAGTTCATCGGCGAGGGCGCGAAGCTCGTCCGCGACCTGTTCGAGCTCGCCCGCCAGCACGAACCGAGCGTGCTGTTCATCGACGAGATCGACGCCATCGCCGCCAAGCGAACCGACTCCAAGACCTCGGGCGACGCCGAGGTCCAGCGCACGATGATGCAGTTGCTCTCGGAGATGGACGGCTTCGAGGACCGCGGCGAGGTCCGCATCATCGCCGCGACCAACCGCTTCGACATGCTGGACCGGGCCATCCTCCGCCCCGGCCGCTTCGACCGCCTCATCGAGGTTCCTAAGCCGGACGTCGAAGGGCGCGAACAGATCTTCCGCATCCACACGCGCGACATGAACCTCGACGACGACCTCGACTTCACGGAACTCGCCGACATGACCGGCGAGGCCTCCGGTGCCGACGTGAAGGCCGTCTGCACGGAAGCCGGGATGTTCGCCATCCGCGACGACCGGACGGAGATCCACATGCAGGACTTCCTCGACGCCTGGGAGAAGATCCAAGCCGAGGACGACGACGAGAACGTCTCGCGCACCTTCGCGTAGCCGGTCGGTCCACCTCGGTCCAGTTTTCGCCGCTCGACGGCGCTGCGATTTCACCCGAACCACTAAGTCTCGCGTAACCGAAGATGTCGTATGAACGCAGTCGACCGATTCGACCACCCCGCGTGGGTCGCCGCCGCCGGCACGCTCGTCAGCTACGGACTGATCCTGCTCGTCATGTTCGCCGCGCTGTTCGCGCTCCCGTTTCTCGTCTACTCGGCCCTGTTGTGAACGAGTTAGGTAGTCGCTTTTCGACGCCCGAGCCGAAACGGAGAGCTATGATCGAGGCGAGCGAGCGGATCCGGATCGACGCTCCAGTCGGGCGCGTGTTCGCGTTCATGGATGACCCGGAGAACCATGTGACTGTCACGCCGAGTCTCGCCGAGGTCCGGAACGTCGAGCGACTGGACGAGGGCGGCAAGCGACTCGACCACACCTTCCGGATGGCCGGCGTCTCGCTCGACGGCGAACTCGTCGAGGTCGGACGCGAACCGAACGAGCGGATGCTGTTCGAGATGCGCGGGAGTCTCTCGGGCGAGATCGAACTCGCGTTCGCACCCGCCGACGCCGGCACGGAACTCACCTACACCGGCCGCTACGAGGTCCCCGGAGGAGTGCTGGCGGCCGTCGCACGCCCGTTCGTCCGGCGGTACAACGAACGCGAACTGACGACGACGCTCGCGAACGTGAAGGCGCGTCTTGAAACCGAAGACGAAGGGTGACGGCTGTCATCACTGGGCCGCGGTCGCCGTCTCATACGGATTATTGTAGATTATTTCGGGATAGGGCCGACTCCGGGGTCGGCGCGTACCGGTAAATCGCTACAATAATCCGTATCAGTCGATGATGTCGCTGATCCGCTGCGCTTCGCCGGAGACCGCAGGGTCCTTCTCGACCATTCGCAGGACCTCGTGGTCCGTGATGTCGGGGTAGGGCTTGTCGAGGGCGTCTTCGATGAGCGACTTCTCCAGACGGAAGTCGTGGCCCTCGTAGACCACGTCTACCCCCTGTTCGTCGAACGAAAGCACCGTCATACAGGAGCCTAGACGGTCGGCGAATAAATACGTGGAGGTGTCGCCGAAATACTGCCGCGGTCGCGCCGTCAGACGCGCGTCAGACGCCCGTCGTGCACGGTGTCAGGGTTTATTATGCCGGAATTCCCTATATGAAGCGTGCAGATCCGCTCGGACCCGCTCGACGAACTCGCGATCCCGGACGGGACCACCGTCGAAGAGCACGACCTCGTGACCGACGGGGACGTGGTCGTCGGCGGACAGAGCACCGTCGAGTTCGGCGTGCGCGGCGACGACGTCATGGCGGGCGAGCGGGTCACCTTCGGCGGCCACATCGAAGCCGAGGGCGACTGTCGGCTGGACATGTGGAGCGAAGTCGAAGAGGACGTCCTCGTCGGCGGGGACGCCTACCTCGGCGAACGTGCGCAGGTCGGCGGCGAACTCAAGGTCGCCGGCAACGTCGATATCGGTGACGACGTCGACATCCAGGAGAGCTTCGAGGCCAGCGGCCACATCGTCATCCGAAACCCGATGCCGACGGTCGTCTTCCTCGTCGTCTACCTCTCGCAGCTGCTCCGAATCGGCGAGGAGGAGGCCGCGGAGGACCTCGCGAGCCAGCTCGTCGAGGCGGAGGACGACGAGGCGCAGCCGCTCGTTGTTCCCCGCGGTGCGCGCGTCAGTGACGACGCGTGGCGCGTCTCGACGCCCGCCGACATCGGCGACGACTGTCGCCTCCACGGCAACATCCGCGCCGAGTCGCTGACCGTCGGCGAGGACAACACCGTCTTCGGGAGCCTGCGCGCTCGCGGCGACGTGGTCGTCGGCGAGGACACCGAGATCAAGGGCGACGTGACGACGCGCAACGGCGACGTCTCCGTGGCCAGCGGCGCGACGGTCTGGGGCGACATCTCGGCCCGGGACGTCGAACTCCACGAGCGCGCCGTCGTCGAGGGCAAGATCCGCGTCAGCGGCGAACTGACGCAGGTCCGCGACGCCCTCGGTCCCGAAAAGCCCGCGGACGAGTCCGACGACGCTGCCTCGGCGACTGCCGAATCCGACACCGCGGACACCGCGCCGGAATCCGAAGGTTCCGAGGTCGGAGACGAGACGCCGACGGGCGACAGCGATGCCGAGCCGACCGAGACCGACCCCGTCGAAGCGGCCGATGGCGAAGTCACCGGAGCGACTGACGACGAAGCCACCGAAGTGGTCGATTCGGAGGATTCGTCCGACGAGGCGACCGGCGAGTCGTCCGAGGACCCGCCAGCCGTGGAGAGCCGCGAAGCGGTGGAAGCCGAACTCGACGGCGTGGTCCCGATGATGGGCGACGACCCCGAACACGGCGAGAACGGGTACGACGAGGACGCCGAACTCGCGGAAGTCGAGTAACCGAAAGCGGCTTCTCCCGGCCCCGACTACTCCGTCGCATGCTCTCTATCGCGCTTGCCGGCAAGCCCAACGCCGGCAAGTCGACCGTCTACAAGGCGGCGACGATGGCCGACGTGGACGTCGGAAACTACCCGTTCACGACCATCGACGCCAACCGCGGCGTCACCCACGTCCGCACTGAGTGCCCCTGTCTCGACCGCGAGGAGCGCTGCGGCGACGAGAACTGCCACGACGGCAAACGCTTCGTTCCCGTCGAACTGCTGGACGTGGCCGGACTCGTCCCCGGTGCCCACGAGGGCAGGGGACTCGGGAACCAGTTCCTCGACGAACTCTCGAACGCCGACGCGATCCTCCACGTCGTCGACGCCTCCGGCGGAACCGACGAGGAGGGCGAACCCGTCGAGGTCGGCGAACACGACCCCGTCGAGGACCTCCGGTTCGTCGAGGAGGAGATGGACCTGTGGCTCGCCAGCATCGTCGACCGCAACTGGGAGTCCATCGAGCGAGCCTCCCGCTCGCCGGACTTCGACATCGACGCGGAACTCGCGGACCTGCTGACCGGCGTCGGCGCGACCGAACTCGACGTGGCGCGCACCCTGCGAGACCTGGAGTATCCGGAGGACCCGATCCAGTGGACCGACGGGCACCGGGAGGAGCTGGCCAGCGAGATCCGAGCGCGGACGAAACCGGTCGTCGTCGTCGCCAACAAGGCCGACGTGGCACCGCCGGAGAACCTCCAGGCGCTCAAGGAGCGCAACGAGGCGACCGTCCCGACGACGGCCGACGGCGAACTGGCGCTGCGGAAGGCCGCCGAGGCCGGCGTCGTCGACTACGACCCCGGCGACGAGGGCTTCGACATCGTCGACGGCCTGAGCGACCAGCAGGAGCAAGGGCTCGAACGGATCCGGGAGGTGATGGCCGACCACGGCGGAACTGGCGTCCAGCAGGCACTCGACACCGCTGTCTACGACGTGCTCGACCAGATCACGGCCTACCCCGTCCAGGACGAGACTCACTGGACCGACGGGCAGGGAAGCACCCTCCCCGACGCCTTCCTGCTGCAGTCGGGCGCGACGCCGACAGACCTCGCCTACGCCGTCCACTCCGACATCGGCGACGGCTATCTCCACGCCGTCGACGCCAGGGAGAACATGCGGATCAGCGACGAGCAGGAGCTCGAAGAGGGGGACGTGATCAAGGTCGTCTCGACCGCGAACTGAGTTCCGTCCGGTCACGACCGACGGATCGCTCGCCCACGACGCGGTCGAGCGGTGGTACGGATGACTCACCGAGGAGAAAGCGGACGCACACAGGCTCGACCAGCCTCGCCGACCGAACGAGTACGCCGACACTGTGATTGTCCCCTGCTCCGAACCGCGACACATGTCCGAACGGAGTCGGGAATCACCGCCGGAGACAGTCTCCCCGGCCGCCCTCCGACCGAGCCAGCTCTACGTCAGCGCAGAGAAACTGTCCGCCGTGCTCGACCGGACCGACGGGCCCGACCACGAGTTCGGTCCGCTCTCGGTCTACGAGTTCGACGGCGAGCGGTACCTGACGGACGGGCACACGCGAGCGTTCGCCGCGTATCTCACGGACGCCGACGAGGTCGTCGTCGAGTACGACGCGGAACTGCCGGAGAACTACGACGTCGCACGCTACCGGGAGTGTATCCGCTGGTGCGAGGAGGAGGGCGTCGAACGCGTCCCGGATTTCGTCGGACGCGTCCTCGCTCCCGAGGAGTTCGAGCGGGAGTGGCTCGACAGATGCAGTCGGGCGGCAGAGCGCCTCGACCGCGACTGATCAGTTGTCGGAGCGACGGGGACCGGTCACCCGTCGGAGCCTCGACGGCCGGTCACCCGTCGAAGCGACGGCCGAAGAACGACGAGAACCAGTCGGCTATCCGGTCGATGAGTCCGTCCGCCGTGGCTTCTGTAGACGCCAGCGACCAGCCCGCGGCGTCCGCGACGTCGGACGGCCGGCGGAACTCCCAGCCGGTCGCGTCGGCGATGCGACGGTCCTCCGCCGTGGTCCCGACGAAGACGTGTCGCGGTGCGGGGTTCGACTGACGGACGTGTTCCATCGCGAGCCAGACGTCGTGGTCCCCGAGGTCGAAGTCCTGCGAGAGGTCGTGCTCGGCGACGAACGAGGCGACGGCGTCGGTGTCGTTGGCGACGACGCCGACGGACCGACACCACTCGCGAGCGTCCGCGAACACCGCGGCGGGGTCCTCGAACCGGCGGATCGCGTCGAGTTCGAACGCGAGGGTCATCTCGCCGCTGGGGTCGCCCTCGCTGTCGCTCATGTGGCCCCGTTCGAGGGCCTGCGGTAAAGTTCGTGGGTCAGTCGTCGACGACGGTCTTCCAGTCGTGGTCGCCGTGTGCCCCCTCGCGCTCTTTGGCGGCCTGTTCGACGCGGATGAACTCCGCCGTCTCCCGGGCCGCCTCGGTCGTGTGCCCGCCGCAGTAGGAGAGTCCCGACCGGATACCCGCACAGAACTCGTCGGCCACGTCGCCGAGCGGACCCCTGTACTCGGTGAACCCCTCGACGCCTTCGTCCGCGCCGATGTCGTCGTCGGCGATGATCGGGAGCCCGAGGTCCGATCGGGAGCCCGAGGTCCTCGGCCGCGTCGGCGCCGGTCACCGTGTCCATCGGCGCGGACAGGAGCGGGGTGTCCGGTTCGATTTCTGGGGTCAGGCGGGTCGAGAAGTTGACGTCGCTGCGGCTATCCACGGCGACCGCTCGGGGACCAACAGCACGTCGCCGTACGAGAGCCCGGTACGGAGGTCGTTCATACCGCCGCATCAGTAGACTGGTCCGAGAAAAAACGCTGACGGCGATGGGGTCGGTTATCCCGTCTTTGGTCCAGTAGGACCGCACTCACCCGAGCGGCCGAAACCACACTGCGCCGACGAGGGCCGCGAGGAAGAGGTACGACCCGCGGATGAGCAGCATCGTCGCGAGCTCCGGTCCGGCTCGACGAGCGACGAGCGCGACGACGCCGAACACGAGCGGGGCGGCGGTCGCGCTCGGCGGGACCGCGGGGAGACCGGCTGCGAGGAGGAACACCGCGACCATCCCGGTCGCCATGAGCGCGTACGCGGCCCTGTGCGCGGCGCGCTTGCCGAGGACGACCGCGACCGTCTGTTTGTCGATCGACCGGTCGTAGCCGTAGTCCTGGGCGTCGTCGACGATCTTGATCCCCGCGAGAAAGAGGAGGAACACGCCCGCGAGTCCGAGAATCGCCGGCGACAGCCCGCCCGTCTGCACGTAGTAGCCACCGACGAGGGCGAGCGCGATGCCGGTCGGGTAGCCCGCTGTCGCGCCGACGGTGTGAGTGTCGAGTTGCGGGGCGTGGAAGTACCCGAGCGCCCACGTCGGCGCGGTCAGCGCGACCGCACCCGGACTGGCCGTCACCCAGAGCGCCCCGAGGGCGGTCAGGAATCCGGCGGTCGACCCGACCAGCGCGAGCCGGCAGGCGCGCGCCGAGAGCGGGTGGCTATCGTCCTCACCGCGGCGGTGAAAGTCGACGTACCCGTCCTTGACGTGTGCCGTGTAGACGGCGAAAAACAGCGCCGTTACGTGCACCGCGGATGCACCTGTGAGAGCAGCGCCTTCGTACGTCCCACTGCCCCACTAGCGTGCGTGTCCTCCGCCATGTCTCACGACTAGACCCACGCCCACAACGTTCTTTCGTCGTGAAATGCCGAATTGGGGGGACATCGGAGCAGTCGACGCGTCGCTCGCCCCCGTCGCTCATGTGACTGGCACCGCATACTCCGGTATGGACCGACGACGGGCACAACTACTGAGTGCGGGGGCGTTCGGTCTCGGCGTCGTCGTCCTGTGGCTCACGGTCGACGGCGGACTCGAGCCTGTCGCCGGAGTCGGCGCGCTCGCGTGTTTCGTCGCCGCCGGCTACGCCCGCAGTGTCCAGTCCGCTCGAGCGGGTGTCGTCCTCGCAGGCGGCGTCGTGGTCGCCCTCGGAACCGTCGGACTAGCCGCGACGCTCGCGCCGCTCTCGAACGTCCTACTGCCTGACATCGGCGTCCTCGGTCCCTACACGTACCTCGCCACCGAGTTCGTGTTCGGGTCGCTGGCGCTCGGGCTGCTCCTCCGGGCCGGCCGCGGGTCGCTGCGTCGCGCGGCCCGTACCATTGCGGTCGTCTACCCGCTCGCCTACGTCTGGGACTGGTACACGCTCGAAGTCGGCGTGTTCGCGATCCCGCTCCGGACGGGCGTCGAACTAGTCGGGATCCCGCTTGAGGAGCACCTGTTCATGGTCGTCGTTCCGGCGCTCGTGCTCGGGATCCACGAGACGCTCGGCGAACGTACGGAGGATCCCTGAGAGAGGAGTGCCGATCAGACGAGGTTGGCGTCGTCGAAGACGAACGCGGAGACGTGCGAGGCGAGGCGGCGGGCGTCGTCTTCGGTCGGCGCGTGGAGTTCGCCGGCGACGTGGCCCGTCTCGCCGCCCATGGACTCCGTCTCGGAGAGCGGGTCGACGCCCAGCGAGTACGACCGCAGCGAACGCACCTGTTCCCGGAGCTCCCGGAGGGCCGTCTCCGAGAGTTCGCTGTCGAGGTGCTGGAGGTCGTAGCGGACGACGAACCCGCGTTCGCCGTCCCGGACTGCGACGACCGGGAGCCCCCGGTCCGCACAGCGGTCCCACAGCGACCGTCCCTCCGCCTTCGTCTCGTACGTCGGGACGCTCGACGGGGCCAGTTGGTCCATCATCTCCGAGCTAGACCGCGAGACGTTTTTACCTAACGATAGGCGCTAAGGCCCCTCCCTCAAGGAGCGACCGAAGGAAGCGAGTTCGGTTCCTGCAAAGCGCGTCGCGGTGCCGGATCGGTGGGTCACCTGACGGCTTCGGCGGCGTCGCCCATGATTTCGAGGGCCGCCTTCAGCGTCTCTACGTCGACGGCGTAGGAGATGCGGGCGTAGCCCTCGCCGTGTTCGCCGAACGCGTCGCCGGGGACAACGATGACCCCGCGGTCGATCACCTCGTCGACGAACCCGGCGGGGACCTTCGGCATCGCGTAGAACGCGCCGTGGGGCGTCGGACACTCCAGTCCGATGTCGGCGAGGCCGTCGAGGAGCACGTCCCGGCGCTCCTCGAAGGCCGCGACCATCTCGTCGACGGCGTCTTGCGGGCCGGTGAGCGCGGCCTCGGCGGCGTGCTGCGAAGCGGCAGTGGCACAGGCCTGTCCGTACTGGTGGACGCGGAGCATGCGTTCGATCCGCCGGTTCGAGCCGGTTACCCACCCGAGTCGCCAGCCGGTCATCGAGTAGGTCTTCGAGCACGCGCCGACGACGACGACGTTGTCGGTCCGTGCGAACTCCAGGGGCGAGCGGTGTTCGCCCTCGAAGACGATGTGTTCGTAGACTTCGTCGGAGAGACAGAGCACGTCGTGCTCGTCCGCGATGCGGGCGAACTCCCGTATGTCGTCGGGCGACTGGACCGCACCGGTCGGGTTCGCGGGGCTGTTGACGACGAAGGCGGCCGTGTCCTCGGTGATCGCGTCCTCGACGGTGGTCGGGTCCATGGTCAGGTCCTCGCGGAGCGGCACCGGCGTCGGATCCCCGCCCGCGAGGCGGGTAAGCGCGTCGTAGGAGACGAACCCCGGGTCGGGGAAGACCACTTCCTGGCCGGGGTCGACGTGCGCCTCGAGCGCGATGTGGAGCGCCTCGCTGCCGCCCGCCGTGGCGACGACGTGCTCGGGGTAGACGTCGAGTCCTTGGTCCGCATCGTAGCGATGTGCGATGGCTTCGCGGAGCGATTCTGTGCCCTTGTTCGAGGTGTAGGCGCCGGCCTCTCCGGCTTCGATGGCCTCGATAGCGGCCTCGCGAGCGTGGTCGGGCGTCGGGAAGTCAGGCTGTCCCAGCCCGAGGTTGATCGCGTCCTCGCCCGCCGCCTCGAACACTTCCCTGATCCCGCTTATCGACACCTGCTCGACCCGATGAGAGAACTCCGTCATACCAGTACCGGGGGCGCGCTCCCCGATAATTCTTGAGGGTCCGCCGGCGACCGCCCCACCTCCGTCGGGAACGGCGGACCAACCACACCGAGCGGACCGTTGAAAATGACATTTCGTGAATAAGACTGAAACTGACCCGTCACGAACGTCGTAAACGGTAGACCTATCAGCCAGAACGACTGTGTTCGGACTACCAGCAGACTTACCCTGCTCCTGATACAATACGGGTGTAATGTATGCACGCCAGGGACTCGTCGCGCTCGCCGTCATCGTCGCAACGGTGATGGCAGGCTGCGGGTTCATCACCGGGCAGGAAGCGCTGAGTTTCAGCGCAGAGCCGACGACGGTCAGTGAGAGCGTCCAGTCAGACACCGGGTACGAGCAGCAGGCACAGGAGTCCTCGGTCATCACGCGCAACTTCAGCGCGGCCGGACAGACGCGACAGGTCGAGGTGACCAACCAGCGGGCGAGATACGAGCGGGCGGTCGACCTCGGGCCGCTGGGCTCGCAACGTGCGGCAGTGTTCGTGACGTTCACCAGTCCGGAGGTCGAGGTGGCGACCCAGACGTTCAACCCTATCTCAGACATGTCGACCCGTGAGGTCCTCCAGCGGTTCGATTCACAGTACGAGGGGCTCAGCGTCGGTGACCGGGTCGAAAACCGGAGCGTCCGAGCGCTCGGTGGGTCCCGAACGCTCGAGAAGTACGAGGGGACCGCGACCATCGCCGACAGCGAGATGGACGTGTACGTCCACGCGGCGAAGTTCAAACACGGGGACGACTACATCGTGACGATGGCGATCTACCCGCAACAGCTCGACGGCGAGGAGGACAACGTCGTCGCGCTGATGAAGGGCCTGAAACACGATAGCGGCGACGAGTAGGTCAGAACTCCTCGACGTGCGGCCGCAGGTCGAGTTCGAGCGTCCACGCCGACCGGTCCTGTTCGACGAGGTGCCAGTAGCTCTCCGCGACCTCGTCCGGGTCGAGAAACGTCTCCTCGTCCCGTTCGGGGTTCGCCTCGGCCGCGCCCGGCGTGCGTATCTGTCCGTCGATGACGACGTGGGCGACGTGAACGCCCTCGGGACCGAGTTCCCGCGCCATGCTCTCGGCCATCCCGCGTGCCGCGAACTTGGCCGCCGAGAAGCCGATCGCACCGTCGCGACCCCGGAGCGCGGAGGTGGCACCGGTGAAGACGATCGTCCCACCACCACCGTCGACCATGTCCTCGGCGGCCTCCTGCGAGGCGACGAACGCGCCGCGGCCGTTGACCGCCCACGCGCGGTCCACGTCCTCGACCGACGCGTCGAGGAGGCCGCTCCACGACCCCGCGCTCGCGTGGTTGACGAGCACGTCGACGCTCCCGAATTCCGTTCGGATCTGCTCGAAGGCGTCCCTGACCTGGTCGGGTACCGCGAGGTCCGTCCGGACCGCGAGTCCGGTCCCGGAGTCCGAGAGGTCGTCCGCGAGGCCGTCGATGTAGTCCGCCGACCGCGCGAGGAGCGCGACCTGACACCCCTCTGCGGCGAACGTCCGCACGAGCGATTCGCCGAGTCCCGGTCCGACACCTGCGACGACAGCCGTTCGTGGCATACCCACACAGTCGGTCGCCGGGGCCATAGGAACTCGGACCGCGGCACTCACTCGCGACGCCGCCGCCGGTCTGTACTCACCGCGACAGCAGCATCATCACCGCGACAGCAGCATCATTACCGCCCCGCCGCCGCCGACGCTCATCCCCACGACCCCGTAGTCGTGGTCCTCACGGACCATCGCGTGGGCGATGGTCGTCGCGAGGATGCCGCCGCTGGCGCCGATGGGGTGGCCAAGCGCCACCGCACCGCCCAGCGGGTTGAGCCGGCCATCGGGGATGTCGAGCCGGTCGCGGACGTGGACGGTCTGGGCGGCGAAGGCCTCGTTTATCTCGTAGTGGTCGACGTCGTCGACGCCGAGGCCGTTGCGCTCCAGGAGGGTCGCTATCGCGTCGGCGACGGCCTCCGAGAACTCCGCGGGGTCCCGATAGGCGACGGCGTAGTCCGCGACGTGGACCATCGGCCCGAGGCCGCGCTCGGCCGCTACTTCGGCGTCTGCGAGCATCACCGCACCCGCGCCGTCGGCGAGTTTCGAGGCGTTGCCGGGGGTGATGGTGCCGTCCTCGCGGAACGCGGGGGCGAGTTGCCCGAGGCGGTCCAGCGAGGTGTCGGGCCGGGGGCCTTCGTCCGCGGTGACGAGACCGTCGCCCACCTCGACGGGGACCAGTTCCTCGTCGAAGACGTCCTCCTCGATGGACTCGGCGGCCCGGCGGTTCGAGCGCAGGGCGTACTCGTCCTGTGCCTCGCGGGAGATGCCGTGCTCGTCGACGAGGCGTTCGGTGAGTTCGCCCATGTGGGCGTCGTAGCCGACGTCCCACAGCGAGTCGTGGACCATCGCGTCCGTGAGTTCGCTGTCGCCGTGGGGTCTGCCCTCGCGGTGTTCCCGGACGAGGTAGGGGGCGTTGGACATCGACTCCATCCCGCCGGCGACGACGAGGTCGGCGCGCCCGGCCGCGATGCGGTCGACGCCGAGCGCGACGGCTCGCAGTCCCGAGCCCGAGGCCTCGTTGACGGTCGTCGCCGGCGTGTCGTCGGGGAGGCCGGCCTCGACGACCGCCTGGCGCGCGGGCACCTGCCCGACGCCGGCCTGGACGGCGTTGCCGAGGCCGACCCAGTCCACCGTCCCGGGTTCGGCGCCCGAGCGTTCGACCAGTTCGCCGACGGCGGCCCCGCCGAGCGCCGGCGCGCGGACCGCCGAGAGCGCGCCCAGCATCGATCCGTGCGCTGTCCGGGCAGCCTCGACTATCACGACATCCGTCATATCTGCCCCTACGAGCGGGTCCCGTATCGGTCTTCCCCCCGCCACGCGGCGGGCGGTCTACCCCTCGTCGGACTCCGTGACGGCCGCGCGGAGATCCTCGATGTGCCCCCGAAGCAGCCGGAGGGTGGCGTCGGCGTCGGCGTAACCGTCGTCGTACTCGGCGAGTGCGCCGTCGGCGTCGTCGAGGAATCGTTCGACCGCGCGTTCGGTCTCGCTGTCGCCCTCGTCGGTCATGGGCGAACCGGCGGGCGGAGGGGTCAAGAGACTTCGTACGCGGCGCCGGCGTCCCGGAGCGCGTCGGTGACGCGACCGACGTTGTCGACGCTGGCGACGACGACGGCGTCCAGTCCCCGCGAGGCGGCGTCGGCGGCGACCTCGCCGGCGGCGAAGTGCCCGACCGGGTCGACGCCGGCCTCCCGGAGCGCACCCACGGCCTCGACGCCGGCGGCCGCGACGACGTCGGCGGTCGCGGCGGCCTCGCGGACCGCCGCCAGGTCCGCCTCGTCGGGCCGCCCCGAGCGCACGGAGGGGACCTGGACGACCTGTACCTCGCCGGGTTCCAGGTCGATGACGCCCTCGAACCCGGTGACGCCGACGACGCCGCCGGTCTCGGCGTCGGTCGTTGCGACGCCGGTCGCGGTGCCTTCGGGCCGGTCCCCGGCCCCGGCCCCGTTCCCGTCGCGGGACGTGGCGTGCTGGAGACCCTCGCGCATCGAGAGCGTGACCGTCTCGCCCTTCTCGACGGGGGCGGTGGCGATGGCGGCGTCCTCCTGGACGCTGCCGAGCACGTCCTCGGTGACGTGGTCGGCGAAGCGCCGGACGTCCGTCGCGGCCGAGAGAGTCCAGTCGACGCCTTCGGTGGTGACCCGGTAGCGCGAGCGGCCCTCCGTCTCGACGAGGCCGTCCTCGACGAGTTCGCGGATGTACTCGCTGACGGCCTGGCTGGTCACCCCGACGGCGTCGGCGATCTCCCCCTGGCTGACCGCGGGCTGGCGCTCGGCGATCTCGACGAGGACCCTGAACCGCATCGCCGCCCGCTTGTCCGCGAGGACGTCCACCATACCCCCCGTTCGGGACCCCGCCGGCTTAAATCTCCCCGCCGTGCGTGGGTCCGTGGGTGTGACTGTCACGCGCCGGTAAACGCTTTTCCGCCCGGGCGCGTCGTCGCGCACATGGCCGACCTCTTCCCCGACCGCATCGAAACCGAGCGGCTGGTGCTGGAACCGCTGACGACCGAGACGGTCGACGCGCTCGACCTCTACGAACACGTCCGCGTCGGCGCCCCGCACGTCGACGAGGTGACAGAGTACCTCACCTGGGACCCCCACGAGACGCCGAAAGAGACGGTGGAGTTCGTCGAGGCGGTCACCGAGAAACGCGAAGCGGGCGAGGGCGCGACATACCTGATCCGGCCCTGCGAGGGCGAGCGGGGGGCGGGCGAGTTCGCCGGTCTCGCGGGTCTGAGCGTCGACTGGGAGGCCCGGACGGCGACGCTGGGGACTTGGTTGCGCAAGCTCTTCTGGGGCCGGGGGTACTCGGGCGAGCGTGCGGCGGCACTCATCGAGGTGGCCTTCGAGCGACTGGACCTCGAGGCGGTGGTCGTGACGGTCCACGAGGGCAACGAGAAATCGAGGACGGCGGTCTCACGCTACGTCGAGGCCCACGACGGCCGCCGCGAGGGCCTGCTCCGGAACTACCACGCCGACCAGGACGGCACCCCGGTCGACGTCTACCGGTTCACGATCGCGCGGGCGGAGTACGAAGGCGCGGCGGGGGAGTAGCGCCGTCGGGGATCGAGAGTCGCAGTCACGCGGACTCGACGACCGGTTCGAACCGCGTGGTCGCTTCGAGACGGTAGGACGACCCGTCGAACCCCTGTTCTGCGAGGTCGACGCTCGCTCTGACGCCGACCTCGTCGGCGGGGACGCCCACCGGGTCGACCAACAGCGAGAGGGTCATCGTCCCGCTGCCGACCTCCCGGGTGTCGTCGGCCTCGATACGGGTCCACAGGTCCTCGACCTCCTCGAACGTGAAGTCAGGCCAGCGGCCGCCGCCGGGTGCCTGCAGATAGATCTCCGCGGGCGGGTTCACAGAGGCGGGCGGCGCGCGCAGGTCGAACCGGAAGCGTTCGACGACGCCCTCGCGCTCCGGCTCGCCCGCGCCGCTCCCGTGCTGGATGTGCAGGCGAAACCGGAACGAGTCGGTCGGCTCGGCCTGTGCGTTCATCTGGTCGAGCGAGAGGACGGCGACCCGCTCGTCCCCGTCGCGAAAGTAGAGGTGTCTCTCGCTGCCCTCGTCGTCCAGTCGCTCCTCGTCCACGCCGAGTTCGGTCCGCCCGCCGACGGTCGAACAGCCGGCGGTAGTCGCGGCCGTCGCACTGAGGCCCGCGACTGCCAGGAAGCGTCGTCGGTTCACGTTCCCCGGTTCGGGGCCCGTAACATATCTGTCCGGTGGTTATTGAAACCGCCGTTTGACTGTCCCGACCGCGTCGGCGTCGCGCCCGTCAGGCATTTGCCCGCCGGCCACCGAGCGGCGTGTGATGGACCCGACCTGCCGGGAGCGGGCCGTCTTCCTCGACGGGACGCTCGTCGTCGCCGACCTCCACTTCGGGAAGGGCGCGGCCTCCAACGTCGAGTTCCCGCTCGGGGCCGAGGCGGACGTCGTCGAGCGCCTGGCGGGACTCCTCGACCGCTTCGACCCCGAGGAGGTGGTGCTCGCCGGCGACGTGTTCCACACGTTCGAGTACGTCCCCGACGCCGCCGACGAGGCGCTTGCGGACGTCGTGGCGGCGGTCCGGGAGGCGGGTGCGCGACTGGTCGTCATCGAGGGCAACCACGACGCGATGCTCGATTCCGTCCACCGGGGCGAGGTGCGCGACGAATACGAACTCGACGTCGAGGGGGAACGGGTGGTCGTCTGTCACGGCCACGAGGGACCCGACCGGCGGGCCGACCGCTACGTGATCGGCCACGACCACCCCGCAATCGACATCGAGGGACAGAAACGGCCCTGCTTCCTGGACGGGCGCGGCGCGTATCGCGGGGCCGACGTGCTCGTGCTCCCCGCGTTCAACCGGATGGTCGCCGGCGTTTCGGTGAACGGCCGCCTCGGCGTCTCGCGGCCGGAACTCTCTCCCCTCGTGACCCGTATCGGGGAATTTCGGCCGGTCGTGTGGGACGACGACGCCGAACAGGCGCTGGATTTCCCGCCGCTCGGGCAGTTCGAGCGGATGTTGTAGGTGGTCAGAGCAGCGTGGCAGGCGGCGGCCGCGGCTGTCCTCCGGGAGTCCGGAACGTGGTCACAGCCGACGCCGGCGGGTGAATGTCCTCGGCCCGCTCGCCAGCAGCGACTGTAACCGCAGGCCACACCGCTCGATGAAAGCCCTCGGCCCGCTCGCTCACGGCTCCCTCCGGTCGCCGTTCGCTCGTCGAGGCCTCCCTCCGGTCGGCCTCGCACCGGTCGCGCCTCGCACGCGGTCGCTGAACCGGATATTTTCCCTCGCTCCGCTCGATCGGATAGTGCCG
>PXSD01000016.1:853-9640 GCA_003023165.1 Halobacteriales archaeon QS_9_67_15 | reverse complement strand
GAGGACGAGCCTGTGGCTGCGGTGGTCGTGGTCGCGACCGCGGAGCTTGTTTACGCGGAGGAATCGGTAGCGTTGTCCGGTCTGCTCCAGCCAGCTGAGTTCGACTACACCGTGGGTTGCGTACTGGAGGAGGTCGCTGGCGACCGGTCGGTCGTCGCTTCCGTACTCACCCGTCAGGAGCGATGTGGCGTCGAAGTCGTCCGAGAAGAGACGGATCAGGTCGTACGCGGCCCGCCAGAAGGTGATCTGGTCGGGAGCGACCGGACGGAGGCCGGAGAGGCTGTCCAGCAAGATGCGGTCCTGTGGACTGTGGTCGGTGAGGTAGTGAACGACGTTCTCGCGGGTGAAGGGGAGCTCGAACCACTTGGCGACGGCATGGTCGTCGCCTTCGAGCGTGCGGACGACCAGGTCTTCGTCGCCTTCGAGCGTCTGCCCGTGCTCGCAGTGGATGGTGACGACCGTCAGGCCATCGGCGGTCAGGTCGAACGGGTAGGGCTCGAACGTGTCTCTCAGTTCGTCCAGCGTCTGCTCGGTGCTGACGAGTAGACAGTCCTCACCGTCGTCGAGCCCGGCCTGAAGGAACTGCATACCGAGTGTCGTCTTCCCGGTGCCTGGCGGCCCCGAGACGAGCAGGCTGCGGTTCTCGGGCACACCGCCACCGAGGAGTGTGTCGAGTCGGTCGCACCCGGTCGAGAGGTTCATCCCTGCAGACGTGTGTTTCTTGGGTTAAATCAATTGGCCCGACGGGTCTCAGCCGGTTCGGGCCACCCCGTCGCGGGTGCCGTGGCGCGGTGTCTCACCCGAAAGAAACGCTTTACTCTCGTCCGACGGGAGGAGTGGACATGGACACGGACGAGCGGCTCGAACTCGCGACCCGGAACACGGCCGAGGTCGTCGAGGAATCGGAGCTGGAGACGCTGTTCGCCGAGGGCGACCCGTCGGTTTACATCGGCTACGCGCCGACCGGCGAGATGCACATCGGGCACTTCACGACGATGCGCAAGCTCGCCGACTTCCTCGGTGCCGGGATGGATGTAACGGTTCTGATCGCGGACCTACACGCCCACCTCGACGATAACAAGAGCCCGTTCGACCTGCTCGAAGCGCGGTCGGAGTACTACGAAGAGACCATCGAGGCGATGATCGACGCGGCCGGCGCGGACGCCGACCGGATCTCCTTCGTCCGCGGACGGGACTTCGAACTCGACCCCGACTACGCGCTCGAACTGCTGCGGATGGCCGCCGAGACGACGCTCAGCCGCGCCCGGCGAGCCGGCAGCGAGGTCGTCCGCGAATCCGACTCGCCGAAGCTCGGGGGGCTACTCTACCCGCTGATGCAGACGCTCGACGTGGACGCGCTCGACGCCGACGTGGCCTACGGCGGGATCGACCAGCGCGGTATCTACATGCTCTCCCGCGAGCTCCTGCCTGAACACGGCGGCGAGTCGCCGGTCTGTGTCTTCGCGCCGCTCCTCTCCGGACTGTCGGGCGGGAAGATGTCGGCCTCCGACGAGTCCTCGAAGGTCAACTTGAACGACTCTCGCGACGAGGTCGTCGAGAAGATCGAGGCCGCCTACTGTCCGGCGGGCGAGCGCGAGGACAACGGCGTGCTCGAGTACCTCGAGTACCTCGTCTTTCCGATCCTCGACGAGCGCGGCGAGGACCTCGTCATCGAGCGCCCCGAGGAGTACGGCGGCGACCTCACCTACGGGAATTACGACGACCTGGAAGCGGACTTCCTCTCGGGCGAGCTCCACCCCGCGGACCTCAAACCGGCCGCCGGCGAGGCTATCTCGGAGATCGTCGACCCGATCCGCGAGCGGCTGAACGACCAGCCCGAACTCCTGCGCGAGGCGTACCCCGAGACAGACGACTGAGTGACAGTGACGGACGACGAGCGGACCAGCGGTCGGGACACGGCCTCGGTGCGTGACACCTACGACCGTATCGCCGACCACTTCTCGAAGACGCGCGAGTACCCCTGGCCGGAGGTCGAGTCGTTCATCGACGGGCGGTCGGGCGCGGTGGGACTCGACATCGGTTGTGGCAACGGCCGGCACACGGAACTGCTGGCCGGCTGCTGTGACCGTGCGCTGGGCGTGGACGTGAGCCGCGAGATCCTGCGGACGGCGAGCGACCGCGCGGTCGAGCGGGGCGTGTCGTTCGCGCTCGCACAGGCCGACGCGGCGCGCTCGCCGGTTCGGGTCGAGAGCGTCGATCTGGCGGTCTACGTGGCGACGCTCCCGCACCTCCCGACGCGAGACCGGCGCGTGGCGAGCCTGGACGAACTGGCGAGAGTGCTCGCGACCGACGGCCGAGCGCTCGTGAGCGCGTGGTCGACCGAACACGACCGGTTCGACGAGACCGAGGGGTTCGACACGACCGTCGGGTGGACGCTCCCCGGCGGCGATGCGGTCGACCGGTTCTACCACATCTACGACCCCGAGGAGTTCCGGGCGGACGTCTCCGAGAGTGGGCTCGAACTGGTCGAGTTCGAGGTCTCGAGCGGGAACTGCTACGGGGTTGTCCGCTCAGCGTAGTCGGTCAGTATCTGGCGTTCGCTGGATCCCGGACTGGAGAAAGCTGAGGCCTATGGCCGTCGCGACGACGAGATACAGGGCCGCGGGGATAGTTCCGTAAACGAATCGCACACTGGACAGTGGGCCGACCGATGTCTGTGCCAGAGCGACTGCGCCGGCCGAAAGCAGACAGAGAGCGCCGAGAGACAGTTCGACCCACCAGACCGACCCGGTCTCCGGTCTGTCCGGACCCGTCTCGTCATCTGTGTCGTATCCATTAGGGGAGGAATACGAGTGGTGTGTGGAATCCAAACTCATAGCTGTCGTGTCTACTGTCTCTCAACGTCGATCACGGCCGCTTATAAACTATCCCTCGCAGTTCTCACAAAATATAACGGCTCTGGACGACTTCTCCGTCGGGCCTCCGGTCGCTCTCGAGCACTTAGTCGTCGCCGTGGGCCGGTTCGCCGTCGTCTTCAGTGCGCGCGCTCGACTCGAGCAGTTCGTCGCGGTGTTCGTCGAGCAGCGGTGCGCGGCGCTCGACGCCGGTCGGCGTCTCGCTCAGCTTGATCGGACTGCCCGCGATGGTGACGGACTCGTCGGCCCCGGGCTGGTCGACGTCTGCGAGCATCTCGCGGGTGTGGACGTGCGGGTCCTCGAAGATGTCGCTCGTGTCCTGGACCGGCGCAGCGGGGACCGCACCGCCGAGCGCGTCGACGACCGCCTCGACCGTTCGTGTCCGCGTCCACTCGGCGATCTCCTCGCGGAGCGTCTCGCGCTCGGCGAGGCGGTCGCTCCCGGTCGGGTACTCGGCGGCGAGGTCCGGGCGGTCCATGGCCGCACAGAGCGCGCGCCAGTGGCCGTCGGAGAACGCCGCGATCACGACGTGGCCGTCGCTCGTCTCGAAGGCGTTGTAGGGGAACAGGGTCGGGTGCGCGTTCCCGCGTCGAGTGGGGGCTTCGTCGCTGTAGGAGTACTGGTAGACCGTCCGTTCGCACATCGAGACCATCGCGTCGTACATGGCGGTGTCGACGTACTGCCCCTCGCCCGTGCGGTCGCGGTGGTGGACCGCTCCGAGGATACCGACCGCGTTGAGCACTGCCGTGAAGAGGTCGCCGATGCCGGGGCCGACCTTCGTCGGCGGGCCGTCGGGCCGGCCGGTGATCTCCATCACGCCGCCGAGCGCCTGCGCGACGAGGTCGAAGGAGGGCTGGCCCTGTCGGTCGGTCTCGCCCGTTCGCGGGTCGCCGAAGCCGCGGATCGAGGAGTAGATCAGGCCGGGGTTGTGCTCCCGGAGCGTCTCGTAGCCCAGATCGAACTGCTCCATCGTGCCCGCCCGGTAGTTCTCGACGACCACGTCCGCCGTCTCGACCAGCGAGAGGAAGTCCGCGCGGTCCTCGGAGTCACCGAGGTCGAGTTCCAGCGACCGCTTGTTGCGGTTGACGCTTTGGAAGTAGCCGCCGTAGGCTTCGTCTTCGGCGTCGTCGACGAACGGCGGATTCGACCGGATGAGGTCGCCGCCCGGCCGCTCTACTTTCACTACGTCCGCACCCATGTCCGCGAGCAACATCGTACAGTACGGCCCGGCGAGCACCTGCGTCAGGTCGATCACGCGCAAGTCCGACAGTGCGCCCATACCGGCCCGAAGCGCCCACCGGCCATAAAACTTAGTGATAAATAATTACATACTGAATTTCGCCGTCATACGGGCCTGTGTGAACGGTTACCAAGACCATCATGAAAGACCATTATATTTATTACGGTGGCCCGCATCGGTGCAGACACTCACATGGGGCAGACAGTCATCCTCGGTGTGATCGGCTCCGACGCGCACGTCGTCGGGATCACGATCCTCGAACAAGCGCTGACAGCCGCCGGATTCGACGTCGAGAACCTCGGCGTACAGACCGCCAAGGCCGAGTTCGTCTCGGCAGCGGCCGCCGAGGACGCCGGCGCTGTACTCGTCTCGTCACTGTACGGGCACGCCCGGCAGGACTGTCAGGGGCTCCACGAACAACTCGCCGAGGCGGGTTGCGACGCCATCACCTACATCGGCGGCAACCTCGCGGTCGGCCAGAACGACTGGGCGGAGACCGAGCAGACGTTCCGGACGCTCGGCTTCGACCGCGTCTTCGACGCCGAGACCGACCCCGAGGCTGTCGTCGCCTCGCTCGAACGGGACCTCGACATGACCGCGACCGAACCCGAACGGGCCAGCGTGAACACGTAGATGCTCCGCGACGAACGCGCCCGGCGGGGGTCCGAGTAGATGCTTCGTGACGAACTGATCGCCGGTGAACAGCTTCGGGAGACCGAATCCGAACTCAGGGGTCGGTGGCCGACCGGTGCTGACGCGGACTTCGAGGACGCCGTCGAGTTCCACGAATCGCTCCCGGGGCACAAGCGGTTCGCCGAGGTGCTGGAGTCGGCCGACGACCCGCTCCTCCAGCCCCGCGCCGGTATTCCGCGACTCGACGACCAGGTCGAGCTCCTCCGGTATTTGGAGACGGAGGGGGGTGCCGACCTGCTCCCGACGACCATCGACTCGTACACGCGCGACAACGAGTACGAGAAGGCCGCCGAGGGCCTCGCCGACGCCCGCGACTCGGGCGACGACACGCTTAACGGCTTCCCGGCCGTCAACCACGGCGTCGACGCCTGTCGAGACCTGATCCGGTCGGTCGACGCGCCGGTCGAGGTTCGCCACGGGACGCCCGACGCTCGACTGCTCGCCATCGTCACGCTGGCGGGCGGGTTCCAGAGCTTCGAGGGCGGCCCGGTCTCGTACAACATCCCGTACACGAAGGAACACGACCTCGAAGAGACCATCGAACACTGGCAGTTCGTCGACCGGCTCTGCGGCGCGTACACCGAGCGAGGCGTCCGGATCAACCGCGAACCGTTCGGTCCGCTCACCGGCACGCTCGTTCCGCCGGCCATCGCCATCGCGGTGATGATCCTCGAAGGCCTCCTCGCGGCCACCCAGGGGGTCCGCTCGCTCACGCTCGGCTACGGACAGGTCGGGAACGTCGTCCAGGACGTGGCCGCGCTCCGCGCACTCCGGGACCTCGGCGAGGAATACCTCCCCGACGACGTGGTCGCTACCACCGTCTTCCACGAATGGATGGGCGGGTTCCCGCCCGACGAGGCCCGCGCCAACGGCGTTATCGGTCTCGGCGGCGCGACGGCGGCGCTCGCTCGCCCGGACAAGGTCATCACCAAGTCGCCACAGGAGTTCCAGGGCGTCCCCACTCGCGAGGCCAACGCCGCCGGCCTGCGCACGACGAGACAGCTCGTAGATATGATGCTCGAACAGGAGATCGTCATTGACGGCATCGACGAGGAACAGGAGATAATCGAGCGCACGGCGCGCTCGCTGGTAGAGACGGTCTTCTCGCACGGCGACGGCGACGTGGCCCAGGGGACGGTCGCGGCCTTCGAGTCCGGCGCGCTCGACGTGCCCTTCGCACCGAGCGACAGCGCGGCGGCGGCCGTCCTCCCCGCACGGGACGACGACGGCCGCGTCCGAGTGCTCGAGTGGGGCGACCTCGCCGTCCCCGACGAGGTCAAGGAGGTCCACGGCGCGCGCCTCGACCAGCGCGCACGGACAGAGGGCCGAAGCCGGTCGTTCCGGATGGTCGCCGACGACGTCGATGCCATCAGCGACGGGAAGCTGATCGGTCGACCCACCGCCAGCGACGGCGACACCGGCGGCCCGGGCGACGGGGTCGGCCCACAGGGAGGTGAGAGCGATGCAGATTGAGGCAGTCCGGGCCGTTCCGGGAGTTTCGGGCTTCTACTTCGACGACCAGCGGGCCATCAAGACCGGTGCCGCCGAAGACGGGTTCGCCTACACGGGCGAGCCGGTCACGGAGGGGTTCGACGACGTGCGACAGGCGGGCGAGGCGCTGATCGTCGAACTCGAACTCTCGGACGGGAGCGTCGTCCGCGGCGACTGCGCCGCGGTCCAGTACTCCGGGGCCGGCGGCCGCGACCCGCTGTTCCGCGCCGGAGCGTACGCGCCTGTCGTCGAGGACCACGTCGGCGAGGCGCTTCGCGGCCGGGACCCGCGAGCGTTCACGGACAACGTCTCCGTGGTCGAGATGCTTCCCTCTGCCCGAGCGTGCGGCGGTGCACTCCACACAGCCGTCAGATACGGCGTCTCGCAGGCGCTGCTGTTCGGCGCAGCGCGAGCGCGACGGGGCACGCCGACCGACGTGCTCGCAGACGTCATGAACGCCACGCCGGCGACGGACCCAGTCCCGGTCTTCGGCCAGTCGGGCGACGCACGCCGTCGGAACGCCGAGAAGATGCTCGTCAAGGGCGTGCCGGTGCTCCCGCACGGGCTGTTCAACAGCGAGGAGAAACTCGGGAGCGACGGCGAACGATTGGTCGAGTACCTGGCGTGGCTCGGCGACCGCGCGACCGAACTCGGGCCGGTCGACTACTCCCCGCGGTTCCACGTCGACGTGTACGGCATGATCGGCGAACTGTTCGGGCCGCCGTACGACCGCGACGAGGTCATCGACTACTTCGCCGACCTGGCGGCCGCGGCCGACCCGCACCCGCTCCAGGTCGAGGGGCCGATGGACGCCGGTGGACGCGCCGACCAGATACGCGAGATGGCGGAACTCCGCGACGGACTCGCCGATGCCGGTGTCCCCGTCGATATCGTCGCCGACGAGTGGTGCAACACGTTCGACGACGTACAGACGTTTGTCGAGGCGGACGCCGCCGACGTGGTCCAGGTGAAGACGCCGGACCTCGGCGGGATCCAGCGGAGCGCCCGCGCCGTGGCCGAGTGCGAGGGGACCGACATTCGCGCGTATCTCGGCGGGACCTGCAACGAGACGGCCGTGTCGGCGCGGGCCTGCGTCCACGTCGCGCTCGCGACGGACGCCGGGCAGATCCTCGCCAAGCCCGGCATGGGCTTCGACGAGGGGTACATGGTCGTCACCAACGAGATGCGCAGGACGCTCGCACGCCACGAGCGGTCGGGCCGGGAGGTGGCCGCCGATGACTGACTGGACCGACCCAGAGACGTTCGCCGCCGCACTCGACCGCGCCGACACCCGGGAGAAGGGCAACTACTTCGAGGAGTTCACCGAGGACGCGGTGATCGAACACGCGCCGGGTCTCAGACTGACTCGCCACGGCAACGAGACGTGGATGAGCCAGACACTCAACCACGACCCGGCGTACTGGCGAACCGACGCCGCGCGGGACCGTGGCTTCGACGAACCACCGATACACCCGGACTACCTGCTCGCGGCCGTGATGGGCCTCTCCGTCGAGGACCTCAGCGAGAGGGGCGGCTACTTCCTCGGCCGCGACGACGTGCAGTTCCATCGCCACGGCGTGACGCCGGGGACCGAACTCCGCGTCGAGTCGACCGTCAGAGACAGTCGGACGTCGAGTTCGCGCCCCGAGTACGGCATCGTTACCTGGGGGACACGGGGTATCGACGCCGACTCCGGCGAGACGCTCGTCTCCTACGAGCGGACGAACATGATCCCGCGGCGCGACCCGGCCGCGACGGACAGCGGCCAGTCGGAACCGGCAGGGGCCGGTGATTCCGGCGACGCGCCCGCCCTCCCGGAGACCTTCGTCACGCCCGACGGCGGCGCGTTCGAGGACTTCAGGCGAGCGCTCGACGAAGCCGACGACGCCGACGCCGCGGTCGCATATCGGCACGAACGCGGGCGGACGATGGACGACCTGACTGTCGCGGCCCTGCCGCTGGCGACGCTCAACACCGCCAGACAGCACCACAACGCCGCGGCGATGGCCGAGTCGCCCTCGGGCGAACCGGTCGCCTACGGCGACGTGACCCGCTCGACGGCGCTGGGTCACGCCCGCTCGGACGAGCGGACCTACCGCGAACTCGGCTTCGCGGACGAGCGCTTCCACGACTTCGTGACCGCCGGCGACACCGTCTTCGGGTTCACCCGCGTCCTCGACGCGGACGGGTCACGCGGGCCGTCGCGAGCGGGCGAAGTCACCTTCGAGCACGTCGCGTTCACCGGCGACGAGCGCCCGGTCTACTCCGGCACTCGCCGCGCGCTCGTGGACCGCGAATCGACCGACGAGAGAATCACTGCAACCGAGACCACCGACACCCACACCGACTCATGACACGACTCTGTCGCACCTTTCAGACTGCACCGGCCGCCGTCCCCCGGGAGAACTCGGCGAAGTACCTCGAATCGGGCCTTACGGCCGAGGGGTTCGAGGCCCCCGACTGGCTCCGGGGCGACCGGTTCGACGG
>PXSD01000016.1:0-624 GCA_003023165.1 Halobacteriales archaeon QS_9_67_15 | reverse complement strand
CCCGCCGACCTCGGCGGGCGAGCGATGGACGGCGAACGGCCCCGGTGGGGCGGGCTGCTCGAACGCCTCTCGAACGAGGCGTCAGCGGGCGGACTGGTCGCAATCGGCGGACCGTTCGACCGGCTGTTCGACGAGCGGGCCGGCGTCACCTACTACAACGCACCGGGATACGCCGACCAGGTCGAGCGCGAGGCCCGTATCGGCCTCGACGGGTCGTGGTCACTCCACCCCAACCAGACCGCCCAGGCCAACCGCATCCACATGCCGACCGCCGAGGAACTCGGATCCGCCCTCGACAAGGTCGAAGGGTTCAACGAGGCCAAGGCGGCGGGGACCGGGGCGGTCGTCCTCGACGGCCAGATGGTCGACGAAGCGACCTACAAGAACTTCGCGAACACCGTGCAGACAGTGCGAGCTATCGACGAGGCGCACGGGACGCAGACGGCGGAGGCGTACGACGAAACGCAGCTGGAGCGAGCCCGGTCGGTGACGCTTCAGTTCGGGTGACGGTCGGACTGAAAGGAAACATCCTTAATCGGCGGCAGTAAATCGGGTAATGAGCGCCGGTGTCTGACAGAGTGAAGCGAAGTCAGGCTCGGGGCGCACGAACGCAGTGAGTGAGCG
>PXSD01000015.1 GCA_003023165.1 Halobacteriales archaeon QS_9_67_15 | reverse complement strand
TCGCCCGCGACGGCACGGCCTGGTTCGGGACGTGCGGTCACGACAACGAAGCCACGGGGCTTGTCCCCGCGGTACTTCACAGCGGTCGTTGTCGGGTCGTAATCTCGCCGGGAATTGGCAGATGCGACGTCAGTGGAGCCGTCGGAAATCACCACGTACATACAATTTGTTCTCGTTGATCGGATCCCCGCCGTCATGAAAGATGATCAGGACGCCGTCAACATCACCAGAGAGTGACGAATCAGCGTCGTAGTCCATCCCAGTCGTCGCCGTCAGTGAGCTTTGACTCGCTTGATTCCCCAGACCGAGGACGAACGAAGCGATGGCGGCGGCCAGGATGACCGTGATCGCGACCATCAGGATGACTTCAATGACCGGCGACACCGCGTCGTCGTGCAAGAGTTGTATCGATGCATGCCTCCATCCCACGTCCGCTGGCTCGTCACCGAGTGGACACCGGGAATGTTACTCCCGACACGCCATTACCAGTACTGCATATCGGCTACCGTTCAGCCGATAGACGCAGTTCAAACCCGTCTCGGGTGGTCGCGGTCCGAGTATCAGTCGAAATAACGGGGACGAAAAGTCCGAATACGCGTCGGGGCGGTCGACGCTACCGGTCGAATTCGTCCGGAGAGTACTCGTCGTCGCCGAGTTGCAGGTCGGCCCCGGAGCAGGTGTGGTACGCGGCCGCGGCAGTGAAGGTGCTGGCGATGACCGTCGCCCACTCCAGCGATGTGAGCAGCGTCAGGGGGAACAGCCCCGTCCAGAGCGCGGCGACGACGGCACAGCTGATCGAGCCGAGCGAGAGGTAGAACTCCCGCCACGGGAACTCCGAGCCCGGGACGATCTCCAGGTAGATGGTCAGCTCGTCGGTGTACGGCGTTCGCGTGACGACGTTCTCGCCGGTGTCGTACTCGACGATGCCCGCTTCCTCCATCCTCTCGAGATGGGTCTGCTGGAGCGTTGTGTAGACGCGTTTCTTCTGGTCGTTGGTCACCTCCTCGAGCGGAGTCTGGTACTCCCACGCCGCGACTTGCATCGCGAGGTCGCTCAGCGAAACCGGCTCCTCGTAGCGCTTGAGATACTCGAGTACGTACCGTCGCCGCTGGTTCTGAAGAACGTCGAATATCTCTCCTTTCGATAGCTCTCCGTTCCCCTGCGCCGGTAGTCGTCTCATCTCGTTGCTCATGATGTATGACCCGTTGTCGTGAGCGGTGCCCAATCCGCTCGCGTCGTATCGATGGTGTATAACTGTCTGGGCATCACGTATGAACGTTTCGGAGATAATAAACGGACGTCGGACATCGTACTTGGTAATAATTCTGCCGCCAATCCGTTTGAAACCGAATGGTTCATTCAACTAACCTGCTCGTTCCCCGTTAATCCGATTGTGATACGGAATTAAGAGGGTAGCCCCTTTTTTACGCGTCTGGACCGGTCCACTCCTTCAGCGTTGAGGAACTGTCCCCGGCGGAGCTCTGCCAGACGAGACTGATTTCGCCATCGGATCCGACACCATCGATCTCGATTGACATTCCGGCTTGGACTTCAGACGACCCACCGACGTCACCTTCGTACTCATCAGTGTCCCAAGTTTGGTCCAAATCATCAGCGCTATTTGCATTGTCTCCCACGTCACCACGTAGGTAGAGGTTCTGTGCTTGGATCGTCTCGCCGCCATCATGAGTGACGGTCAAAGGTCCGTCTCCACCAGATGGACCGTCCCATTCGAAGCTGAACGATGCCTGGGGCGCCGTGTTCGACACCTGGTCGCCCAGGCCGAGCACGAACGTGGCGATGACGGCCGCGAGGATGACCGTGATCGCGACCATCAGGATGACTCCGATGACCGGCGACACCGCGTCGTCGTCTGCGAACAGTTGATTGAGTTTCATTGTTGTCGAGTCACGCCCGATTCGCGGGGGCCAAGCCCCTGTGCTTTGCCACCGGTCGAACCCGAAGGGTCCGTCGGCGGCCGGTGCGTGTCGTCTACTCATCTCCGAGGGCGATATATAAGCCTCACTACCGTGTTATCAATTTCGTAAATTCAAGCGCGGCCTTCCAAGTATCACGTTTGATTCTATCCGGTATCGCTCGGCTTGAATCGTGCCGGCGGAGAGGTCAGGCCAGTGGAGGATCGGGTCGGTGGATTCGCTGGCAGGGACCGATGTTCTCAGCGGTGGATGGCCGACGGAGACGAGAAGTGTTAAGTCCCGTCTCGAATCAGAAACGGGTGTGCAACCGGACCGGTTCGTAGTGCTCGCCGTGGTGACGCTCCCCTTTCTCGGAGCGGCGCTGACCCCGCTGGTCCATCGCGTCCTCGGCGAGCGGACGGCCTACTTCGCCGCCGCCGTCGCCGCGGGCTCACTCGCGCTCGTCGGCAGCCTCTTCGGGACCTACGGGACCGTCGTCGTCCCGTGGATACCCAACTACGGCGTCTCGCTCGCGTTCTACGTCGACGGCCTCGCGCTGTTGATCGGCACACTCGCCAGTGGTGTCGGCGTGCTCGTGTTCATCTACTCGGGTGGGTACATGCACGGGGAGCCGGGCCAGGCGAAGTACTACGCGACGCTGCTTGCGTTCATGGGGTCGATGCTCGGGGTCGCCTTCGCCGCGGACCTTATCGCCCTGTTCGTCTTCTGGGAGCTGACCTCCGTCTCCTCGTTCCTGCTGATCGGTCACTACCAGAACGCCGCCGCCTCCCGGTACGCCGCGCGGAAGTCGATGCTGATCACCGTCGCAGGCGGACTGTTCATGCTCGTCGGCTTCCTCCTGCTGGCCGTCGTCGCCGCCGGCGTCCCCGAGGTCGACTCGGCGTTCCGCCTCGCGGGCGAGGGGTCGATCATCGCCGCTGCCGAACCGATGGTCGAGTCCATGCGCACGCAGGGACTGTTCGTCCCGGTCCTCCTCCTCGTCGGCGTCGGCGCCGCCACCAAGTCCGCCCAGGTCCCCTTCCACATCTGGCTCCCGAACGCGATGGAGGCCCCGACGCCCGTCTCGGCGTTCCTCCACTCGGCGACGATGGTCAAGGCCGGCGTCTATCTCGTCGGCCGGGTCCGCCCGCTGTTGCTGACCGACGAGTGGACGCTCGTTTTCGGGGTTCTGGGCCTGGTGACGATGACCGTCACCGCGATTTTGGCCGTCGCCGCCAGCGACATCAAGGAGTTGCTGGCCTATTCGACGGCGTCCCACCTCGGGCTGATCGTCGCCGGCTACGGCATGACGGAGTACCTCGGTGCCGAGACCGGCGGCTTTCACATCCTCAACCACGCGCTGTTCAAGGCCGCCCTCTTCCTCGTGGCCGGTATCGTCGCCCACGAGGCCGGAACGCGTGCGATCGACGAACTCGGCGGGCTCGCCAATGACCTCCCGATAACGGCCGCGGTCACCGCCGTCGCGGCGCTCGGGATGGCCGGGCTCCCGCCGTTCAACGGCTTCTACTCCAAGGAGTTCCTCTTCCACGCCGTCTACGAGACTGCCGGCCACTTCGTCTCCCACGGGGGGTCGCCATTGTGGTGGCTGCTCCCCGTCGTCGCCGTCTTCGGAAGCGTCTTCACGTTCCTCTACTCGATCCGCTTTCTCATGCTCTTTTTCGGCGACAAGCCCGACGCGCTGGGCGAGGTCCACGCGCCGCCGCTCGCGATGACTCTGCCCGCCGTGGTGCTCGGTGGACTCGCGCTCGTCGTCGGTCTCGGCGGCGTCGCCGGGACCGTCGGCGTCCACTTCACGCCCCTCGAATCGTTCGTGGGGAGCGTTATCGAGAGCTCGGTCGCCGCGACGGGCGAGGAGGGTGGCCACCACGGTTTCTCGTACTACCTCCCGACGGAGGTCACCCCGTGGCTGGTCATGAGCACAGTGACAATCGGCGTCGGCGCGGTCACCTACCCCTTTTTCGACCGGATCCGCGATGGCGTCCGCGCCGTCCGGAGCGTCGACTTCCTCCGGCCGAACTGGTACTACGACGGCGCCACCGAGGGGCTCGACCGCTCGTCGGCCATCGACCTGGTCCAGACGGGCCACCTCCGCACGTACGCGCTCGCGCTCTCGCTCGCGCTCGCGGGCCTCGCGCTGAGCGCGTACGCGGCCGCGGGCGTCGCGCTCCCGACCATCGCCTACGCCGGGCTGGAACCGGCGCTGGTCGTCGTCCTCGGTGTCGCGGTGATCGGCGCACTCGCCGTCACTGCCGCGCCGTCGCACGTCTCGGGGGTGTTGACCCTCTCCATCCTCGGATTCATGGTCGCCATCTTCTACATCCTCGGGAGTGCCCCGGACCTGGCGCTGACCCAGCTGGTCGTCGAGACGCTCGTGCTCGTCATCTTCCTGCTGGTGCTCGACAAGCTGCCGGCGTTCTACGGGACGATAGACAGGGTCCGGGCAGCCCGAGACGCCGTCGTCGCCGGCGCGGTGGGACTCACCGTCGCGGTGACGGTGCTGCTCTCGACGGCGGGGACGCCCGACGACGTGGTCGCCCAGTACTTCGTCGAGAACAGCGGCGTCCCGGCCGAACACGGGCCGACCTTCGTCGACGGGGGCGGCGGCGGGAACATCGTCAACGTCATCCTCGTCGACTTCCGGGCGTTCGACACGCTGGGGGAGATATCGGTCGTCGCGATGGCCGCGCTGTCGGTCAGCACGCTGGTCGCGATGCGCGAACGAGGTGAACACCAGTGACACTCGACAGGAAGCCGACGGTCATCGCCCGCACCGTGACGCGACTGGTCGTCCCGATGATACTCGTGACAGCTATCGCGCTGCTGTTGCAGGGCCACAACCTCCCCGGCGGCGGCTTCATCGCCGGAGTCCTGACGGTGACGGCGTTCGCGCTCGTCTACATCATCTACGGCCTCGACTACCTCGAAACCGAACTGCTCGACCGCACTCCCGC
Source organism: Halobacteriales archaeon QS_9_67_15 (assembly GCA_003023165.1). Classification (GTDB taxonomy): domain Archaea; phylum Halobacteriota; class Halobacteria; order Halobacteriales; family Haloarculaceae; genus Halosimplex. The sequence continues at coordinate 3,936 of PXSD01000015.1, read as the reverse complement.
CGTCCGCTACGAGACCGAGTCCGGGATCGTCCGCGAGTACGGCCGCGTCTTCGCGAGCGGTCTCGCGGTCGCCGCCGGGAGCGGCGTCGCCGCGATGGTCCTCGGCTACCCGTTCCTCACGCAGGCGGTAGCGTTCCTCGAGCACCTCCCCGTCTACGGCGAACTCGAAGTCGCCTCGGCGCTCGTGTTCGACCTCGGCGTCTACGCCGTCGTCGTCGGAGCGCTTTTGACGATCCTCGCGGAGGTAGGCGCGGAATGACCCAGGTCATCCTCGCGGCTGTCCTGGGACTGCTGTTCGCGCTGGGGACCTTCCTGATCCTCCGGCGGGACGTGGTCAGAGTCGTCTGGGGCGTCACGATCATCAGCCAGGCCGCCAACGTCTACCTCGTGACGATGGGCGGGCTGACCGGGCAGTCGCCGGTCCTCGGTCACGGCGGCGAGCATCCGGTCGCCTGCTCAGTGCCCGACGCCGGCGCGGAGTGCGTGACCGACCCGCTCGTCCAGGCGCTGGTGCTGACCGCCATCGTCATCAGCTTCGGGACGACCGCCTTCGCACTGGTGTTGACCTACCGACTCTACGAGGAGCACGGCACGCTCAACCTCGGGGAAGTGACCGCCGAATGAGCGCCGACCTCGCGGTGTCGACCACACACGTCGTCATCGCGCCGATGCTAGTCGCGCTGGTCACCGCCGTCGCGACGCTGGCGACCCGCCGTCACGACCGCCTCCAGCGCGCGCTCAGCCTGCTGGGTGTCGGCGCCTACGCGGTCGGTGTCGCCGTCCTCGCCGACCGCGTCCTCTCCGGCGGGACACTGACCTACCAGCTCTCGGCCTGGCCGGCACCGTTCGGCATCAGCCTCGTCGCGGACGCCCTCGCCGCGTTCATGCTCTCGCTGGCCGCGCTCGTGACGGTTGCGCTGCTGGTGTTCTCGGTCGTCTACGTCGACGAGCAGGGCCAGCGTGTCTCCTATCACCCCCTGTTCCACTTCATGCTGCTGGGGGTGTCCGGCTCGTTCCTCACCGGCGACGTGTTCAACCTCTTCGTCTGGTTCGAGGTGATGCTCATGCCCAGTTACGTGTTCGTCGCCTTCTACAGCGGCCCGCGCCACACCGCCGCGGCCCTGCAGTACACCGTCCTCAACCTCTTCGGCAGCGCCCTGATGCTCGTCAGTATCGGCGGCCTCTACGCGACCACCGGGACGCTCAACATGGCCGACATCGCCCGACGGCTGGCCGCGCCCGCCGAGTTCGGGATCGACCCCGCGCCGGTCCTGGGCCTGTCGACCATCCTCCTGGTCGTCTTCGCGCTGAAGGCGGGGATCGTCCCCTTCCACTTCTGGGTGCCACCCGCCTACCGGGCCGCGCCGGCGCCGGTCTCCGCGTTCCTCGCCGGCGTCACCAAGAAGGTGGGCATCTACGCCATCGTCCGCCTGTACTTCACCGTCTTTGCCGCGGGCGCGGTGGAGGGCGGGCTCGGTCTCCCCGCCCTCTCCGGCGAGTCGTTCCTCGCCTTCTTCGGCCCGGTCCTCTTCGCGATGGCGCTGGCGAGCATGCTCGTCGGCGGGGTCGGCGCTGTCAGTCGCGACGCCCTGGACGACGTGTTCGCCTACTCCAGCATCAGTCAAGTAGGGTTCATCGTCCTGCCACTGGCCGTCGTCGCGACCGTCTCGGACCCCGCACTGCGCACGCTCGGTGTCGTCGCCGCACTGGTCTACTCGCTGAACCACGCCGTCGCCAAGTCGCTGCTATTCCTGGTCAGCGGCACCGTCTACGACGCCACGGGAACCATCGAGTTCGAGCGTCTCGGTGGACTCACGACCCGATTCCCGGTCCTTTCGGGGTCCTTTTTCGTCGGGTCGCTCGCGCTCGTCGGGATCCCGCCGCTGTCGGGTTTTTTCGGAAAGCTACTCGTGCTCGACACGGGCGGACGCGCCCTCGCCGCGGGCACGCCCGGGGCCGGGCTGGCGCTCGCTGGAGCGCTCGCGGGAGCGATATTCACCATCGCTTACCTCTCGCGGACCTGGTCGCAAGGGTTCTGGGGCGAGGTCACGCCGTTGGTCGAGCACGGCTCGCAGTCGTCCGTCCTCGTCGGCGTGGTCGCCGCGCTCGCGCTGGTCGTCGTCGCCGTCGGTATCGGCTTCGACCCGGTCTATAGCTTCGCCGAGTCCGCCGCACGGGCGGCGCTCGACACCGATGCATACGTCGACGCCGTCGACCCAGGGGTGGTCGCCCGTGAGTGACCGACCGGACGCCGCTCGCAAGGACCGGGAGGTGACGCGATGAGGCGCTGGATCGGCATCGGAACCGGACTGGCGGTCGTCTGGCTGTTCGTCCGCGGTGTCACCCCCGAAACCGTCGTCGGCGAGTTCCTCATCGGACTCGCGGTCGGACTCCCGGTCGCGTTCGCGTTCCGGCGGTTCTACCTGCCGAACGTAGCTGTCGGCGCGCGCCTGCGAGGCCTCCCCTACGCGGGCGTCTACCTCGCGAACTTCCTGTGGGAGCTGCTGACGGCAAACCTCGACGTGGCGTACCGCGTGCTCGCGCCGTCGATGCCCATCGAACCCGACGTGATCGAGGTACCGCTCCGCGTCGAGACGGACCTGGCCATCACCACCATTGCGAACAGCATCACGCTGACGCCGGGGACGCTGACGATAGATTACGACGCGGACCGCAACTCCCTGTTCGTCCACGCCATCGACGGTCGCGACCGCGACGCCATCACCGACCCCATCCGGACCTGGGAGGACTACGCCCTCCGCATCTTCGACGAGGAGCGCGACCCGGGCGACCCGGTTCCGGACCCGGACCGCCGCGCCGCGGCCGACCACGGGGGCGAGACCGCCGAACCGATGGCCGACGCGGGAGGTGAGACCGATGGCGAGTGAGCTCCCGGCGTTCCTGGAGACGGCCGTCCTCGGCGGACTGTTGCTGGCCAGCCTCGTGACCCTGCTGGCCGGCTATCGGGTCATCCGCGGCCCGACGGTCCCGGACCGCGTCGTGGGCCTGGACACCATCGGGACGAACATCGTCGCCATCGCCGCGCTGTTCGCGCTCCAGACCGGCGAGGGGCTGTTCGTCACCGTGAGCCTCGTCCTCGCGATCATCGGGTTCATCAGCACCATCGCCGTCGCGCGTTTCATCACAGAGGGTGACATCATCGAATGATCTCCACAGTCCAGGCCGTCGCCGTGACCGCGCTCGTCGTCGTCGGGAGTTTCTTTCTCCTCGTCGGGACGGTGGGGCTCCTGCGACTGCCGAACGTCTACAACAGGATGCACGCGACGAGCAAAGCCGCCACGCTCGGTGCCTCGTCCATCCTGCTGGCCACCACCGTCTACTACGGTCCCGTCGATGACGGACTGGCCGCGCTCGTGACCGTCGTCTTCCTCTTTTTCACGGCGCCGACCGGCTCGCACGTCATCTCGCGGGCCGCCCAGAAGATGGGCGTCCCATTCCTGGAGAGCGGCGACTGGCCGGGGACCGTCCCGATGCAGGACGACACCGAAGAGGAGTAAACTACCCCGCCCTACTCCCTCGCGGCAAAGCCGCTCAGTCTTTGAGGGCGGGGCTTTCCCCCGCGAGGGCTTCGCGGGTTGCCGTCCTGCCCCCATGCATGGGCGCGGCGTGGACTCTGCGGGTCGCCGTCCGCGGCGACCGGCGCATCCGGCTATCTTCAATTCCCGGTGGACTTCCATACGTCACCCCGGAAGTGAGCAGGGGATTTTCGAGGCCAGATGGACACCACGTCACAGTGCGTGGCTTCGGACGGTCCCTCCTATTACCCGGTGGGAGCGGTGCGCGTCATGCGTCCCCGAGTTCGGGGCCGGTCTACGACGGCCCGTCCGAGCGTCCTGTTGGGCCGCCCGGACTGCATTAGTGTTGGTGTAGGCGAAGCAAAAATCTACCGGAAGAGTGGCTGTACGGGCCGCCGCC
>PXSD01000014.1 GCA_003023165.1 Halobacteriales archaeon QS_9_67_15 | reverse complement strand
CGCCGGAGGCGCGAGTCGGTTCACCGCATCGAGGCCAGAGGCCGAGATGCGGCCTTTTTCACCCATGTTTTTGGCGGAGGGGTCGCGCGGCGACCCCTCCGCGAAAAAGATGGTCAGAGGAACTCCCGGACGTCGGAGTACCACATGTCGTGGTGGTCGACGGCGTCGATGGCGCGGGCGATGCGGACGGCGATAGCGTGCCAGCAGAGCTGTTCGGGGTCATCGCGGTCGAGGTTGTACTCGGCGTCCTTGCAGTCGCAGGAGTCGGATTCGACGACGTGTTCGTCGTCGTGGCCGACGACGACGGTGAAGTCGCGGTACTCCTTGACGCGTCGCTCGGAGACGGCCTCGATGGCGTGGGCGCCGCGCTCGCCGTGGGCGTCGAGGATGCGGTCGACGGCCTCCGGAGTGAGTTCCGACTCCGTTGCGAGCGCGGCCTCCCAGCGGTCGACCGCGTTCACGATACCGTCCGTTGGGAATACCCGAACTAAACAGGTTCGATGCGCGAGCGGGTCAAGCCGCAATTACCCGCGGAGAACGCCGAGTAAGACGGCCTGACGGCGAGCCCGGTAGACGCTCGTCTGACGACGACCGAGGAGACGACGCGAGCCGGGAGTCCCGTACGACCGCGAAGACGGTGCGACGCGCGGAGAACGCATGGCTTTTCGCGCTCGCCGGACAGGTGGGGGTATGCGCGTCTCCGAGGGCGACGTGACGGTCGAGGTGCCCGAACAGGCCGACGCCGGCGTCGGCGACGAGGTGTTTTTCAACCCGGTACAGGAGCTGAACCGCGACCTGACCGTCGCCGCGCTTCGCGCGCTCGACCACGACCGAGACAGCGGCCGGACGCCGACCTACCTCGACGCCAACGCGGCGTCGGGGATCCGCGGCGTCCGCGCCGCCGCCGACAGCTGGGACGCCACGCTGTGTGACGTGGACCCCGACGCCGTCGACCTGTGTCGGGCGAACCTGGAGCGAAACGACCTCGACGGGCGCGTCCTGCACAGGGACGCGAACGCGGTCATGCACGAGGCGCGGTTCGACGTGGTCGACGTGGACCCGTTCGGGACGCCGATCCCCTTCGCCGACGCCGCGTTCCGCGGGGCGAGCCGGCTGGTCTGTCTCACCGCGACCGACACCGCGCCGCTGTGTGGCGCGCACTTCGAGAGCGGCGTCCGCCACTACTCGACGGTCCCGCGAAACACCGAGTACCACGCCGAGATGGGCCTCAGGGTGTTGCTCTCCGCGATGGTCCGGACAGCGGCGCGGTACGACATTGCGGCCCAACCGGTGTTCAGCCACGCGACGAAACACTACGCGCGAACGTATCTCCGGCTCGACTCCGGTGCGCGAGCGGCGAACGCGCTCGTCGACGAACTCGGCTACGTCGACCACTGCGAGCACTGTCTCTACCGCGAGGCGACTCGCGGGCTGATCGCCGACCCGCTGGACGCCTGTCCGAACTGCGACCACGGTATCCAGACCGCCGGACCGATCTGGCTCGGACCGACCCGCGACGTGGCGTTCACCGAGGCGGTCAGCGACGCGGTCGACGACGGGATGGGCACCGCCGACCGGGCGCGCGAACTCTGCGAGACGGTCGCCGCGGAGGGCGACGAGCCGACTCACTACGACCAGCACCGCCTGTGCAAGCGCTGGGGCGTCGGTGCGATGGCGATGGACGAGTTCGTCGACCGACTGCGCGACGCCGGCTACGAGGCCTCGCGGACCCACTACGGCGGGACGACGTTCAAAACCGACGCCGACGTGACCGAGATCCGCGAGGCTACCGTCGCCGAGGAGTGACGCCACCGTCGCAGCAACTGAGCCCACAGCGGGCGAGGAGCGAGACGCTCTGTCGACCGCGCCTCACAGCGCGGCGAGTCGCCGGCCGAGTCCGTAGATCAGGTGGTAAAACGGTCGCAGGAAGTAGTTCAGCATGCCGACCAGGCCGACCATTCCGCCGAGGGCCTGCACTTCGCCGGGGGTGGCGTCGAGCCAGAGGATGAGGACGACGGCGGCCAGTGCCGGGCCGATCCAGAGGTCGGTCGCAACGGTGCGAACGGTGACACCGTCCGTCGCCGGTACTTCGACGGCGTCGGTGACGACGCGGGTCACGCCCGCGAGGACGACGGAGGCGAGCACGAGCGGGAGGGACGCGGCGACCCCGGCGGTTCCGACGGCGACGAGACTGAGGCCGGCGGTGAGCAGGATGACAGTCGCGCGCATCACGGCCCCGTCGAGCCTTCGGTCCATACACTTCGCTCGCGGCGGCCGCGTCTTGGTCCTTTCGTCACGGGTGTCGGGTGCAGTGGCCGAACTATTAGAGGGCCCCAGGTCATCGCGTGCGGGCGGACTCGGTCGAGGCGCGCGCAGTCGCCGTCGGTCGGAGCGGCGTCGTCGTCGGCACGCTCGTCGGCTGCGCCGGCGTCGCGGTCGTCGGCCTGCTCGGCGCCACACTCGACGCGGTGTTGGCCGAGCATGCTCATGAGACCACCAACACCAAGGGGGAGCCAGGCGATACCTCGGACGACACGCGCTTATGACCGCCAACACTGGTGCCGACGACGCCGCGGACGACAGCACCGTGGCCGACGACTCCGTGGGTGGCGACACCGCGTCCCCCGACCCGGGCGTGACCGACGAGCGAGGCCGGGGCCGCGAGAGCGGCGCAGACCGCACGGCCGACGCCGATGAGGTCGCACAGCTGCGGGAGGAACTGGAGGCCCTGCGGACGCGCATCGACGAGAAGACGGTCCATCGCGACGACATCCGGTCGGAGCTCCGTCGCTACGTCCGCAAGCGCCAGCGTCGCGGCCACGCCACCGGGTGGGGGCCCTACGTCGTCCTCCTCTACGGGACCGTCATGACCGTCGGCGCCTTCTACTACCTCGCGAACTGGGCCGCCGTCGCCGCGATGCTCGTCGTCTGGCTCTCGACGCTCGGCCTCTACGTGTTCATGGTCGTTCTGGGTTCGTTTCTCGCCATCGGCCGCAAGGCCGCCGGCCTGCGCGACCTCGTCAGCAAGTTCCGCTGACGCACACGTCGGGACTGCGACTTCGTCGGCTCAGTCGCCGACGGCGCGGCGTCGTCTTCGTAACATCTAAACTCCGGCTTGCGTATCTGGATGCATGTCGCCGGGCGGCGCGTCGACCGATGGAGAGTCCCGCGTCGACCTCCACGTCAAGACCCTCGACGAGGACGTCGTCGAACGGGCCAAGGCCGTCGGTCTCGACGCCATCGTCTACGCGCCCCATTTCACCCACCTCTCGACCATCCGCGAACGCGCCGTCCGCTTCTCCGACGACGAACTGCTCGTCGTCCCCGGCCGCGAGTACTTCACCGGGACGTGGACCGACCGCAAACACGTCCTCGCCGTCGACCCCGACGAACCCGTCCCGGACTTCCTCACGCTCGAGGACACGATGGCCGAGGTCGCGACTCACGACGCCGCCGTCCTCGTCCCCCACCCCGAGTTTCTCACCCTCAGCATGACCGAGCGGGACATCGAGACCTACGCCGACCGGGTCGACGCCGTCGAGGTGTACAACCCGAAACATTGGCCGTGGGACGACCGCCGCGCCCGCGAGATCGCCCGCGAGAGCGGCCTCCAGACGTACATCTCCTCGTACGCCCACCTCACCCCCACCATCGGCGAGGCCTGGGTCGAGTTCGACCGACCGATCGACTCCGCCGCGGGCCTCGTCGACGCGCTCCGCTCGGGCGCTCCTCGCCGGATGTACCACCGCGACGGCGTCGGCCACATGCTCAAGCGCCGCGTCGAGTTCGCCCACCTCGGCTGGGAGAACTCCTACGAGAAGTTCGAACGCGTCGTCGTGAACGGCGACGAACCGACCCACCCCGCCGGCGACTACCCCGACCGCTTCGCCGCCATGAACGCCTACCGCTGAGAGCCGTCCGACCGGGTAACGTCACACCGAGCGGCGTTCGAGGCGAAACCGTGGTGTGTGGAGCGGCTACCCGAGCGTCGCCAGCGCGTCGCGCAGTTCGCCGGAGAGGAGGAGGCGGACGATGGCGCCGAAGACCGCGAACACCGCAACGGTCGCGGCGACGCTCCCGCGCCAGTCGTGCACCCACTCGCGGTCGCTCAGTTCCCGCGCCACGAACACGACGTAGTCCGTGATGGCCACCGCCGACGCGAGTCCCAGCGCCCACAGGAGCAGTTCCGTGATAGCCGTCGCGGGGACGAGCATCGCCACCATCGCCAGGAACTGCAGGTTCGTGACGACCTTCCCCGGGAGTCGCGCCTGTACCTTGCTCGTGTCGAAGCCGTACAGCGCCACGAGCGGCGCGAGCGAGACGACGAAGACATCTCTCGCGAAGAACAGGACGAGGAACGGGGATGCGAGGTCCAGCCGCGGGAACAGGACCGCGACGAGGGCGAGCGCGGTGAGTTTGTCGAGCGCCGGGTCCAGCAGCGCGCCCAGTTCCGTCGTCTGGTCGAGCTTCCGTGCAACCCAGCCGTCCACGCCGTCGGAGACGACGATGAGGGCGAACAGCACGTATCGGACCGGGGAGTGCAGGGTGACGACGATCCCCGCGACCAGCGGCAGTCGAGCGAGCGAGATCAGGTTCGGGACGGTCCACACCTCGCCCGCCCGCGCCCGCCAGTCGATACTCATACTGCCGGGTTGCTCCGTGAGTGCTCATGTGTCCACCGATCTGTGTCGCTCCGAGTCGCTGTCACCGACAGAACCCGCTCGCTAGCAGTCGGTTGGGATACAAAAAACAACCGCCGAAAGCCCTCGACCCGCTCGCGGTCGCTGAGTGGGATATCCTCGTTCGCTGCGCTCTCTCGGATAGTGCCCACTCAGCGACTCCGTTCGTTTCACTCACCGCCAGCGCGTCTCGCCCTTTCAGTCCGCCAGGGTTCCAGATCCACCACACACAGCACCGCACCACACGCCTCCCCAACCGATTGCGGTGCTCGCTCACTCCGCTCGCTGTGCTCCTCATCCCTCGCACGGCTACGATCGCGAGATGAAACTCGCGACAGCGCGCGCCACGACAGAATTGCCCCTCGTCGATTCGCTCAGTCGCTACTCGTCGAACTCCAGTACGACGGGCCGGTGGTCGGAGACCTGGACCTCGATCACGTCACAACGAGTCACGGTGATGTCGGGGGAGGCGAGGAAGAAATCCAGCGTCCGGGTCTCGGAGACGATGGTGTCGAGCGGGCGCTTGGGGACGGTCTCGCCGGGGTTGTGGAGGAGCAGGTCCGTCTCACCGAGAGCGGCCTCGACCGCTTCGAGACCGTCGTAGGCGTTGAAGTCGCCGCAGACGACGACGCGGTCCCGCTCGGCGACGATGGCGGCGAGCTCGTCGAGCTGCTTGCGCCGGCCGCGGCCGCTCATCGCGAGGTGGACGCCGAAGACGGCGAGGTCGCCGAGAACGACCTCGGTGACGAGCCGTTTCGGGCCGGTGTCGAGGTAGTGGGCCTCGATGGTCGCGTCGAGGTCGTCGCGGACGAGGAGGCCGTTCGAGAGGTGCGAGAGGACGGGCAGGTTGCCGAGGACGTTGCCGTCGCCGTACTTGGCGTCGGCGCGAGCGTGGTAGTCCAGCCCGCGTTCGGTCAGCATCCCGGCGAGCCGCGTGACCTGGCCTTCGGTCACCGTGCGCATCGAGCCCTGGTCGACTTCGAGGAGGCAGACCACGTCGGGGCACTCGTCCGCGATGACGTCGGCGAGGCGTTCGGTGGCGCGCTCTTCGGCCGCGTCGCTCCCGAGCAAGCCTCGATGGGGTTTGAGCGCGTACTCGCGCAGCGATCCGTCGTAGTCGAGCAGGTATCCGGCGTTACACGAGAGTATCTTCACACGTTCTCCGTCGCCTGTGGCGGCGACCGACCGTCTGTTGGAGGGACAGAGCCAGTAGGGACGTAAAAAGGCGACGGTGGCGCGTCGGACGGCGAAGTACCGCAGTCGGTCGGCGGTGGAAGCAGGCGGAGGGAAGTGAACTACCCCGGCCTACTCCGGCGCTTCGCGCCTCCGTGGAGGCCGGGGCTTCCTGCTTCGGTGTCGGAACTTGCACCGGGTGGCACAGCGGTTCCAGACTCCACAGGCGTTATCCCTCGCTGGGTGGTTCGGAGTGTCCCACTCCTACCGTTTCGACACTCGGGCCACACGTCCGATGCACGCTTATTGTCGCGTTACCAACGCCAGACGCGCCGTGGCGGAGCGTCTTACTATCCCTGCTTGACCGCTGTGGTAGTAAGCCTGTCGGGGAACGTGGATGAACGACGTGCGGGCGGTGTATCCCCTCCCTGCTCGCGCCTTCGGCGCTCGCTGAGGAAGGGGGCTTACCGCCCTCAACAAAGCTAAACGGAAGCGAAAAACGCGGGTGAGCGGTAGACCCGAGTGCGGGTATGGCCGCCCGAAAGACGAGAGCGGAGTCGAGTGTCGGGCGGCCTCATACGGTCGGTTGTAAATCATTTCCGGATTTCGTCGAACCGGTCGACGAAATACCGGTAAATCGTTACAACCGACCGTATCAGAACGTCTCGAGGTACCGGTCGAGCTCCCAGTCGGAGACGTCGACGCGGTAGTCGTCGAACTCGGCGGTCTTGGCCTCGGTGAACTTCTCGTAGATGTGCTCGCCGAGGGCGTCCTGGATGACCTCGTCTTCCTTGAGGGCGTCGAGGGCCTCGCCGAGGTTCGTCGGCAGCGTGGTGATGCCGTACTCCTCGCGCTTGGCCTCGTCGAACTCGTAGATGTTCTCGCGGACCGGGTCGTCGCAGTCGAGTTCGCGCTCGATGCCGTCGAGACCGGCGTGGATGAGCGCGGCGAACGCGAGGTACGGGTTACACGACGGGTCCGGGAAGCGCGCCTCGATGCGGGAGGCGGCGGGGATGCGCGCGGCCGGCTTGCGGATGAGCGCCGAGCGGTTGCGGTCGGACCAGGCGACGTAGACGGGCGCCTCGTAGCCCGGGACCAGGCGCTTGTAGGAGTTGACGGTCGGGTTGGAGACGGCCGCGACGGCCGGCGCGTGGTCGAGGATACCGGCGGTGAACTGCTTGGCCGTCTCGCTCAGGTCGAACTCGTTGTCGCCGTCGTGGAACGCGTTCTCGCCGTCCTCGGTGAACAGCGAGAGGTGCGTGTGCATGCCCGACCCGTTGATGCGGGGGATCGGCTTGGGCATGAACGTCGCGTGCAGGTCGTGCTCCGAGGCGATGGCGCGGACGACCGCGCGGAAGGTAGCGACGTTGTCGGCCGTCGACAGCGCGTCGTCGTAGGTGAAATTGATCTCGTGCTGGCCCTGGGCGACCTCGTGGTGGGAGGCCTCGATGTCGAAGCCCATGTCCTCCAGCCCGAAGATGATGTCTCGGCGGACGTCCTGCGCGAGGTCCTTCGGCGCGAGGTCGAAGTAGCCACCGGCGTCGTTGGTGTTCGTCGTCGCGCGACCGTCTTCGTCCTCCTCGAACAGGAAGAACTCCGGCTCGGGTGCGGCGTTGACCTCGTAGCCCATGTCCTCGGCGCGCCGGATAGCGCGTTTGAGCACGCCGCGCGGGTCGCCGGAGAACGGCTGGCCGCTCGACGTATCGATCACGTCACAGATGAGGCGACCGGCCGCGCTGTCGTCGTCGTTGCGCCACGGGAGCACGGAGAACGTCGATGGGTCCGGGTCCAGACGCATGTCCGACTCCTGGATGCGAACGAAGCCGTTAATCGACGACCCGTCGAAGTAGATCCCCTCGGTGAACGCCTTCTCGGCCTGGTCGGCCGGAACGGAAACGTTCTTGACCGTCCCCAGAATGTCAGTGAACTGCAGACGCAGGAAATCAACGTTCTTCTCCTCGATCTCGTCGAGTACGTCCTGTGCCGCTTCGGAGAGACCTCCGTCGGGCGTCGCGTTTTCGCTTGTCATTATTATCAACACATGAACGGTATACCCATAGTATTAAAATCCTGTCCATCTGCGCAATTCTTCCCCTTCAGCGATTGGAATTGTATGTTCGTAAAATTCTAATGCCCCCGACGAGTTACTGGATGTAATGACGTACGAAAATCTCGACCGCAAGTTGGTGAATGCGCTGTTGGGTGACGGCCGTGCGAGCCTCCGGAGCCTCGGCGAGGACCTGGACGTGTCGGTGACGACCGTCTCGAACCACCTCTCGGATCTGGAGGAAGAGGGCATCATCGATGGGTACACGCCGAAAGTCGACTACGACAAGCTCGGCTACGACGTGACCGCGGTGCTCCAGCTCAAGGTCGAGGGGAGCTCGCTGCCGGAGGTCACCGAGACGCTGCAGGACCACGACCAGATGGTCTCGGTCTACGAGGTCACCGGCGACTACGACATCATCGCTATCGGCAAGTTCACCGACACCGACGGCATGAACGAACACATCAAGGAACTGCTCGTCGACCCCGACATCAAGGAGTCGAACACGAGCGTCGTGCTCAACGCCGCGACCGAACACGAGCAGTTCGAGCTCGACACCGAGTGACCCATCGCTCACCCGACCGACGGGCGCGCGGTCGACGAGCACGGTGCGGACAGGGGCGACGGGTCGTGGGTGGCCCTGCCTTTCTGTAGTTTCGAGAACGGTCGTCAACGTGCCGTCTGACGGGCTTTCTTGTGCGAGAAACGACCTCGTAGCTGATATGGACAGCCCCCGCGACGGAGAACGGCCGGACGGTACCGGGAGCGATAGCGGTCGGGACGGTCGATCGGACCGCGATCTTCGGGACGTACTTTCGCAGTTAGTCGTGAGCGAGCGCGAGCGGCCACCCGTCGACAAGGCGCTCTAGGAGGCGGTCCAGCTCCCGACGCTGTCGCCCACTGTCACCGCCACGGAGCGGGCCACGCCGGTATCGACCCCGAGAGTGTCGTCTTCCGTGGCGACGCCCTCTCGGGGCTCGACCGGCCGATGCCCGACAATGTCTGACTGCCGTCCGTGTTCCGGTCGTACCTCGAAAGCGGAGAGATAGAACCGAGCGGCGTCTGCAGCGGTCGAAAGCGGTGCGAGGGTCGGAAGCCGAGCGCGGCCGACGGCCGCGCTCGGCTTTTTCCCCGAGTTTTTGCTGAGGGGGGTTCCCGCAGGGCCGAAGCCCCGAGGAGACCCCCTCAACAAAAAGTGGGCTTACATCATGCCGCCCATGCCGCCGCCCATTCCGCCGCCCATGCCGCCACCCATGCCGCCGGGCGCGCCGCCGGGGCCGCCGGGGCCGCCGGGGCCGCCGGCGTCCTCGTCGTCGTCGCCGGTTGCGCCGCCCTTGAGGTCGCCCGCAGCGATGACGTCGTCGATGCGGAGGATCATGACGGCCGCTTCCGTCGCGGACTCGACGGCCTGGGTCTTGACGCGGAGCGGCTCGACGACGCCGTCCTCGAGCATGTCGACGTTGTCGCCGGTGTAGGCGTCGAGGCCGACGTTATGGTCGCCGGCGTCGTGCTGGCTACGCAGGTCGACCAGCGAGTCGATCGGGTCGAGGCCGGCGTTCTCGGCGAGCGTTCGCGGGACCACGTCGATGGCGTCCGCGAAGGCCTCGACGGCCAGCTGCTCGCGGCCGCCGACGGAGTCGGCGAAGTCGCGCAGCGCGAGCGCGAGGTGGGCTTCGGGTGCGCCGCCGCCCGGTAAGACCTGTCCGTCTTCGAGCGTGACCGAGACGACACCGAGGGAGTCCTTGATGGCGCGCTCGACCTCGTCGGCGACGTGCTCGGTGCCGCCGCGGAGGATCATGGTGACCGCCTTCGCGTCCTCGACGTCCTCGACGAAGATGCGCTCGTCGCCGGCGACGTCCTTCTGGGCGACCGAGCCCGCGTAGCCCAGGTCGTCCCCGGAGACGTCGTCGATGTTGGAGACGATGCGGCCGCCGGTGGCCCGCGAGAGCGCCTTCATCGTGGACTTCTTCGCGCGGCGGATGGCGAGGATGCCGCGCTGGGCGAGGTAGTGCTGGGCCATGTCGTCGATGCCCTTCTGGGCGATGACGACGTCCGCACCGGCCTCGTCGAGCGTGTCGACCATCTCTTCGAGCTGCTGCTCCTCCTGGTCGAGGAACTGCTGGAGCTGGTCGGGGTCGGTGACGTTGACCTCGGTGTCGAGTTCCGTCTCGGGCACCTCGATAGCGGTGTCGAGCAGCGCGACGTCCGCGTCCTCGACGGCGTAGGGCATGTTCTCGTGGACGCGCTCCTTGTCGATGATGACGCCCTCGACGAGTTCGGACTCGTCGATGGAGCCGCCGACGACGGTTTCGAGCTGGATGTTGTCCGTGTCAATACCGTCGTCGTCGGCGACGGCCTGCACGGCGTTGACGACGAGCGAGGAGAGCGTGTCCTTCGCGTTCTCCGCGCCCTTGCCGGTCATCGCCGTGGCGGCGATGGACTCGAGGATCTCAGTGTCCTCGGCGTCGACGTCGATGGCGATCTCCTCGAGGGACTCCTTGGCCTTCTCGGCGGCCTGGCGGTAGCCCTGTGCGAGGATGCTGGCGTGGATGTCCTGGTCGAGGAGGTCCTCGGCCTTGCCCAGCAGTTCACCGGAAATGACGACCGCCGTCGTCGTGCCGTCGCCGACCTCGTCCTCCTGGGTCTGGGCGACTTCGACGATCATGTTGGCGGCCGGGTGCTCGATGTCCATCTCCTCGAGGATGGTGACGCCGTCGTTGGTGACGACGACCCCGCCGGAGTCGTCGACGAGCATCTTGTCCATCCCTTTCGGACCGAGTGTCGTGCGTACGGACTCGGCCACGGCCTTCCCGGCCGTGATGTTCATCGACTGTGCGTCCTTGCCCGAGGTTCGCTGGGAATCCTCGGACATGATGATGAGGGGCTGATTGCCCATTTGCTGAGCCATAGTCAAGAGAAAGATTGATTGTGATTCTATATAAAGGTGACGGAGGCAGACAGCGTTTCGCTCGCTCGGCCCCCAGCGAGGTGTGCGAACGAATATCAAGACCCTATTTATATACGAATATCGGCGGTATTCGGCGTCTGTGTCGGCGCGAGCGGGCCGACGGGACCGAGCGCACGCCGGATCGATAGTCGAATTCAACCGGACAGGGTCGTCACGGGGCCGCGACTGGAGGGCGGCCTCGGACGGATCTGATTTGACAGCGGAGCTACTAGAGGGCGTATGAGCAGCACACGAACTATCGGGACCGACCGGAGCGGTCGTCGCACCGTCGGAACGATCGTCGCGAGCGTCGTGCTCGTGAACCTCGTCGGGGCGACACCGGCGGTCCTCTCAGGGCCGGGGTCGGCGTGGTTCCAGGCGCTGGAGAAGCCCTCGCTGTACCCGCCGCCGCGGCTGTTCGGCGTCGCCTGGACGCTCCTGTTCGCGCTCATCGGCGTCGCGGTCGCGCTGGTCTGGTTGGCCGACGACCCCGAGGCGCGCAGTGGTGACAGCGGGTCGAGTCCTCGCCGCCTCGCACTCGCGCTCTTCGCCGGACAGATGCTCCTGAACGTCGCGTGGACGCCCGCCTTCTTCGCGGCGGAGAACCTGTTCGCGGGACTTGTCGTCATCGCCGCGCTGTGGCCGGCGGTCCTCGCAACGACGCTCGCCTTCGACCGCGTCGACCGGCGTGCGGCGCTGTTGCTCGTCCCCTACCTCGCGTGGGTCACGTTCGCCGCCCTCCTCAACTACCAGTTCTGGCGACTGAACTGACTACTCAGACCCCTACTCCGCTCACAAGTGCCCGAGGAGCGCCTCGTTGACTCGTTCGGGTTCCTCGTCGTGGACCCAGTGGGAGGCCCACGGGACCCGTTCGACGTGGCCGTCCCGGCAGTAGCCGACGCTCTCGGTCGCCATCTTCGGGAGGAGCGCCACATCCTCGTCGCCCCAGACGACGAGCGTCGGTGCCTCGACGGTCTCTCGGGGCGGACTGTCCGGCCGGCGAAAGGCCGCTCGATACCAGTTCACCGCGCCGCGGATCGCGCCCTGTCGTCGCAGGGCGTCGCGGTAGTGTGCGAGGTCCGCCTCGGTGAACGCACCGGGGTTCGCGCTCTCTTCGAGCGCGTCGAGTGCGCCCCGGGCGTCGTCGCGGCCGAGCACGAGTTCGGGGATCACGGGGAGCTGGAACGCGAACATGTACCAGCTCCGCAGGAGCTGGCGCGGGTTCGACCGGAGCGTCTGCCGCATCACCGTCGGATGCGGGACGTTGATGATCCCGAGGCGGTCGACGGTGTCCGGGTGGCGAAGCGCGAGGTCCCAGGCCACCCCCGCGCCCCAGTCGTGCCCGATCACGTGTGCGCGCTCGCGACCCTCGGCGGCGACCAGTCCGGCGACGTCGCCGGAGAGTTCCCGCATCCGGTAGGCGTCGAGGCCTCGGGGTTTCTCGCTCAGATTGTACCCCCGCTGGTCGGGGACGACGACGTAGTAGCCGGCCGCGACGAGCGCCGGGATCTGGTGTCGCCAGCCGTACCAGAAGTCGGGAAAGCCGTGCAGCAGGACGACGAGGTCGTCGTCCGGGTCGCCGGCCGTGACGACGTGCAGGTCCACGCCGTTGACGGTCCGGCGAACCGACTCGGCGGAGTGGACGTCGATCAGGGACGCGTCGGTCGCAGTCATGGTCGAAGCTCCGGGCGCGGCAACCGTGTAGATTCTGGTCGAGCGACGGGTCGAGGCGGACGGGCCGACCGGACGGACCGGCAGTCGGGCGACTACGGTCGGTCGAACTTCTAAGTGTCGGGCGGGTAAACGACCGGTATGCAGACGCTGCTTCTGGACCCCGACGCTGTCGAGCGCGCCGCAGAGATGGAGTCGGTCGTCGCCGCCGTCGAAGACGCGTTCGCCGCCGACGCTACAACGGCGACTTCCGGTCGATGCCCGCCTACCTCGACGCCGGCGACTGGGAGGCCGCCGCAGTCAAGTGGGTCAACGTCCATCCCGACAACCCCGAAGACCACGACCTCCCGACCGTGATGGGTACCGTCGTCTACTCCGACCCCGAAGCCGCGTTCCCGCTCGCGCTGCTCGACGGGACGACGATCACCCACAAGCGAACCGGTGCCGCCGCCGCGGTCGCGACCGACTACCTCGCCGTCGAGGACGCCCGCACGATGGGCATCGTCGGGGCCGGCGTCCAGTCCTACACCCAGCTAAAAGCCGTCGCGGCGGTCCGCCCGGTCGAGGAGGTCGTCGTCGCCGACCGCGACGAGGACGCCGTCGCCGAGTTCGTCGACGCGTTCTCCGACCGGTTCGACGTTCGCGGCGGGTCTATCGACGAGACCGCCCAGTGTGACGTGCTCTCGACGGTGACACCGGTCGAGGAGCCGATCGTCCGCAGCGTCGGCGACCACACGCACGTCAACGCCATCGGTGCCGATGCCGCCGGCAAACACGAGATCGCCGACGAGGTCCTCCGGAGTGCCACCATCGTCATCGACGACTACGAGCAGTGTACCCACTCCGGCGAGATCAACGTCCCCTGGAGCGAGGGGGTCCTCGACGACGACGACGTCTACGCCGAACTCGGCGAGATCATCGTCGGCGAGAGGTCCGGGACGGCCGAGACCGGCGTCACCGTCTTCGACTCGACCGGACTGGCGATCCAGGACGTGGCGGCCAGTCACGTCGTCTACGAGTACGCCGCCGAGCACGACGTGGGCGAGCGCGTCTCGCTGGTCGACACCGAACCGCTCTGAGCGACGGGACCCGCCCCGAACGTGTCGACTGCACGGAACTACCAAGGCGGTCGGCGCGGTACGTCGTCGCATGGACACCGCCGAGCGGATGGTCGCCACGCTGGAAGCGCTGGACATCGAGTACGTCTTCGGCTATCCGGGCGGGCGCGTGATCGAAGTGTTCGACGCGCTCGCCGACTCCGAGGTCGAGGTGGTCCGGCCACGGGACGAGCGCGAGGCCAGCGTGATGGCCGAGGCGACGGGGCGGATCACACGTAGACCCGGTGTGCTCGCCGGACAGGGGCCGTGGATCGGGAGTCTCGGTGCGATCGGTCAGATGGAGGCACGGTTGGGGTCCTCCCCGATGGTCGTGGTCACCGAGATGAGCGAGCGCGGCGAGTACTCGACGCTCGCGCCGTACCAGCAGGCCCGCGGCGACTACGGCGGGCTCGACCTGCCGTCGATACTCGACGGTGTGACGACCGAACACTGGGAACCGCGCACGCCCGTCGAGACGGTACGGAGCCTCCAGCTCGCGTTCAAGCACGCGACCGCCGGCCGTCCCGGCCCCTGCGCGGTTGTTCTCGACGGCGACGCGGTGACCGAGGACGTGCCCGCGGACCCGACGCCGCCGCTGTGGGACGACGAAGCGCAGACGCGGACTTGGGACGCGCGGCCGGTCGACGGTGACCGCTCGCGGGCGGTCGACGCGCTCGTCGACGCGGAGCGCCCGGTCGTCCTGGCGGGCAACGGCGTCCACGCCGCGAACGCCTACGACGAACTCGAAGCGGTCGCCGCGTCGGCCGACGCGGCGGTCGCGACCTCCTACCTCGGGAAGTCGACCGTCGCCGAAACGCACGAGCGGGCCGCCGGCGTGGTCGGGTCGTTCGGCCACGAGGGGGCGAATCAGGTCGTCAGCGAGGCGGACGTGTTGCTCGTCGTCGGCTGTCGGCTGAACCCGATGGACACCAACTGGGGTGCGGCGTCGTTCGTCCGACCGGACGAGCAGACGATCCTCCACGCGGATATCGACTCGCGCAACGCCGGCTGGGTCTACCCCGCCGACGTGGGGTTGGTCGGCGACGCGAAGGCGACGCTCGACGCGCTCGCCGAGGCGCTCCCCGAGCGCGAGGACGGGAGTACAGACGGGTCCGGCTGGGCGCTGGAGCGAACGCGCGAGGCGCGGGCCGATTTCGACGCTCCCGCCTGCGACTCCGACGACGTACCGATCAAACCCCAGCGAGCCGTGGCGGCCATCGACGCCGTCGTCGACGCGGAGACGGTCGTGACGGCGGACTCGGGCAACAACCGCTTCTGGCTGTTGCACTACCTCCAGGCGCCCGCCCGTCGGACGTACTTCGGGAGCGGCGGCGTGGGCGGGATGGGCTGGGCCGCGCCGGCCGCCGTCGCCGCGGCGCTGGTCACGGACCGTCAGGCGGTCGCGGTCGCCGGCGACGGCGGCTTCGCCATGACGATGACCGCCGTCGAGACCGCCGTCCAGCAGGGCGTCGCACCGCTGTTCGTCGTCCTCAACGACACCTCGCTCGGGATGGTCCGGCAGATGGACGACGACCTTCCCGGGACGGAGTTTCACGACACCGACTTCGTCGCCGTCGCCGAGGCCATGGGCGCTCGCGGCGAGCGAGTCGTGGACCCTGGAGAGTTGGAGTCGACGCTGGAAGCGGGGAAAGCGGCGGACCGACCCACCGTCGTCGATGTGCGGATCGACCGCGACGAGCCGATGGCCGACCGGCTCGCGTCGTCGTTCTACGAGGAGGTCGGCGGTCTCCACGAGTGACGGCCGTGCTCTCGTCTAATCGCAGTTGCGAACAGGTGGCGACACGGCCCGCGGAGCGGTCCGCCACGCGACCGCTGGCCGCTCCGCGGCGACTCGTCAGCGCATGTGCCGGGCTGGTCGCCCACTCGTATTTGAATAGTAGCAGTGGCTCGCGCATCGTCGTTCGTGAGCGAACAAAGTGAGCGACGCGTCCGGCAGTTTTTCCTCCAAGTTTTTGGAAACGGGGGTGCCCGCAGGCCGAAGGCTGAGGACACCCCCATTTGTAAAAAGTGGCGGCAACTTTTTCCAGCCAGTAGGCGAACGGCGAGTATGGCAACGGTACTGGTGACCGGCGGGACGGGCTTCATCGGCGCGTACGTCGCGGCGGATCTAGTCGAACACGGCCACGACGTCGTGGCGTTCGACCTCTCGACGGACGAGACGCGGCTTTCGACCCTCGGCGTCGCCGACGACGTCGAGGTGGTCCGCGGGGACGTGACGGACCCGACCGCGGTCGTCCGGACGATCCGAGAGACCGGGTCGACGCACGTCGTGCATCTGGCGGCGCTGTTGACCGACGGCGCGCGCGGGAACCCGCGGGCGGCGCTGGAGGTCAACTGTGGCGGGACGAACAACGTTTTCGAGGCGGCCCGGACGCTCTCGGACCAACTCGAACGGGTCGCATGGGCCTCCTCGGCGGCCGTCTTCGCGCCGCCGGAGCGGTACGGCGGTGGTGGCGGGGACGGTGGCGGCGGCGAGTTCGGCGGCTGGGTCACCGAGGACGACCTCGTCTCTCCCGACACGCTCTACGGCGCGACCAAGGAGTACAACGAACACCAGGCCCGCGTGTACCACGAGGAGTACGGCGTTTCGCACGTCGGCCTTCGGCCCACCGTCGCGTACGGTCCCTACCGCGAGACCGGCGGCTCGGCGTTCCTGGTCGACCTGATCGAGAAGCCGGCGCTCGGCGAGTCCTTCGCGGTCGAGTACGGCGACCAGGTCATCGACTGGCAGTACGTCCGCGACGTGGCGCAAGCGTTCCGGAGGGCGGCGTTCACCCCCGAAGCGGACCTCACGCGGCGCATCTACAACGTCCGCGGCGAGTGCGCGACGATCCGTGAAGCCGCCGAGACGGTCGAATCTGTCGTCTCGGACGCCGATATCACCGTGTCCGACGAGGGAGAACTGCCGTGGACCCAGACCCTCGACACGACGGCTGCCAAGGAAGACCTGGGGTACGACCCGGAGTATGACCTCGAAGCGGGCGTCCGCGAGTACGCTTCCGTCCTCCGCGAGGAACGCGGGCTCGACCCGGTCTGATCCGCCCGTATTCGCTGTCTATCAACGGATACAGTCCGCCGGGCGTCCCGGGCCACCTCACTCCGCCGTCGCGTTATAAGTGATATCGACTGGCCGGTCGAGAGACAGCGTCCTGTGCGCGGTCGGCGAGTCAGTCGCTCGTCTGGGAGTACCGGTCGACCCACTCGTCCAGCGAGAGCCCCATCGTCGCCCGCGTGATCGCGTTCGATGAGGCAGCGTTGGCACTCGCGACGAGTTCCGCTTCGAGCGTCCGGTCCGGTATCTCGCCGATGAAGTGTGGGATCGCCCGCTGGACGGCGAGCGGACAGTCCACTTCGTGGGCGAGCGCGTAGCCCGACAGCGAATGGGGGATCACCGCTCCCGTGTACGTCGGGTCCGGGTCGACGAGGTCGTCGTCGACGTGGTCGACGTACTCGTAGGTCTTGCCCACGTCGTGGAGCAAGCAGGCCGCGACCAGGGCGTCGGTGTCGACGTCTGCCCCGTGGCGGTCTCGCTGGACCGCGGCGGACTCGACGGCGATCTCGGTCACACCCCGCGTGTGTTCGACGTTGCTCACCTCGTGAATGTTCCAGGCGTACGGAACGTCGTGGACGTCGCGCCAGCCGCCCCGCTCGAGCCCCAGCACCCATGCCTCGACGACCTGTTCGCGGAGCCGGTCGTCAGAGACCGCGTCGAGTTCGGGGAAGGCGTCGTGGACCTGCTGTGCGTGGTCAGGACCGTCGGCCGACCCGTCGTCTGCCGCTCCGTCTCCCCGCCCGTCGCCCATCAGTACCCCTCCGCGTCGGTCGCGTCCTTCTGGACGGTCTCGCGGCCGATGAGCCGCGGGCGCTCGGAGACCGCGAGGAAGTTGTCGACGTCCTCGCGAGCCTTCGCCGCGACCTCCTTCGTCGGGTCGTAGTCGCGCGACCCCGGCGACCCCAGCGCGTCGTGCAGGTCCGCCAGCGTCTCGAAGTAGAGTTCGGCGACGCCGTCGAACTCCGACGCCTCGGGGTCGGTCGGATACACCGTGTGGTAGCGGACGACCCCCTCGATGTCGCGGGCCAGCGGGGTGTGTTCGGTCTCCCAGTACTCGCGGAACGCCTCGTGGCTCGTGTCGGGCTTGCGGACGAGGAACGCCGAGTGCTTGTAGAGCCCGTCGGTCTCCCCGCCGGTCTCGTCTCTCTGGACCACCTCCCTGCCGATGAACCGCGGCCGGTCCTCGACGGCGAGGAAGTCGTCCACGTCCTCGCGAGCCTTGGCCGCGACCTCCTTCGTCGGGTCGTAGTCGCGCGACCCCGGCGACCCCAGCGCGTCGTGCAACTCCTCGAGCGACTCGAAGTACAGCTCCGCGATCCCGTCGAACTCCGCTGCCTCGGGGTTCGTCGGAACTACGGTGTGATAGCGGACGACCCCCTCGATGTCGCGGGCGATCGGCGTGTGTCCCGACAGCCAGCGCTCGCGGAACTCGTCGTGAGTCATCCCTTTACGCCGGGCCAGCAGGGCGACGTGCTTGTACATGTCTCACAACGCGACCGGACGGGGGATGAATTTTCCGGCGAAACTTGCCAGCCGCGCGGCCGAGTTCGCGACGGCGCTCTGGGAGGCGCTTCCGGGGTCCGGTGCGTTCGACGCCGTCGACTACCTGAACGTCCACGTCCCGGCCGAGAGCGTCGAGTCGCCGCACGGGCGGTCGCAAATGTTGCCGTAATTTGATGAGAGAGCCGGTCGTACGTGGTGGTATGCACGAGCGCGAGTACATGGCCGGGACGCGGGGGACGATGGCCGTCGACTGGGAGGAGCGCATCGACGTCCAGCGGTTGCGGCGGGAGCGCTACGAGCGCGCGCTCGATAGGCTGGACGACTCGCCGCTGGGTGCGCTCCTGCTCGTCTCGGACCCGAACATCCGTTACGTGACCGGGCTGGCGATGACCGGTGGGAGCGGCGCCGACCACTACACCCTGCTCACTGAGGACGGCGACGTGGTCCACTGGGACACCGCCGACCACGCCGCCAACCAGCGGTACAACTGTCCGTGGCTGGACGACGTCCGCTACGCCGCGCCCGGGCTAGGCAATGTCCCGCGCGCGTCGGGCAGTGACTCCGCGCGGGCGTTCCTCGCGGGGAAGATGGCCGGCCTCGTCGTCGACGCGATGGGCGAGTACGGCGTCGACGACCGCCCGCTCGGCGTCGACGTGGGCTCCCAGCGGCTCCACGACGCCCTCGAAGAGCGCGGCGTCGAGACGCGGACGAAAGCGGCCGCCGACCTGATGCACGACGCCCGGAAAATCAAGACCCGCGACGAGATCGAGTGTCTCCGGCAGGTCGCCGCGGTCTGCGAGGCGGGCTTCCAGCGGATCACCGAGACCGCTCGCCCCGGCCAGCGCGAGTCCGAGGTGTGGGGCGAGGCCGTCCGGGAGCTGTGGCGTCACGGCGCGACCGTCGGCGGCGGCTACCTCACCTCCGGTCCGAACACCTGGCCGAAACACCAGGCCAACACCACCGACCGGGCGATGCGCCCGGGGGACCTCGTCTACGCCGACTGCTACAACGTCGGCTACCTCGGCTACCGCTCCTGTTACTACCGCACCTTCTCGCTCGGCGAACCGACCGACGCCCAGCGCGACGCCTACGAGACGGCTGTCGACACCCTCTATCGCGTGCTGGAGCGCATCGAGCCCGGCGTCACCACCGACGAAATCGCCGCGGCGTTCCCGGACATGGCGGGCGAGCACGCCGACTGGTACGGCGCGGACGACCACTGGGAGCTGACCACCAACCACTGGGCCCACGGGCTGGGGCTCCAGCTCTACGAGGTGCCGCTGGTCTGGCGCGGCGTCTCGCCCGACCACCCCATCGAGATCGAGGAGGGGATGACGATGGCCGTCGAGACCCAGGAGCCCGCCGACCGGCAGGGCGTCCGCGTCGAGGAGATGGTCGTCGTCCGCGAGGACGGCGTCGAGGTGCTGAGCCAGTGGCCGGTCGAGGAGATCACCCGCATCGACTACTGATACTGCCGGCTGTAACTTCGTGAAGATATTCGCCGCCCCGGGGCGGCGAAATTCGTGACAGACGTACAGCCGGCAGTATGACCGGGGTCGGATCGGACCATCGCCCGGGTCGTCTCGGCACCGCCGGCGACGAGTTCGTCGACCGTCTCTTCGAGAAGGTCCCGACCGACCCCCTCGCCGCGGTGGCCCGGTGCGACGTACAGCCGGAGGACGTCGCCCGCCTCACCGTCCCACACCGCGTGGGAGAACGCGACCAGGTCGCCGGATTCGGACTCGGCGACCGTCACCAGCGCGTCGTCGGCCTCGATAGCGCCCTGGAGTCGGTCGACGCTGTACCACTCCTCGACCCCCTCGCGGATGCTCTCGCGGCTGATCACGTCCGGGTAGTCGTGCTCCCAACAGTCGCTCGCAACGTCCTCGACTGCCGGAGCGTCCGCGGGAGTCGCCGCTCGGTAGGAGACGCGCTCGCGCATGGTGGTAGTTGGCACGCTGAAAGGTTGTGCCTTTCGCGCGGCGGCCCCGAACGTTAACACTCGACCGCTCGAACGGTCGGCATGGACCTCGGTACGGGCCTGTTCACCTGCCAGCGCCGCCCCGACGACGACCGCTCCCGCGAGGCCATCTACGACGAGGTGCTCACGCTCGGGGAGACCATCGACGACGCGGGCCTCGACTCCGCCTGGGTCTCGGAGCACCACTTCGCCGACGACGGCTACCTCTCGGGGACGATGCCCACGCTCGGCGCGCTCGCAAGCGTGACCGACGACGTTACCATCGGCACCTGCATCGCCCTCGCGCCGCTGTACGACCCCGTCCGCCTCGCCGAGGACGTCGCCACCGTCGACCTGCTCTCGGGCGGCAGAGTGGGCGTCGGCCTTTCCATCGGCTACCGCGACGCCGAGTTCGAGAACTTCGGCGTCCCCAAGGACGAGCGCACCGAGCGCACCGAGGAGGCCGTCGCGGTCCTGCGCGGCGCGTGGTCGGACGGCCCGCTCGGCGTCGACCCCGAGTTCCACGCCATCGACCCGGAGACGACCGTGACACCGAAACCTGCCGGCGATCCGCCGGTGTTTCTGGGCGGCGCGGCCAAGCCCGCCGTCCGCCGCGCGGCCCGCATCGGCGACGGCTGGTGTGCGCCCTCCTCGCTCTCGCTGGCGGGGATACGGAAGCGCGTCGAAGACATCCGGAGCGTCCGCGAGGCGGAGGGCATCGACGGCGACTTCCAGGTGTACGTCATCGTCCACGGGTTCGTCGCCGACTCCGCCGAGGCGGCGTGGGAGCGGATGCGCGACGGCTATCTCTATCTCCAGCGCCGCTACGCCGAGTGGTACGAGGGCGAGTCGATAGACGAACTCCCCGACGACCGTCGTGCGGAGTTGAAAGAGGACGCCATCTTCGGCACGCCCGACGACGTGGTCGCCGAACTCGACCGCTGGGCGACGAAGTTGCCCCCCGAATCTGAACGGGATCGGGGTGCTGCGGTCCCTGACGGTAGAATCCCTGCGGTGGCGCGCGCTGTCGCGAGTTTCAGCTCGCGACGAAATCCGTGCGAGGTCATTGCGAGTGGAACGAGCGATGGCTCGGAAGGCGAGCGGAGTGAGTCTTCCGGTGGATGAGGAGCGCAGCGAAGCGAGCACCGCAATCGGCTGGGGAGGCGTGTGGCGCGGTGCGGTGCCGTACGGTACCACCCGCCTGGTGGACTGAAAGGGCGAGGTGCGCGTGGCGCGACCACAGGGAGCGCCACGGATAGCGAACGGGGAGCGGAGCGACCCGTGAGGCGCGGTCGCGGGGCCTGCGCGGGCCCTATCCGAACGAGCGGAGCGAGTAAGGATATCCCGCACAGGCCCCGCGAGCGCACCGAGGGCTTTCATCGTCCGTTGTCGACGATGGTCGCAGCACAGAGCGAGCGCACTGAGGGCTTTCATCGTCCGTTGTCGACGACGGTCGCAACCCAAAATGAGCGCACCGAGGGCTTTCATCGTCCGTCGTTGACGAAAACCACAACACAGAGCGAGCGCAGCGAGGGCTATCGCGGCTCACCGCCTCCGGGTATCGGGTCTTCAGCCCGAATCGCCCGTCTTGTAGACGCCGCGGGCGCTCGCGAGGTGCGCGTCGTCCTCGTCGGCGTACACGTCGACGTCGACGACGCCCACGTCGCTCCCCCGGCGGAGCACGTCCGCCTCGGCCGTCAGGTCGCCGGTACCCGCCTCCAGATAGTCCATCCGCATGTCCACCGTCGGGACCGGCTGGTCGACCAGCGAGACCAGCGCCGCGCCGCC
>PXSD01000013.1 GCA_003023165.1 Halobacteriales archaeon QS_9_67_15 | reverse complement strand
CCGACTCGGCCCTGAGCGCCGTGACCGAGCGCGAACGCGACCGAAGAGACGACCGCCAGCGCCCACGGCGACACGCCGAACGCAGCCCCGGGCGCGCCGACGACCGCCGCGCGGAAGATGAACTCCTCGACGACCGCGATCACCGGGAGCGTCGCTCCGAGCAGGAGCAACCACGCGCGACGGTCGCTCGGAGCGAGCAGTTCGCGAAGCCCCTCGTCGTAATCGGCCCCCGAGGCCGCCGCCAGCCCCGACGCGAGTTCGTTCCCGGTCCAGAGGACGAGACCGAACCCGAGCCCGACCGCGAGTGCCGGGAGTCTCGTCGAGAGCGCCTGACCGCCGACGCCGAGTACGTCCAGTGGGACGCCGAAGTACCACGCACCGCCCGCGAGGATCGCGCCGAACAGCCCCTGCGTGAGCGCGACGTTGAGCAAGAGCAGTCCCGGCGACATGGTCTGGTGCTCCGCCACGCGTGGGACGGGGGGCCGCTCGACCGGCGGTGGGTCGCCCTCTTGCCAACGTCGCTGTCCGCCCGGTGCCCCGGGCCCGTTCTCAGTCCTCCCTGTCGGGTCGTCTATCAGCTCTCTGCCGACCGCATCGCCCGGTGCGAGCGGGTGTGCGGCCGAGTCCGGGTCCGCAGTCGTCGACTCGCCCTCCGTCGTGTTCGCCTCGCTCGTATCGGACTCGAGTCTCGGTCGTCCCGACTCGCGCGGGTCGACGCGGACGGGACGGGCGCGCTCGTGACGGCCGTCTCGGTCGTCGGTCCCGTCGTCGACGACCCCCTGCGAGAGCCGCGCGAGGATCAGGAACCCGGTGAGGACGAACCCGGTGAGCCAGACGAACGCCGGCAGGTCCGTCTCCGCCGGTCCCACGAGCGGTGGGGCCGCGAGGACTGTCTCCGACGGCACGGCGGCCACTGGTCCGCTGGCGACGGCGAGAGCCCAGCCTGTCACGTCCGGAGTTGGGGTTGGCCCGTCGAAAGACGTTTCGGAGCGCGAGCGACCGCTGGCGAGTCGGACGGAACGGGAAAGCGAGAATCCAGCGACGGCGGAGCCGAGTTACTGCGGGCTCGGGGAGCCGCCGGTCTGGCCGACTTCGCGCTGTTCGAGCGCCTTGCCCGTGATGGACTTGAGGCGGTCGACCAGCGAGTCCTTCTCGGGCTCGCCCGCGAGGGCGACCTCCAGCACCTCGGAGATGTGCTGGACCGGCACGATGTCGATCTGGTCCTTGTACTCGTCTTCGATCATCACGTCCTGCTCGTTGGCCTTCGGAATGATGACCGTGTCGAGGCCCGACTTCGCGGCGGCCTCGATCTTGTGCGTGACGCCGCCGACCGGGAGCACGTCGCCCCGGACCGACAGCGAGCCGGTCATCGCGAGGTTCTGCTCGACGGGAACGTCCTCCAGCGCGGAGATAACCGCGGTCGCGACCGTGATAGAGGCGGAGTCGCCGTCGACGCCGCCCTCACCGGCCTGGACGAACTGGATGTGGACGTCCTTTTCGGAGATGTCCTCGTCGCTGAACTTCTTGATGATGGCCGAGACGTTCTGGACCGCCTCCTCGGCCATCTCCTGGAGCTGGCCGGTCGCGATGACCTGCCCGGGCCCCTGCGAGGGCGTGACCTCGGCCATGACGGGGAGGACGATACCGGAATCCTCGCCCATGACCGCGAGGCCGTTGACGCGACCGATCACGTCGCCCTGGTTGACGGTGAGTTCGTAGTCCTTGCGGCGCTCGATGTAGTTGTCCGCGAGCTGTTGCTCGATCGACCGGGAGCGCTTCTTTGCTTCGAGCACGTCTCCGCGCTCGGTGAACTCCTTGTCCTCGGCGCGAGCGATGTCGCCCGCGACGCGGACCAGTCCGCCGAGGTCGCGCAGCTTCAGCGAGAGGTGCCCTTTGCGGCCGGAGCGCCGCCGAGCTTCGAGGATGACCTCCTCGACCGCGTCCTCGGTGTAGTGGGGCAGGCGACCGTCTTTCTCGACTTCCTGAGCGACGAACCGGGAGTACTTCCGGCGCATCTCGGGCTCGTCCTCGATGGTGTCGTCCATGTACACCTCGTACCCGTACCCCTTGATGCGCGAGCGCAGGGCGGGGTGCATGTTCTCCATGGCGTCGAGGTTCCCGGCCGCGACGATGATGAAGTCCGTCGGGACGGGCTCGGTCTGGACCATCGCGCCCGAGGAGCGCTCCGACTGGCCGGTGATGGAGAACTCCCCCTCCTGGATGGCCGTCATCAGCTTCTGCTGGGAGCGGATGTCGAGCGTGTTGATCTCGTCGATGAACAGCACGCCTTTGTTGGCCTTGTGGATGTCGCCGGCCTCGACGCGGTCGTGGCTCGGCGTCTCCATGCCGCCGGACTGGAACGGGTCGTGGCGGACGTCGCCCAGCAGCGCACCGGCGTGGGCGCCGGTGGCGTCCTCGAACGGCGCGGTCTGCTGGTTCGCGTTGTTGACCAGCAGGTTCGGGATCATCGAGTCGTTGCCCCGGGAGCCGTAACGGAAGGCCAGGTAGACGACCCCGGCCGCGAGGATGCCGATGAGCACGGACCCCTGGATGAGCAGCGCGTACCCGATGATGATCGCGATGATGATCCACATCAGGAACGACCGCATCTGGTTGCGCTTGCGCGCCTCCTCCTTGTGGGCGTCGACGATCTGTTCGCCCTTCCCCGCCGGAACGGTCCGGATCTTCGGCGCGTTGCCGTCGTCGGGGTTGTGGTAGACGAGAACGTCCTGGAGTTCCTCCTTGGGGAGTAGCTGGCTCATCGCCTTGGCGAGCATCGATTTGCCCGTCCCCGGCGAGCCGATCATCATCACGTGGCGGCGCTGTTTGGCCGCTTTCTTCACTACGTCCCGAGCGTGGTCCTGCCCGATGACCTGGTCCACCAGTCGGTCCGGGACCTCGATGTCGGCCGTGGTTTCGATTTCGAGTCCACCGAGCAGGTCCTCGTCCGCGTTCTCGATCGCGGCCTCGTCGGTGTCGATCTCGACCGCGCTCCCGAGACTCTCGTCGCTGTCGACCGGGACGGCGTTGCCGCCGTCCTCGGACTCCTCGCCGGCGGGATCCTCGCCACCGTCGGCGTCGACCGACGTCTCCGGATCTGTCCCCTGTTCGTCGGGGGTCGAGTCCGGAGCCTCCTCGCCGGTTGCGCCGACCTCCTCGGTTTCGTCCGCGTCTCCCGCGGACGGTTCGTCGGTGTCGATATTCTCACTCATATAAACGGTTCTAACATCAGAAGTCAAGGGCTGTCTATTGATATACTTTCTCCCCCAGAGTGCGCAGATAACGGGCTCAAACCGCAAGACGTGAGCGGTATCGGGCTCTGACGGGTACACGGCACCTACCCTTCTGAAAAGTAAAAACAGGGGTCGTATATGGCACCTATCACCGGGCCGTCGAGTGGAGGTCGTCGGTGCGCTGGCGCCGCGAGTCACCGGGCTTAATGTACCCGGTCCGCCCACGGTAGGACATGACACGCGGGTTCTACATCGGTCGGTTCCAGCCGTTTCACAACGGTCACAGGGCGATGGTCGACCACATCGTCGAGGAAGTGGACGAACTCGTCCTCGGCATCGGGAGCGCGGACGCCTCACACACCACTCGGAACCCCTTCACCGCGGGCGAACGCGTGATGATGGTGACCAAAGCCGTCGAGGACGTCGCGGTCCCGACCTACGTCGTCCCCATCGAGGACATCGACCGCAACGCCGTCTGGGTCAGCCACATTATGAGCATGTCGCCCTCCTTCGACGTGGCCTACTCGAACAACCCGCTGGTCGTCCAGCTGTTCGAGGAACGCGGCATCGAGGTCCGACAGTCCCCCATGTTCGACCGCGACCGCCTGGAGGGCAGCGACATCAGGGAACGCATGTTCGACGGCGACACGTGGGCCGACCGCGTCCCCGAGACGGTCGTCGACGTCCAGCGCCTCCAGACAGTCGCCAAGGACGATGTCTCCCGCCGCTGGGAAGCCGAAGAGGACGACTGACCGGGACTCATCGCTTTTGTCGACAGGTATCGGAGCCTCGCCCTCGGAGTCGCGCGGACGGCTCTGACCGCGCCGACGACGACCGGGAGCGGAAACCGGTGGCTGCCGGACGGACGTGACGGGCGCGAAAAACGGATGCGGACGGCGATAACGGCTGGATACCGTCGGGTGACGGTCCAGACGGGGCCGCGTTTAGCTCGCCTCGGGTCTCGGCGAGTTGTGCGCTCGCGTGTCTAACTCGCCGAGATGACGTCGTCGATGCGGACGATCATCGTCGCGGCCTCGGTGGCGCTCTCGACGGCCTCGCGCTTGACTGCGACGGGGTCGAGGACGCCCAGGTCGACCGGGTCGTCGATGACGCCCGTCTGGCCCTCGGAAATGATGCCGGCGATGCCCTCGCTCTCGTGCTCGGCGCGCAGGTCGACCAGCGCGTCGATGGGGTCCATGCCGGTGTTCTCGGCGAGCGTACGCGGGAGCACGTCGACGGCGTCGGCGAAGGCCTCGACGGCCAGCTGCTTGCGGCCCTCGACGCTCGCGGCTTCCGAGCGGATGTAGTCGGCGACCGCGACCTCGGTGGCGCCTGCGCCGGGGACGACGCCGCCCTTGTCGAGGGCGGCCGTCACGACGTCGAGCGCGTCGTCGAGGACGCGTTCGAGCTCGTCGGTGACGTGTTCGGTGCCACCGCGAGCGAAGACGGTCACGGACTGGCCGGCGTCGCCGTCCTCGACGAAGGTGACGTAGTCGTCACCGAACTTCTCGACGGAGACGGCGCCGGCGGAGCCGAGGTCGTCCGCTTCGAGCTGCTCGACGCCCGCGGCGCGGGAGAGCCCCGTCGCGTGGGCGAGCTCGTCGCCCTCGCTGTCGCCGACCTCGAAGGCGACGACGTCGTTCTTGGCGAGGATGGCGGCGACCTGGTCCGCGACGTCGCCGTCGACGAAGAGGACATCGACATTCAGGTCGACGATGTGCTCGGCGTAGCCGCGGAGTTCCGCTTCCTCGGCCTCGATGGCGGTGTTGAGGTCGTCGACGTCGGTGACGTTGTACTCGGCGTCGATGTTGGCCTCGCGGACTTCGATGTCGTCGTCGAGGAAGGCGGTCTGCGGATCCTCGACGTGCCGGGGCATGTTGTCGTGGACCGGCTCCTCGTCGATGATGACGCCGTCGACGAGACGGGTCGCGCTGGACGAGGAGCCCGTTCGCGTGTAAACGTTGATATTGTCGCGGGCGACCGAGCCGTCCCCGGAGACGCGGCGGACCGCGTCGACGACGGTCTCGGCGAGGACCTCGGCTGAGACGTCGCCGGTGCCCTTGCCCGTCATGGAGGAGCGGGCGACCGTCTCGAGGAGGTCGTCGTCGAGGTCCACGTCGAGCGTGACCTCGTCGATGCCCTCGTGCGCCAGCGAGAGCGCCTCGTAGTACCCCTCGACGATGGTCGTCGGGTGTACGTCGTCGTCGAGCAGGTCCTCGGCCTGCGAGAGGAGTTCGCCGGAGAGCACCGCGGCGGTCGTGGTGCCGTCGCCGACCTCGTTCTCCTGGGTCTCGGCGACCTCGGAGATCATCTGCGCGGCGGGGTGCTCGATGTCCATCTCGTCGAGGATGGTGGCACCGTCGTTCGTGATGACGACGTCGCCGCTGTCCGAGACGAGCATCTTATCCATGCCGCGCGGACCGAGTGTTGTCCGGACGGCCTCGCTCACGGCCTTGCCGGCCGTGATGTTGGAGCTCTGAGCGTCTTTCCCTTGCGTGCGATCACTGTCCTCGTTGAGGATGAACATCGGCTGTCCACCCATGCGTCGCTGGCCCGATGACATGGTTGAGATTCGTTTACTCATCGTTAGCGGTTCTATATAAAGTTTTCCAATCCGGACACGGAACCACCGCGAACGGTATGTGAGGAGTCCCCACTCGACTCCCCGGAAAGCTTTTAAATAGTGTACTGAGTAGCGTCGAACGGGCCACTCAATAGGTCGCAACCGAGAGCAGGCGGTCCGGGGTGGTGTCGGCGAGCGCAGGGAGCGAATCGATCGGCGCGGTGCTCCGACAACCGTTTTAACGAGGTACCCACATGGTACGGTGGATGCTGGAGTTGGAGCACGGCTTCCGAGTCGTCGATGTGCACGCGCGGCTCGAACCAGACGAGGACCGGCGACAGCGCGAGGGGCTGGGCGACCCCGAGCGACTGGAGCGCGAGATGCACCAGGCCGGCGTGGTGCGGTCGCTCGTCTTTCCGGGCGCGCGCGACGGCAACTATCTCGCCGCGAACAACGCCGTCGCGCGGATGAGTGTCGGTCGCCCGTTCGTCGCCGTCGCCCGGATCAACGGCGCGCGAGACGCCGCCGACACCCCCACGGCGACGCTCCGGAACCTCACTGCGCGCCGCCAGGACCACCACTCCTCCCCCGCGGACGTCGAGCAGTACGCGTACGACGACCGCTTCGTCGGCTTCAAACTCCACCCCGCGCGCGACGGCCTCCCGGACGAGGAGGTACTCGAACAGCTGAACGAGGTCGGGCTCCCGACGGTCGTTCACGGCGGCGTGGGGTTCGAGCCGGCGGCCGTCGAGGCTACCCTCCTGCAGCACGACTTCCCCGTCGTCCTCGCGCACTTCGGCGGCCACCCGCTCGACCGCGAGCTGATGACCGAGAGCATCGACCTGCTGGACCGCTGCACCTCGCTGTACCTCGACACGAGTTTCGTCCGCTACCGCGACCACCTCGAACGGGCCATCATGGAACACCCGGACCGCGTGCTGTTCGGCAGCGGGTCGCCCGCCGCCCATCCCAACGTCGCGGTCATGGAGGTACTCACGCTCGACGTGCCGGAGGACGCCATGCGGAAGGTCTTCTCGAACAACCCGGCGCGCGTCTTCGACGAACTCGCACCCGCCGGGACGCAGTGACTGGCGGGTGAGAACTCCGGAGAACACCTATCGCTGGTCGTAGACGGCGACCGCCCGGTCCGAGCGCATCGACCGCCCGTAGGGGTTGCGCCGTGTCGACCGGTCGAGCAGTTGCGCCCATGCACCGTCTTTCGAGCCGCCCACAAGCCCCGTGACTATGTCGCGCCCGGTCCCGAGCCAGCCCGACGGTGTCGCGCCGCCGCGGGCGACCTCCCGGAGCGACCCGAGCGCGTCGCGCCCGGCGTAGTCGACCAGTCGAGCGAACACTCGCGGGCGGACCCCGTAGTTTTTCACAAGTCGGTAGGCGAGCGACCGGTACTTCCAGCCGGGGTCGGTCTCTGGACCCCCGCCGTCGGCACCGACCTCGCGTGCGACCCCCATCTCGGCGGCCCACGTCACCGAGAAGTCCATCGCCGCGAGGCGGTGGGCACCGTCGCGGGCGCTCCCGATCTCGAGGTACTCGTCGAAGCCGTCCAGCGCGTCCAGTGCGGGCCGGGAAAACGCGACGTTCCCGCCGTTGAAGTACGTGATATCCCGCCCGGCGAGCGCGTCGGACTCGACCGCCTCGGTCGTCATGCCCCCGCGGAGTTGCTCGTGGACCGGTCCGGAGACGACGTCGGCGGACTGGAGCCCCGCGAGGAGCGCGTCGTACCACTCGTCGGTCACCGACAGTCCCTGGTCGACGAGGGCGACGACGTCACCGGTCGCGTGTTTGATGCCGGCGTTGCGCGCGGCGGTGACGGTCCGGTCGGCGACTTCGACCAGCACGTCCACGTCGTCGCGGTCGCGGACCATCCCGGTCGTCCCGTCGGTCGACGGTCCGTTGACGACGACGACCTCCGCTTCGGGGACGTGGGCCGCCAGCGCGTCCAGCGTCCGCGCGAGTTGCTCTCGGCCGTCGAGCGTCGGGACCACTACCGAGAGCTGCATAGATGTCAGTAGCGCCTTGGACGCGTATAAAAGTCGTGGGACAACGATGGACCGTCGTCTCAGCTGACAGATACGCCTGCCCTCGCCCCGGTCGCCAGCGAGACCGCGACCGCCGTCACTCGACGGCGGCGTCCCAGTAGGAGATGGAGGCGAGTTTGTCGCCCAGCGGCGTGCGGTCGAGACCCCGCTCGGCCGACCGGAACGCCTTCGCGACGCCGCCGGGGAGCTTCCGATAGAGTCCGAACGGCACGACGAACTCGTGGGTCTCGTCGACGAGGTACAGCTGCCCCGCGTCGAGGAGCGTCTCGACCTCCCTGCGCGAGTAGAGGCGCGACCCCATCGGCAGCGCCCAGTTGTACAGCGCACGGCCCGAGAAGCGGTTGTACGTCTCGAAGACGACCTGTTCGTTGGAGACGCGCGCCATCTCGCGGATGTACTCCTCGGGGGAGTCTGCGAGGTGGAAGAATCTGATGGCGAAGACGGCGTCGAAGTGGTCGTCGGGGAACGGCAGTCGCGCGGCGTCGCCGCGCATGAACTTCAGGTGGTCGTCGACCCCTGCCCGCTGGGCCTTTGCGCGCCCCTCGCCCAGCATCGGCGCGGAGATGTCGAGGCCCACAACGTCGGCCCCCTGTTCGGCGAGCATCACCGAGAACCGACCGGTGCCACAGGCGATCTCGAGGACCTTCTTGTCCTCGATGGGGGCGAGTTTCTCGAAGACCGCTTCCTTCTCCAGTCGGTCGGTGAGGCGACCGCCGCCGCGGGAGAACCGCTTGTCCTCGTAGGACTCGACGACAGTTTCCTGCTGGTACCACTTCTGACCCTTCACGATAGCCAAACGTCCCGAGTCCGGGGTCAAAAGAGTACTGAAAGCCGCCGCCGACTGGGTCGCTGGCCGGTCGTCTCCGCCGTTCTCTCCGCTTCCGCCCGTACGGCCCCGTCGGCGCTCAGGCCGTGACGACTTCCCTCGGTCCGACCTCGATGATGACACGCGGCCCCCGGTCGCTGTCGTAGTTCGGATACTCGTCGAGGTCCATGTAGCGCCCGGCGAGTGCGTCGATGTGGTCCTCGGCACCGTCTTCGGTCATCGCCATCACCTCGCCCGTGACCGAGCAGTAGCGGTAGGGGTCGTCGGGGTCGACCATACTCACGCCGACCTTCGGATTTCGTGCCGCGTTCCGCTCCTTCCGCCGGCCCTGCGCCGTGTTCACCAGCACGCGGTCGACGTCGGGGTCGTAGTCTACCCAGACCGGTGTGACGTGTGGAAACCCCTCCGGGGTCATCGTCGCGAAGTGAGCGAACGTCCGTTTCTCGAACAGGTCGTGATAGGCCTCCGGGATCGACGCCATGAAAACGCAAGTGGCTACGGCAGGGAAAGTACTTGCCCTACCGCTCCAGTACACGGCGTCTCTGGAACCGTTCCAATACACCGCTGTGTGTCGATATACACCGCGAGCACGCGGAAATATAAGGTTACCTTATATGCTTAGGACTGTTTGGTCATCCATATAGCTAACTTTTACGAACGCCCTCAAGAGAGAGAGAGGCAGAGGCATGAGTACGACCATAGACGAGCACGCGGCGGAGGAGGCACTGGGTGAGGCCGAGTTCCGCGACCGCCTGCGCGAACTCCCACCGAGCGCGAAACTGGTGGCGAAGGTACTGGAGACGAACGCCCCGCTCTCACAGGGGCAACTCGCCGAGGAGTCGCTCCTGCCCGACCGGACTGTCCGCTACGCACTCAATCGCCTCGAAGACGCGGAACTGATCGGCTCCCGGTACAGCTTCCACGACGCGCGAAGACAGGTCTACTTCCTCAACAACTGACGCGGTCGCCTACCGCTAGGCGAACGCGTCGTCCGTCTCGTCGAAACCTTCGATCTCGACGCCCTCGTCGGTGACCGTCGACACGTAGACGCCGTTCCCGGAGCCCGTGTCGCGTTCGCTCGCCGCGACGACCGCTCTGACCGCGAGGTCGCGAGCGTCGTCGAGGCTCATCTCTCGGTCGTACACGCCCTCGATCGCACCGTGAGCGAGCTGCATCCCCGAGCCGGTGACGGTGTAGTCGTCCTGCATGACGCCGCCGGCCGGGTCGATACTGTAAACGTGGCTGCCCGCCTCGTCGACGCCGCCGAGGATCGGGTTGATGGCGAAGAACGGACCGCCGCGGGCGAAGTTGCCTGCCAGCGTCGCCAGCGCGTGCATGCTCATGGGCTGGCCCTTGCGGACCTCGTAGAGGTCGACCTCCGAGCGGAGCGTCCGGATGAACGACTGGGCGCCGCCCACGGAGCCGACGAGCGTCAGCACGCCGGTCGGGTGGACCTGTTCGACCTTCTGGACGGACTTGTTCGAGACGAACCGGCCCCCGAGTGAGGCGCGCATGTCCGTCGCGACGACGACGCCGTCCTCGGTCGCGATACCGACCGTCGTCGTCCCGGTCTTGTTGACCGTGTCGCTGTCGTTCGCCTGCGAATCGCCCGCGCCGGAGAACTCGCCGCCGCCGAGTTCGGGCGCGGTCGGGTCGCCGACCGCGTCGGCGCCTGTCAGCGGGTCGGTGAATCTACTCATCGCTGCCCTCCAGTTCCGCGAGGTGCCCCGCGACCTCGTCGCCCTCCAGCGAGCGGACGCTGTGGCTCTCGGTGTCGACGACACTCACCTCGACTGCCTCGGGGTCGATGTCCTCGTTGCTCCGGGCGAGCGTCTCGAGGGCGAGCGTGACGCCGCCGTCGAGGTCGAGGTCCGTGCGGTACTCGTCTTCGAGGAAGCCCTGGAGGGTCTCGCGCTCGCCGCCGATGGCGGTCGCCTTCCACTCGTAGGGCGTCCCCGAGGGGTCAGTCTCGAAGAGGCGCGGGGTGCCGTCGGGGTCGACGCCGCCGACGGCGAGTGCGACGCCGAACGGGCGGACGCCGCCGCTCTGGGTGTAGCGCTGGATGTAGTCGGTGACTTCCTTCGCCAGCGACTCGACGCCGATGGGCTCGTCGTAGCGCAGGCGGTTGACCTGTGCCTGCTCGCGGGCGAAGTCGACGAGCTGTCGCGCGTCGGCGACGTGGCCCGCGCTCGCGACCGCGATGTGGTCGTCGATGCGGTGGAGCTTTTCGATGCTCTGTTCCTCGACGAGGGACGAATGGACCTGTCGGTCCGCGGCCAGGACCGTACCGTCGGCGGTCCGGACGCCGACGCTCGCGGTCCCGCGCTTGATCGCCTCTCGGGCGTACTCGACTTGATAGAGGCGTCCGTCCGGCGAGAAGATGTTCGTCCCCCGGTCGTACGCCTGCTGGTTCTGATCCTGCATGGTGTGGGTTACTGAGTCAGCGTGACTAACGTCGAGTTAGGGGCTTAAGTATATAAACCTTTCTGCGACACAGTACTTACTCCCTCGCAGTCGGCTAGTTGTGATAGTGCGGCTCGACGCCGCGCCGGACGGATCGACCTCGTCCACGCGGTCGAACGATGTGAGACCGTGCTTTTCACCTGTGTTTTTGTCGGCCGGGTCGCGGGCCGTCGGCCCGCGACCGTACGACGTAGCGGCCTCGCCGCCACGCTGTTCCCGCAGCGAGTAAAGCGAGCGAGGAAGCCCGACTGACAAAAAGATGGCTGCTAGTACAGGGACAGGTGGCCGGTCACCTTGTCGACGAGGTCGCTGCGGGCGGGGCCAGCCGCGAGTGCGCTGGCAGTGCCGGGTTCGAGTTGGGTGTGGCCGGCGTCGCGGACGATAGCGCGGGGGAGTCCCTCCCGCTCGGCCCTGTCCGCGAGCTCGAACAGCTGTGATTCGCCGTCGGCCTGCAGGACGACTTTCTTCTGGCCGCTGCCTTTCCACTCGCTCTCGGCCTTGCGGTCGGCGTCCTCGACGGCCATGAGCGAGGCGTGGGCGACCTGGGCGGCGAGTTTCCCCTCGCCCATCCCGAGGTCAGCGCGGGCGACGATGGCCTGTTTCATGACCGATGGTTCGTTACCGGCGCGGAATACTGTTTCTGTGTCCCGACGCGCCGTAGCTGTCGCACGTATGTGGCTGGATAGCCGGGTAGTGGCGTAGCGCGCGTCCGACTCGCGCTTGCTGGTGCCGACTCTGCGTTTTTTCGAGCCCCGTCCCATCCGGCGGCATGGTCAAGCTGATGGGCCACGTGGCGATGGGGCTCTTGTTCGCGCTCCCCGCGTGGTACCGCTGGGAGGGCCGGCTCCCGCTCGCGTTCGTCGGGTTCGTCCTCACGACGGTCATGCTCCCCGACGTGGATCTGGTGCTGAGCGGGGTGGTGCCGGGAGTTCACCACCACGGAGTCACCCACACTATCGTCTTCGTCACTGCAGTCGCGCTGGTCCTCGGTCCGCTAGCGGCAGCGGTCCTGACGCCCGGAGTCCACCGCCGCTGGTTCCCCGACCGCGACGTTCAAATCACCCGTCGGACCGTCGGCGAGTTCGTCACGGCCGGACTCCTGGTCGGCGGGCTGAGTCACGTCTTCGCCGACATGCTCTCCGCGCCCGACATCGCAGACCCGATCGAGCCGCTGTGGCCGTTCGTCGACCACGCCATCTCCTTCGACGTGATCTACTACTCGTCGATCTGGTGGAACCTGGGCCTGCTGGTCGTCGCCGGGGCGCTCCACCTCGCCATCGCCGAGCGACACGGGATCGGACTCCCGACGCCCTCCTGAACCGGGCGGCCGGGACGCACGGCCAACCGTGATGCTTTACCGCCCGCGCGAGGAGAAGCCTGTATGATACTGTCGGACGCCGATATTCTGCGACGGCTGGAGGAGGGCGACCTGGTCGTCGAGCCGCTCGACGACCCGGACATCCAGATCCAGCCCGCCAGCGTCGACCTGCGACTTGGCCGGGAGTTCCTGGAGTTCCAGCACGCGAACATCCCGTGTATCCACCCCAACAGCGAGAACGAGGTCGACGAGTACGTCGAAGAGACCGTCGTCGGCGGGGACGAGGAGTTCATCCTCCACCCCGGTGACTTCGTGCTCGGGACCACCCACGAGCGCGTCGCCATCCCCGACGACCTCATCGCACACGTCGAGGGACGCTCCTCGCTCGGTCGCCTCGCCATCGTGGTGCACGCCACTGCGGGGTTGGCAGACCCGGGATTTCAGGGGCATATCACGCTCGAACTCTCGAATCTCGGAACGGCACCCGTCGCGCTCACGCCGGGGATGCGCATCTCGCAGTTGACGTTCACGGAGTTGAAGACGCCCGCCGACCGAAGATCCAGGGTGATCGGGAGTTCGGAGGCGACCAATGACGACCGCAAAGCGTGTCGTCGTCGTGTCGGCGAGAAACGACGTGGAGTTCGGAGGCGACCAGTGAGACGATGACTGGAACCGACTCGAATCCGGTCCGGGAGGTGACACGCCGATGAAATTCATCGAGGAGGTCGTCGTCGAGGAGTTCCTGCCGACCTTCCGCTCGATGCTGGCGGAGGCGCTCCGCGAGCGCGGCCTGACCCAGAGCGAGGTCGCGAACCTCCTCGGTATCAGCCAGAGCGCCGTCTCGAAGTACGTCCACGGCGAGGTCGAGCGCGACGACCGCCTCCTCTCGGACCGGCGGATGGACGAACTGGTCGAGCGACTCGCGGAGGGGCTGGCCAGCGGCGAGATGAGTCCCGTCCAGGCGCTGGTCGAGGCGGAGGTGTTCGTCCGCCGGCTGGAGCAGGGTGACACGCTCGCGCAACGCCACGAGGAAAAGATGCCCGCACTCGCCGAGTACGGCGACGACCGCTTCGCGATCCACGACCCCGAGAGCACCGTCCGGGCCGCCGAGGAGGTGCTGGCGTCGCTCCGACGTGGCGTCCGCATCCTCGAAAACACCGACGACTTCCCGGACCTCGTCCCGGCCGTCGGGTCGAACATCGCCGAGTGTCTCCCGGACGCGACTGACATCGAAGACGTCGCCGCGGTCCCGGGCCGGATCCTCGACCTGGAGGGGACGACGGCCGTCCCCGCCGACCCCGA
Source organism: Halobacteriales archaeon QS_9_67_15 (assembly GCA_003023165.1). Taxonomy (GTDB): domain Archaea; phylum Halobacteriota; class Halobacteria; order Halobacteriales; family Haloarculaceae; genus Halosimplex. The sequence continues at coordinate 2,179 of PXSD01000013.1, read as the reverse complement.
GTTCGGCGTCAGCGAGCACGTCGCGAGCGTCCTGCTCGCCGCCCGCGCCGGCGGGAGCGACGCACGCGCGACGCTGAACGTCCGCTACGGCCCGGACATCGTCGAGTCGCTGACCGACGCGAGCCACACCGCGGTCGAGTTCGACGCCGAGGCGGACCTCGAGCCGGCCGTCGCGGACGCGCTGGCGGACCGGTCCGACGCCGACGTGCTCTACCAGACCGGCGGCTTCGGCGTCGAACCGATCCTGTACGTGCTCGCGGCCGACGCACCGACCGCCGCGCGCATCGTCCGGGAGGTCTGATGACCGGCGACGTCGGCGCCACGCAGTCGTTCTACGGGCGCTGGGCGCGAGCCTACGACTGGCTCGCGACCGCACCGGGCGTCGACTCCTGGCGCGAGCGGGCCGTCGACGCGCTCGCACTCGACCCGGGCGACACCGTCGTCGAGATGGGTTGTGGCACCGGCGCGAACGTCTCCCACCTCCGCGAGCGCGTGGGGGCGGAGGGAACCGTCGTCGGCGTCGACCTGACTCACGGGATGCTCCGCCGGGCCGGCGAGCGCGTCGACTGCGCGGGCCGGGAGAACGTCCACCTCGTCCGCGCCGATGCGCGACAGCCACCGATAGACGGCCCTGTCGACGCCGTCCTCGCGACGTTCGTCGTTGGCATGTTCCCCGACACCCGACCGGTCGTCGAGCGGTGGATCGACACGCTGGCTCCCGGCGGTCGCATCGCGCTGCTGAACGCCGGCCGCTCGGACCGCCGCGCGGCCGCACCGTTCAATCTCGGCTTCCGAGCGTTCGTGCGCGCGGCCGCTCCCGGTGACGGCCGCGTGTCGCCGACGGAGAGCCTGGAACGACGCGTGAGGGCCGCTCGCGACGGGGTGTACGCGAACTGCCCTGAACACGGCTTTGAGGAGTTCGGACTCGGCTACCTCGGGCTCGCGTGGGGCGAGCAGCCGGAGTAAGAGACGGCGGTCGCGGTGAGAGACAGCAGCCGCGGTTATCGGATCTTCGTTCCGGGCTCGGCGTCGCCGTGAGTCGTCAGGAGGTCGGCCTCCTCGCCAGCGGCGAGCACCATGCCGTTGGACTCGTAGCCGAACAGCTCGGCCGTCTCCATGTTCGCCAGCAGGACGACCTTCGTGCCGGGCAGCTCGTCGAGGTCGTGTAGTTGCTTGATGCCGGCGACGACCTGCCGGGTCTCGATGCCGACGTCGACTTCGAGCCGGGCGAGCTTATCCGAGTCCTCGATGGGCGCGGCCGACTCGATGCGCCCGACGCGGATGTCTACTTCCTCGAAGTCATCGAAACTGATGCGGTTCTCGGCGAGGGCCTCGACATCCATTGCTGTACGTCTGGGTCGACGCGCCCATCGAGTACATCGCCTCGACCAAGCAGTACACCGAGCGCGTCGGCGCAGACACCTACGACTGGGCGGAGACCTGGAAGGCGGACGGGAACGACCCCGCCGGCCAGGACTCGGGTGAGATAATCCACATCATCGGCCAGGACATCATCCAACACCACACCATCTTCTGGCCGGCGATGCTCCACGTCACCGGCTACAACGAGCCCCGCGCCGTCGTCGCCAGCGGGTTCATGAACCTCGACGGCGACGGCCTTGGCGACCTGGACGCAGTCGCGGATGACCGGCGCGGCCGCCTCGTCGTCGAGGTTCCACGGCTCGTGGCGCTGGATGTACTCGTTGCCGAAGCCCGCGAGGTCGACGGCGGCCTGGGTCGCCTTCCGTGTGGAGTAGTCGTTGACCGCCGCCTCGAACTCTTCGACGGCGTCTTCGATCCGTTCGCGGACTTCTTCGGACACACCGTCGGTTCGCTCGCTCTGCACGCTTCCCGACGAGCCTCCGGTCGCTTCACTCCCGGAGACCCCGGCGTCGGGCGTCCCCCCGAAGTTGCGCTCGGCGAACAGCAGCGAGCGGTAGGCGAAGTTGCCGACGTTGCCGACGAGTTCGCCGTTGACGCGCTCGGCGAAGCGGTCCCAGGAGAAGTCGATCTCGTCCTGGAAGCCGCCGACGGTGGTGAGGTAGTACCGGAGCGTGTCCGGGTGGAACCCCTCGTCGAGGAACTCTCCGGCCCAGATCGCGCGGTTGCGACTCGTCGAGAAGGCGTCGCCGTCGAGGTTCATGAACCCGCTGGCGACGACGGCGCGGGGCTCGTTGTA
>PXSD01000012.1 GCA_003023165.1 Halobacteriales archaeon QS_9_67_15 | reverse complement strand
TCGTGGGTGTGGCCGTAGTTGTCGAAGTCGACGTCGAACTTCGGGAACGTCTCCTCGTACTGTTCGTGCCACTCGAGGGCGAACTCCTCGGGGTCGACGCCCTCTTCGATGGCCTGGACGGCGATGGGCGTACCGTGCATGTCCGACCCGGAGACGAAGGCCGTCTCCTGGCCGAGCGTCCGCAGGGCCCGCGAGAGCACGTCGCCGCCGACGTACGTCTGCAGGTGGCCGATGTGCAGGTCGCCGTTGGCGTAGGGCAATCCGCAGGTCACGACCGCGGGATTCTCGGTTGGGAACTCGTCGTGGCTCATACTATGCGATACCTCCAGTCGGCTCTTTAACGCGGTGATTCCGTGTCATCGTTGTGCCTCGTCGGTCGGGGTCGCGTCCTCGTCGGTCGGCGGTGCGGTCGTCGACCGGCGTTTCCCGTCTCGCATTGCCCAGGCCGACCGGCCTGGCCGTGGGGTATGAACCCGCGTCGGTGCGATCGGTCCACCCGGCGCTAGAAGAGCGAGACGCGCATGCGCATACGGCGGGTGGACGGAACGGTCATCTCACCTCTGTCTGTGGCCGCTCGCGGCAAAAAGCTTGTCGTGACGGATGGGGTCGTGCCCCCGGACCGCCGTCAGTAGCCGTTGCCGTACCCGCCGCCGCGGCCGCCGGAGTCGGTCGCCGTCGCGGTCCCGTCGGCGCCCCCGCCGTCCAGCGTCGCGTCCGCGTCGACGACGACCCGGCCGAGCATCCCGGGGCCGTGGAACCGGCAAACGTAGTCGTGCGTCCCGGTTTCGGGGACCGAGACAGTCGTCTCGGCGTCGCCCGTCACCGTCTCGTCTACGTCGAGCGCGGGCACCCTGGCGCTGTGGTCGGCGGAGTCCTCGTTCGGGAACGTCACCGTGGTTCCCGGGGGGATGGTCGCGATCAGCGGGTCGAACGCGAAGTCGGCCATCGCCACCGTGTCCGTCGCCACCGCCGTCACGTCCGCCAGCTTGGACCACTCGTAGCTGGGATACGCCTGCTGGGCCCTCGCTCGATGCCCCGGTCCCGACCGTGGCCGTCTGCGCAATCCCCGTCACCTCGGGCGACGGTGCCGACGTCTCCGCCGGCGCTTCGGTGTCGGTCCCCACACCGGCACCGGAACCGCCTCGACCGGGACAGGCTGCGAGCGCGGCGACCGCCGTACCCGAAACTGCGCCGAGCAGTTCACGTCGCGCCGGTGTCACACGCGCACGTTGACAGATAGTGGCTATCAAGAATATCCGAATGGCGTCCAAAATTCGTCCGACATTCGCGGGTGGTCCCGGCGCGTTCAGGTCCACGTGATCTTCGCGAGGAGGCCGAGCGCGAGGAGTTCGAGGACGTTCAGCGCTATCATGCCGCGCTGGGCGACGGGCGCGGCCTCGTAGACCCAGCCGTGGAAGGTGCCGTGGAACGTGTAGAGGTAGACCGCGAGCAGGTTCTCAGCGAGGAGGAAGACGGCGAAGACGAGGAGCCCGAGCGTGTGGTTCGCGCCGTGCGTGCGGTAGTTGCGTCCCCAGACCGCGGTCAGGCCGACGAGGAGAACCACGTTGGCGACCACGGCGAGGCGGGCGGCCTCGAACCAGAGACTCATGTACGACTCCCCCGTAAGCGATGCTCCGTATTATACGCTGTCCAAATTGTCTCCACACTCCGGCGGCCGGTCGGCGGTCTGTCGGCGGCGCACCCTGTGATCGGTCGTCGGATCGGTTGTCGGTGTGTCATGAGTCGTTCTCCAGAACGGTCGCGAGGACCTCCTCGACGGTGTCCCAGTTGGCGCGACACTGGTCGGTCGGGAGGTAGACGGCGCCGTAGTCGTGGCCGCTGGCGGCGACGACGTTGTTGTCTTCGAGCACTTCGAGGTGGTGGCGGACGGTCGTGTAGTCCAACTCGAGGTCATCGGCCAGTTGGTTGGCGTTGCGCGGCCGCTCGTCCATCGCTCGCAGGAGCCGCGCCCGGTTCTCACCCCCGCGGGTGCTGGCGAACACGTACCACAGCACCCCCTCCATACCCCGTGGGTGACCCGGCCACCTTGTAAGCGCATCGGCGGCGGAAACGGCGTCGGGGGCCGGGTCGTCGGCCGGTTCGCCCACTCAGACCGACGCGACCGCACCGCGGACGACCAGGATCCAGACGAGGAAGCGACCGACGCTCCCGACGAACGTGGCGGCCGCGAACTTCGCGTAGTCGTCATCCAGCACCGAGAACGCGTAGATAGAGAGCGTGTCCGGGAACGCCGGGACCGACAGCGCCAGGGCGAGTCCGGCGTAGCCGTACTTCTTCGAGAGCTGGACGACCTGCGACTGGGACCACTCGATCACGTCGAACCGCGACCGCCGGAGCGCCCTGACGACCGGCCCGGCCTTTTTCGCTTCCTGGCCGATGTGGAAGGCGAAGACGCTCCCGGCGGCCTTGCCGACGCTCGCGACGAGGACGACGAGCGCTAAGTTCGCCCACAGCGGGAGGCCGAGCCGCAACCGCCCCGCCAGCGGGAGGACGACCTCGGAGGGGAGCGGGAGGATGAACGTGATCAGAAACGAATAGACGGCGACGATGAGGAGGCCGGCGGGCCCCGTCGCGGTGCAGACCGCTCGGACGATGGTCGAGCCGCCAGGCTCGCTACAGCTACCGGCGAGTAAGAGCGCGGAGACCTCGACGGGGAGCACTACCGGCGGTTACACCCCGGCTGTCGTAAGCTTTCATATTTACCCTACCTACACCTCAGTATTTCGCCATATATACCACTCAGCACCGCAACCTATCCATCGCTCATACTGCCGGCTGTACGTCTGTCAATAATTTCGCCGCCTCGGGGCGGCGAATATCTTCACGAAGTTACAGCCGGCAGTATCAGTACCAGTCGAGGTCGGCGACGAACGAGCGGAGCATCGACCGGGTGACGTGGGGCATGCAGACGACGCGCATCTCGTCGGCGCCCGTCTTCGAGACCCGCCACCCCCGCGACCGGAGCTGTTCGGTCATCGGGACCGAGAGGTCGGCCGCGACCAGCGGGAGGTCCGGTTCGACGACATCGTGTCCGCGCGCGGCCAACTGGTCGGCCAGCCACTCGGCGTTGTCCATCGACGTGCGGTACTGCTCGCGGTAGCCCTCCGGCCAGAGCGCCTCCATCGCGGCCACGGCACTGGCGACGCCCGCACCGCTTCGCGTCCCCGTCAGCGTCACCTGCGAGGTCGACTCGAGGTACGGCGTTCGGATCGCGAGTTCGTCGAGCAGGTCCTGCGACCGGACCATCAGCCCGCCGGCGGGGATGGCCGCCTGCCCTATCTTGTGCGGGTCGATCGTCATCGTGTCGACGTCCGCGTGGCCGAAGTGCCACTCGTGGTCGGTGAAGGGGAGGACGAACCCGCCCCACGCGGCGTCGACGTGACAGAGCGCGTCGACCTCGTTCGCGAGGGCCGCGAGGTCGGGCACGGGGTCGACGTAGCCGTACTCGGTCGACCCGGCGACAGCGACCAGACAGACCGTGTCCTCGTCGACGAGTTCCGCCATCGCCCCGGGGTCGGCGCGGTGGTCGGTCGTCGGTGCGGTCCGGAGTTCGACCCCGAGGACCTCGGCCGCTTTCGTGAACGAGAAGTGAGCGCTGACGGGGGCGACGAGGTTGGGGTCGTCCGTGTCGGCGCGGTTGCGAGCGATCCGGACGGCCTGGACGTTGGCTTCCGTCCCGCCGCTCGCGACGTATCCGTCGGCCTCAGGGTGGCCGGTGACTTCACCCAACAGGTCCATCGCCCGGTCTTCCAGTGCCGCGACGCTTTCGTAGGTGTCGGGGTCGCCGGGGTTGGTCGCGAGAAATCGCTCGGCCGCCTCCCGAGCCGCCGGATGCGGTTCGGTACACATCGACGACAGAACTCGCTCGAACTCCTGCGGCTCGGCCAGCTGCATACCGCACGTCACGGCAGCGAGTCGTTTAGCCGTTGTGCTCCCGAGACACCCAGTCCCGCTCAAGCAGGTCCGATAGTAGAATTTGAAAGACATTGCTCGGATGACCGCACGCAGTCGTGCGGTCGACCGTGCAAACGCTTTCAAATTCTACTATAGCCGGCGACACCGTCGAGGCGCGCCACGATGTCGGCGACCAGCCGCTCGTAGACTGGTACCTGCGTCTCGAAGGCCGAAAGCGACTGGAATCCCGCGTAGAGCGTCCCGCCGCCGGTCCGCCAGGCGCGGTCCTCGACTTCCCGGGTCGTCGCGTCGTAGGAAACCAGGTCCGCCTCGTCGAGCCTCGGGAGGTAGACGTGGTGAAGCAGCGCCAGCACATCGTCGTACTCGGCCGACTCGTCCGGCTCGGGCCACTGTCGACACTTATACCAACGGCCGTTCTACCCCGGCACATGGCAGCCGAGCAGTCTCTGGACGGACAGTCAGCGATCGTCACCGGTGCCAGTTCCGGCATCGGAGAGGCCACCGCCCACGCGCTGGCCGAAGACGGCGCGAACGTCGCGCTCGCCGCTCGCCGCGAGGAGCGACTGGAATCGATCGCCGCGGACCTCGACGACGCGCACGGAGTCGACACGCTCGTCGCCCCGACGAACGTCCGGGACGAGGACGCCGTCGACGCGCTCGTCGAGGAGACGGTCGACGCTTTCGGCGGCCTCGACCTCCTGGTGAACAACGTCGGCGTCGTCGCCGGTGACAGCGTCGACGACCTCACGACCGAGGCGTACCGGACGATGATGGAGGTCAACGTCGACGGCTACTTCTTCGCGACGCGCGCCGCGCTCCCGCACCTCCGCGAGTCGTCGGGCACGCTCGTGTTCATCGGGAGCTTCGCCGGGCAGTACCCCCGGCCGTTCAACCCCGTCTACGCGGCGACGAAGTGGTGGGTCCGCGGCTTCGCCAAGAGCGTCTCCGCGGACGCGGGCGAGGACGACGTGGCCGTCACGACGATCAACCCCGCCGAAGTCCGCAGCGAGTTCGCCAGCGAGACCGGCGAGTCCTTCGAGGACCGGTTCGACGAGGGAGCGGTGTCCGAACCGGCCGAGATCGCCGACGCCGTCCGTTTCGCCGCGAAACAGGACCCCTCGATGGTCTCGGAACTCGACCTCTATCGGCGGGACAAACTGACGTTCTTCTGAACGGGGCGCGCCGTCGACCGGGAGCCGAACTCGCTCGGACCGACGCCGGTCACAGACGGCTCGAACGGGATGGTCTGGAAGAGCCGGAGTCGACCGAGGCGACCACCGCTCATACGGATTATTGTAGATTACTTTCGGATAGTACCGACTCGGGGTCGGGGCGTACCGGTACATCGCGACAGTAATCCGTATCAGTCGTCCCGGGGGACGACTTCGAGCGCGCGGTTCTGGTGAGAGATCTGGACGTTGTACGTCCCGGGTTCCACCCGAGCCACCTCGAAGCGCACGTCGCGTTCGCCGTGGGCGTCGAGCGCGACGACCCTGTGTCGCGTCTCGGCTCCAACCGAGAGACGGACTTCGTAGCGGCCCGCCTGCGGACCGGTGTTCTCGACGGTCATCGAGACGGTCGTCGACTCGCCCACCGAGACCGTCTCGGGAGCGAGTTCGAAGCCGTCGACGACGACCGAGCGCCGGGGCACGTCTCTCGAAACCGTGTATTCGGTCCCGACGTCGAGGTCGAATCGGTACGAGTTCGTCTGGGGATCGTGTTCGACTTCGACGCCGCCGGCCGTCCCGTCGACCGGACGGACGATGATGTTCACGAGCGCGGCGGTGTCTCCGGTCAGTCGCGCGTCGTACGTGCCCGTTTCGCCGAGCGGGCTAACCGACCACTCGTGGTCGGAGACGGCGTCGACAGCGACAGGCCCCTCGACCGTGAGCGTCGCGTCACCGTCGAGCGGATGGGACTGCTGGAGTGCCGCCTCGGCGTAGGCTCCGGCCCCGTAGAGGTCTTGCCCGACCGCGCCCAGTCGGTCGAACATCGGCTCGAGCGCACCGAACGGTTCGAGCGGGAGGGCCCACTCCCGGTTGACTCGCCGTCCGGACTGGGGGGACGACGAGAGGTCCTCGCCCGCCTCGCGGAGGTAGGCGTCGAGATACCGGAGGAGCGACCACTCCTCGAGGGCGTTGGCGAAGAAGTTGCCCTCGTAGCCGTCGGGCGGCATCGCTTCGTTCAGCAGGAACACGTTCCGACCGGCGAACGACCCGTACTCGGGGTCGAAAAAGTACGCGTGCCGGAGGACGTTCGCCAGCCCGACGGAGGAGGCGTCGAGGTACCGGTCGTCACCGGTGCGGTCGGCGAGTCTCGCCATCGCGACCGGCGTCAGGGGCGTCGTCGTAAACTCGTAGGGAAGCTCGAAGCCGTACTCACAGAGTTTGTCGCCCGCGGCGGCCGCCTCGGTCAGGAACCGCTCCTCGCCCGTTAGCTCGTGGTACTGAAGCATGAGGTAGGCGTACGCACCGGTGCAGTCGTACTGGTAGCCGTCCCGCTTCCCGCCGCCCGGTTCGTGACCGCGGAGTTCGTCGACATCGATCCACATCGGGAACTCGTAGTCGAGCGCCCGTCCCACGTCGACCAGCACGTCGGCCGCGTCGACGACCATCTTTGCGACCCGGTCGTCGTCGAAAGCGAGCGCGTACTCGGCGGCCTGTATCACCGGCCAGAACAGATACCAGGCGTCGACGTGAGTCAGCGTGAGTGGCGCGGGCGAGTTCCCGACCATTCCCCGACTCCCTGCGGCCGTCTCGTAGTCGGGGTCGTAGTACGTCTCGACGAGGTCGGCCACCCCGTCGGTGAGCTCGCGAGCCGCGTCGTCGTCGAAGCGCTCCGCGTACGCCCGGAAGGGCGTCACGATGCTCGTGACCGTGACGAGCTCGACGCCGCCGGGATGGAACTCACCGTCGTACTCGTAGCAGTTCGCCGGGTCTGTGATCGCATCGACGGTCTTCTCGCTGACCGTCCGCCAGTCGACGTGTTCGGGCTCGGGGGCGTCGAGTCGCCCGTAGACGGTCGCGAGGTCTTCGACGAACCGTTCGCAGTGCACCAGCGGCTCGTCGAGTGCGGGCGTCCCGGTCGTGAGGACGAGCGTCGCGGCGAGCACGGTGAGTGAGTTGTCGTCCCGGACGGTAAAGTTCGATTCGTCCGGCGTCGGAGGTTGGTACCCGACGCGACCGGGCGGAGCGGAGACGGTGTCCCGCATCGTCGTGTTCGTCCGGCAGAAGTACTCGTCGAGCGCCAGCCAGTCGGCCGCGTACAGGAGCGTCGCCGATAGCGCCGTCTCGTCGGCCGCGTAGACGAACTGGGTGAGGTCGCTCGTCCCCGCGGCGGGCTGACTGCCGGGGGTGCCGTCGAGATACGAGCGGAGCGCGTCCTCGGCCGGTCCAGTTCCGTCGTGAACCGCGATTTCTGGTTCCCAGTCGTCGACGGCTTCCGAGCCCACCGTGTCTTCGGCCGTGAGCTCGTAGGAAAGACAGCCGGGCTCCTCGCCCGGAAGGACGAGCGTAAACGTGAACGGCGACCCGTCGGCCGTGCCCTCCGCGGTCAGAACGATGTCGCCGTCGTCGTCGCGAGCCGACACCCCGGTTTCGGGACTCAATAGTCCGGCGTCGGGGCCACCGGGCGCGATGCGGAGCGACCCCGCCTCGGCGTCTCGTCGGGAGACGACGACCGCACGCCGGTCGCCGCCGAAGCGGACTTCGAAGCGGCCGGTCCGCGCGACGATGCCGTCGGTGCCGCGGTCGAGGACCGAGACGTGAGGCGACGCCGCCATCGCTATATCGTCGTCAGGTCCATCGTCAGTTCCTCGACGGCGAGCGTGATCTCCTTCTCGACGCCCCCGTCGTCACTCACCGAGTAGTTCGCCTCGAGGATCCCCGCCTCCTCGAACTTGGAGACGTGGACGGAGACCGTCCCCTTGGAGAGGTCGAGGATGTCGACCAGTTCACCGATAGACCGTGGCTCCGCGGCGATAGCAGTCAGCAGGTCCCACCGCGACGACGACCCGATGGCGTCGGCGGCGGCGAACACGTCCTCGCCCTCCAGCATCAGTGTGACCGGTTCGTCGCTATCGCCGGCCGCCGTCGGCATTTGTCTGGTGAAATCGTTGTTACTCATGTGGGAGATACACACACTCCGTCGCCGGCCAATAAAAAGATGCGGGAGTGGTTTGAATACAGCCAAACATGAACTGCGCGAGCCGAACGCCCGTATGGTTCTTTGTGACGACGGCGCCTTACCCGAGGTATCACGGGAATGAGTTCGGACACCGAGCGAGCAGTGACGCTGTATCCGTGGGCGACGATGGATGTCGATGGAGTCCTCGCGGAGTTGGCCGACCGCAACGTCAACACGGTGATGGTCATCTGCAAGGAGAGCGACGGTCGCGTGTTCTACGACTCGGATATCGTGCCCAATCAGGTGCCGGAGCGGGACCTCCTCGCGGAGTTCGTCGACGCGGCGGGGCGGCGGGACATGTACGTCGTCCCCGTTTTTTTGACGTTGACGGACAAGTACCTCCTCGAGCAGGACCCGTCGCTGGTGCAGGTCGCTCGCGACGGGACCCCACTCCGGTACCCGAACGTCTCCTTCGAGTGGATGCACTGGGTGTGCCCGAGTAATCCGGCGGTACGGGACCACGTCGCGCGGCTCGCAGCGGAGATCAGCGAGTACGACATCGACGGTATCAGGTTCTCGCATCTCGAGTTCCAGCCGGTACTCAACGGCGACTCCGACTACCTCTCCTGTTTCTGTGAGCAGTGCGTTGACGGAGACGAAACGGTCTCGTCGGACGACGAGTCCTGGCTCGACTATCGAGCGAACCTGAGCGAGTCGCTGCTGACTGACCTCGTCGAGCCGTTCGACGACGACCGAATGATTAACCTCCAGGTCGAGGTGTTCGCGGACATGGAGTCGACACTCCGGGACAGCCGCGAGAAACTCGGTCTCGACATCGAGGAACTGTCTGCACACGTCGACACGCTCTCGCCACGGACAGCACACGTCGACATGGGCGTCCACCCGCTGTGGATCCGCGACGTGACTCGGGCGATGCGCGACGCCGTCCAGAAGCCGATCCTCCCCACCATCCGGACAGCCAGTAGCACCGACCCCGACAACCCCGTCTCGCCAGACGAACTCCGACTCACGCTGTTCTCCGACGGTGCGAACATCGGTCGGCTCACCGACGAGCAGTGGGACGCCGTCGAGGACTCGTTCGACGGCATCGAACAGCTCAAAGAACGGTAACGAGAGACGGCTGGCGCTCCGAGTAGCTACGCGGGCAGGCAGTCGTCGAGATATGCCAGCGCGCGCGGCACCGCCTCGCGGTCGTCGGCCTCGCCTTCCCACTCGAGCGTGACGTACCCCTCGTATCCGGTGTCGACGAGCGCCCGTAGTTCCTCGGCGTAGTACGGGTGGTCCGGGTCGGCACCGCGGTCGTCGACGGCGTCGTAGGCGGCGTGGACGTGGTCGGCCAGGTGACGGGTGCGCTCGATCGACTCGCGGCCGTCCACGTAGTTCGCGAGGTCCAGCACGAGACCGAGTTCGCCGTTCACACGGGAGCGAACCTCGTAGACGTCGTCGGCGGTCCGGATCAGCCCGTCGTGGTTGTGGTTCTCGATAGCCAGCGTCGTCTCACAGGTCTCCGCGTAGTCGACGCACTCCTGGAGACAGCGAGCGACGTCACGCCAGACGGCCGGGTCACCGTGCTCGCGGTCGTGCAATCCCGGGAAGCCGGTGAACGCTCGGACGACGTTCGCGCCGAGGGCGTCCGCCCGGTCGAGCCACGAAGTAACGGTGCGAACGTCCTCGCGGCGGTCCGTCCGGGCGGCTTTCGCGAAGTCGTTGTAGAACACCGAGAGGCAGGCGATATCGAGGTCGTAGCTGTCGGCCGTCTCGCGGACCGCCGAGAGCGTCTCGGGGTCGTCGTCCGGGAGGTGTTCCTCGATGAGTTCCACGCCGTCGACCGGGAGGTCGGTCTCCGCGCGTTCGAGGAACTCGAACACGTCCATCTCACCGCCGTCGAGGTCGTCGTGGTAGGAGTAGCTCGAACAGGCGAGTCTCATTCACCGCCCCCCTCGAGCGGGACCGCGACAGGCTCACGACGGTCGGCCGCTCGGTAGATGGCCATCACCAGTTCGAGCGCGTCCCGTCCCTCCTCGCCTGTCACGGGCGGGTCCTCGCCCGCGACGACGGCGTCGACGAACCGTGCGATCGGGCTCCGATACTCCGGGAGCGGGATCTCTTCGACGCGCCCTCGCTCGTCGCTGAGGTCGACCGCGATGGTCCCGGCGACCTTGTCCACGGTGAGCACGCCCTCGGTCCCGACGACCTGGGTCTCTATCTTCTCCGGGTCGGTCGTCCACGACACCTCGAAGGTCCCGAGTCCGCCGTTTCCGAGACGCAAGTTCGCGACGGCGGTGTCCTCGACCTCGGCGTCGGATGCGAGCGTGTCGGTGTAGGCCATCACCTCGTCGACGTCCCCGACGAGACTGAGTACGAGGTCTGCGTTGTGAATGCCGATGTCGACCATCGCGCCACCGCCGGAGGCGTCTGCATCGGTGAACCACGTCGAGCGGGGGGCCCACCCTTCGGGCCCGCTGTGGCTGAACCGGGCGCGGATCGTCTGGATGTCGCCGATCAGTCCGCTCTCGATGAGGTCGATCGCCTTCTGGTAGACCGGTGCGAATCGCTCCGACTGGTCGATCATCAGGACGCCCTCGCTCTCGTCCGCAGCCGCGATCATCCGGTTGGCCTCCGCGACCGACGTGGCCATCGGCTTCTCACAGAGGACGTACAAGTCGTGGTCCAGCGCGGCCGTCACTGACTCCTCGTGCATGTGATTGGGGAGACAGACGCTCACGGCGTCGACAGTACCGGACTCGACCATCGCTCGATAGTCGGTGAAGTGATCCTGCGCACCGAACTCGTCGGCGACCGCGCGCGCTTTCTCCTCCTCGACGTCGCAGACCGCAGTTACCTCCGCGTTCGGGTGGTCGACGTACCCCGGGAGGTGGAGCCGTTGCGCGATCGCACCAGTTCCGAGTACCCCGACGCGGACGACGTCCGTCCCGACGCCTTCCTCGTCCGAGGTGATCATTATCTCGTTGGGCATCTCGTTTCGGTGAGTGCCGTGGACGAACTTAACGGTACACGCTTGGTTCGACTCTGGTCAAATACGTTTGAATACATCTAAAAATATACGTAATTATAAATAGTAGGGGATCGGGGGTTATCGTGTCATGGACCCACACAACGATGGGGATGCGAGCAACACCGACAGGTACTCGCGGCGGCGAGTCGTCCAGGGGATCGGCCTGACCGGCGCACTCGCGCTGGCTGGCTGTTCCGGCGATGGTGGCGACGGTGGCGGTGACGACAACGCCGACGGTGGCGGCGACGGAGCAGGAGGCGGTGGCGGCGACGGCGACACCGGAGCGGACACGACAGGCGGTGGCGGCCAGTCGGTCGAGGAGACGTGGACCGGCGTGTTGACGAAGCCGGGCGACGAGGGGCAGCACAATCCGTGGAGCCAGAACTACAACTTCGACGGGTTCTTCCTCTACGACTTCCTGGGGCGGTATCACGGCAATAGACACGAGTTCGTCGGGTTCGTCGTCGACGACTGGTCGGTCGAGGGGACGACCGCGACGGTCCACATCCGCGACAGTTACACTTGGCACGACGGCGACCCGGTGCTCGCCGAAGACCTCGTGACGCAACTGGACATCGAGGCGCTGGTCGGGTCGCCGTTCGACTCCGTGGAATCCTGGGAGGCGACCGGCGACCGGACGGTCGAGTTCCAGTTGTCCAAGGAAGTCAACGAGTTCATGTTGCTGGAACAGCTCCTCCAGCGGCGACTCAAGGCGAAGACGAGTGTCTACGGGGAGTACGCCGAACAGGCGCGCGGGGCCGAGAGCGAGGAAGACGAGCAGGCCGTCATCGAGGACCTCCAGTCGCTGGAACTCCAGTTCGGTGCCGAACAGGCACCTATCGGGAACGGCCCCTGGCAGTTCAAGGAGGGGTCGAACCAGGCCTGGACCTTCGAGCTCTACGAGGACTACGACAACGGCCACTTCAGCGCCGACGAGCGCAACTTCGACCAGGCCGGCTGGCGGTACGTCCCGAACAAGTCCAAGCGGTCGCTCGCGCTCTCGAACGAGAAGATCGACTACTGGACGAAAACCCACCCGACCCAGGCGCAGATCGACCAGCAGCCCGACAGCGTCGACTGGAACAGGGTGCCGCTGTACAACGGCTACGGACTCGTCCCGAACTTCCGCAACGAACCGTGGAGCGACGCCCGGGTTCGACAGTCGATCCTCTACGCCGTCGACTTCGACCTCCTCGCCAAGAACACCTCCGGCGCGTTCCAGCGCGACCCGATCGAGATCCCGTGTGGCGTCTCGAACAGCGTGCTCGACACGTATCTCGGCGATTCACAGGACCAGTACGTCACCTACGACATGGACACGGACGCCGCCGCGTCGCTCCTCGAAGACGCCGGGTTCTCGCAGGAAGACGGGAACTGGTACAAGCCCGACGGCGACCGGTTCGCTCCGACAGTCCAGGAAGGCCGGGGCGGCTACTGGGTCTCGCTCGGTCAGAACGTGACGAGTCAACTGCAGGACTTCGGGATCGACGCCGAACTCCGGAAGGTCGGTCACACGGAGATGTACGGCGACATCGTGCCCAACGGCAAGTTCGACCTCATCGGTGACTGGTGGTCCGGACAGTGGTTCCGTGGCGGCTATCCCGGCTTCCATATCCGGTCGGTGACGGTCGGCTGGTGGGCCGACCAGACCGGGTACCCGCAGGAAGTCGAGATGCCCATGCCCGTCGGCGACCCGGAGGGGTCGACCGAGACCGTCGACGTCGCCAAACTGTTCGAGAACCTCTCGACCGCACGGGACGACGGGACCGAACAGGACCTCATCGAGCAGGCGGCCTGGGTGTACAACGTGACGCTCCCGAAGCTCCCCATGACGGTCGAGCGCGACATCAACCTCTTCGACGTCGAGAACTGGGAGATGCCCCCGCTCGACGGCGACCTGATGAAACAGGGCGAGCCCCACTGGTGGGCCGACCGCATGGGCGAGATTCAGGCACGAACCGAGTAACACCGTCGTCTGCCCATCATGACGAGCACTCGCTACTACACCAAACGGCTGGGACAATCCGTCGTGACGGTCTTCGCCGTCGTGACGCTCTCGTTCGTCCTCATCAGACTGATGCCCGGCGGCCCCGTCGACTACCTCCGGGCGCAGTACATCCAGCAGAACCTCTCGCCGGAGGAGGTCCAGGAGAAGATCGCGCTCTATACGAATATCAGGACCGACGAGACGATCCTCGAACAGTACGTCGGCTACATGACCTCTCTCGCGCAGTTCGACCTGGGTCGGTCGATCTTCTACGACCGGTCGGTCAGCGCCATCCTCGGGGAGGCGATCCCCTGGACGGTGCTGTACATGTCGATCGCACTCTGTCTGATGTTCGTCATCGGCGTGTCGCTGGGGGCGTTCATGGCCTACCGCGAGGGCAGCTACTTCGACACGCTGTCGACGCTGACCGCTATCGTCGCCAACTCCGTCCCCTACTACATCGCCGCAATCTTGCTGGTGTACGCGCTGGGATTCGAGCTCTCGGTCCTCCCGACGTCGGGTCGGATGAACCCCGACACCGTCGTCGGCATGAACGTCCAGTTCGTGCTCGGCGTGTTCGCCCACGCGGCGCTGCCCGTGCTTTCGCTCGTCGTGACGGGGTTCGGCGGGAAGGCGATCACGATGCGCGGTAACGCGATCAGCGAACTCGGCGAAGACTACCTGCGTGTCGCGCGACTCCGCGGCCTCTCCGAACGCCGCATCGCACTGCGGTACGTCGCGCGCAACGCCATCCTGCCGATGTACACCGGGATGATGATCTCGATCGGGACGATGTTCGGCGGGTCGGTCATCCTCGAGATGATCTTCGCCTACCCGGGCGTCGGCTACTACGTATTCAAGTCGATCTCGGCGCGAGACTACCCGCTGATGATGGGCGGGTTCATCCTGATCACGGTCGCAGTAGTCATCGGCGTGCTTATCGCCGACCTGACCTACGGGAAACTCGACCCGCGGGCGGGAGGTGAGAGCGATGAAGCGTTCTGAGGAGCCCGCCGCCGACGGCGGCACGCCCGAGCCGACGTCCCCGTTCCAGCGCGTCGCCGACGAGGACGTCGGCAGCGGCCAGCGGTTCCGGCAGGCAGTCGACCTCTGGCTGCTCGCGCCCGCCCGGATCATCTGGTCCGACTGGCGCGCTCGCATCGGCACGCTGATCATCCTGCTGTTCCTCGCGATGGGGACGGTCGGTCCGATGGTCACCCGCGAGCCGAGTCCCAACACCGGCCCGCGGCTGCTGAAGCCCTTCGAGAACGTGCAGTACCTCCTCGGGACCGACCCGAAGGGACAGGGCATCCTGGTGAGCATCGTCCACGCGACGCCGCCGATGCTCCAGATGATCCTCGGTGGCGCGGTCTTTACGATCGCCGTCGCCACGGTCGTGGGTATCGTGGCCGGTTACAAGGCCGGCTGGACGGAGACGGTCCTGATGACGATCACGGATATCATGATGACGATCCCCGGCCTCCCGCTGATCATCGTCGTCGCCGCCATCGTCCGGCCGGAGAGTCCGTTCGTCGTCGGCGTGCTCATCTCGATCAACGCGTGGGCCGGGCTGGCACGTGCAGTGCGGTCGCAGGTGTTGACGCTGCGCAACGCCCCGTACGTCGAGGCCTCGCGGACGATGGGGCTGGGCGTCCCGTCGATCCTGACCAGAGACGTGCTCCCGAACCTGATGCCGTACATTCTGGTCAACTTCGTCGGGGCGGCCCGCGGGGTCATCTTCGGCTCCGTCGGGCTGTACTTCCTGGGCGTCCTCCCGTTCTCGAACCTGAACTGGGGCGTGATGATCACCCGTGCGTACAACTCCGGGGCGCTGTACTCCGGCCGGATCCGCCACTGGCTGTTCGTCCCGTTGTTTACCGTGATTCTGCTCTCGTTCGGGCTCATCCTCTTCGCGCAGGGGTGTGACCGGCTGTTCAACCCTCGCGTGCGAGCGCGACACTCGACCACGCTGGACGAGGAGGACGTCGAAACGGAGCCCGAGGACGGACAAGTGACCGCGACAGTCGACCAACCGTGACAATGGCACGAACAGACATCTCCGACGACCCGATGGCGAGTTCACAGACGACCGTCCCGACGACGACCGACCCGATCCTCGAACTGCGCGGCGTCGACGTGACGTTCGACATGGACCGGGGACAGTCTCGGGTCATCGACGACGTGAACATCGACGTGCAGCGCCAGGAGATCCTCGGCGTCGTCGGCGAGTCCGGCTCCGGCAAGTCGATGTTCGCCTCCGCGCTCCTCGACGCCGTCGTCAACCCGGGGACACTTTCCGGCGAGGTCACCTACAGGCCCGACCCTGACACCGACATAGACGTGCTCGACCTTTCGGACTCCGACCTGAAACGGCTGCGCTGGGAGGAGATATCGATGGTGTTCCAGGGTGCCCAGTCCTCGTTCAACCCGACGCTCTCGGTCCGCGGCCACTTCACCGAGACGCTGAAGGCCCACGACTACGACGTGGCGGAGGGGCTCGAACGCGCCCGGGAACTGCTCGAAGACCTCTATCTCGACCCCGACCGCATCCTGGACTCGTACGCCCACGAGCTCTCCGGTGGGATGCAACAGCGTGCGCTCATCGCGCTCTCGCTCGTGCTGGAGCCGAACGTGCTCGTGATGGACGAGCCCACGGCGGCGCTGGACCTGCTGATGCAGCGTTCGATCCTGAGTCTGCTCAACGAACTGCAGGACAAGTACGACCTGACGGTCGTGTTCATCACCCACGACCTCCCGCTCGTGGCGGGACTGGCCGACCGCCTCGCAGTCATGTACGCCTTCCAGTTCGCGGAGGTCGGGCCAGCCCGCGAAGTCGTTCTCGACGCGGCTCACCCCTACACTCGCGCACTACTACGATCGGTGCCCAATCTCGACATCCCGCTCGAGGAGATGCAGGCCATCGAGGGCTCCGCCCCGGACCCCGTCGACGCGCCCGAGGGGTGTAGCTACCACCCGCGGTGTCCGCTCGCGACCGAGGAGTGTCGCATCGAAGACCCGCCGTTCGAGACGGTCGAAACGGGCCACTACGCGGCCTGTTATCACCACGAATCGACAGCGAAAGCGGTACCGTTCGACATCGAGGACCACGCCCCCGAGGCGACGGAGGAGTGGCCATGAGCGCGGAACCCGTCGTCTCACTCGACGGCGTCGACGTCCACTTCGACCAGGACCAAGGGGTCCTCGACCGGTTGTTGCGCAACGAACAGCAACGAGTCCGTGCCGTCGACGACGTTTCGCTGAACATCGGTGCCAACGACGTCGTCGCGCTCGTCGGCGAGTCGGGCTGTGGCAAGACGACGCTCGGGAAGACCGCGATCGGTCTTCAGCAACCGACCGATGGGTCGGTCCGTTACCGCGGACAGGACATGTGGGAGACGCTCCACGGTCGGACCGACGGCGAGATATCTGCCCAGCAGGTCCGCAAGTCGCTCCAGATCGTCCACCAGGACCCGGGGTCGTCGCTCAACCCGAATCAGACCGTGATGGCGTCGCTCGCGGCCCCGCTGAAGCGCTGGCACGACGACCTCTCGAGACAGGACCGCCGAGCCCGGATCCTCGGGATGCTCAAACGCGTCGGGATGACCCCGGCCGAGGACTACGCCGCGCGCTACCCGCACCAGCTCTCGGGCGGCGAGAAACAGCGCGTGGCGCTCGTGCGGGCGCTGCTCATGAATCCGGACCTCATTCTCGCTGACGAGGCCGTCTCCGCGCTCGACGTCTCTCTGCGCGTCGAAATGATGGACCTCATGCTCGAACTCCAGGCGGAGTTCGACACGTCGTACCTGTTTATCAGCCACAACCTCTCGAACGCCCGCTATCTCACGAAGCGGGCCGACGGTCGGATCGGTATCATGTACATGGGCGAACTGGTCGAGATCGGGCCCGCGGAAGCGGTGCTCGGGAACCCGAAGCACCCGTACACGAAGGTGTTGAAGTGGGCGACCGCGAGTCTCCACCCGGACCACGTCCGGGTCGAGGACCCGCCGGTCCGTGACATCGACATCCCGGACCAAACGAACCCGCCGTCGGGCTGTCGCTTCCACACTCGCTGTCCCGTCGCTCGAGAGACCTGCGTCTCGGAGACGCCGACGCTCGACGCGGAACACCACACCGCAGCCTGCTTCCGAGAAGACCCCCACCACGAGTACTGGGAGAGCCCCGAACTGTAGTCCTCTCGAACCGGCCGTCAGTCGAAGACGCTCTCTTCGTCGTCTTCGTCCGATTCGAACGGACGCCATCCGACGTAGATGATGATCAGCGACCCGACCACTGGGACGGCGAGGAAGACGAGGCTCAGTTGGAGCGCGACCGCTGACGCGCTGTCCGGTCGTACGTAGAGCGTCGAGAACGCGAGCAGCGCGATGAGTGTGCACCCGGCGGCCAGTATCACAGTCCAGATGTTTCCTCGCTCGACCATGCTCACTGTTCGTGCGGCAGGGCAATAAATCGGGAGCGCCGTTCGACTGCTGTCGAACGTCGTGCGGCCGCCGTCGGGAGCTCGTTCGGTTCTCCGGCGGCCGAAGGGTCCGTTCGCCGCGTCCTTCAGCGCACGTTGTCGAGCAGGAGCTTTTGCTCGACGCGCTTGACCTCGTGTTGGACGTCGCGGACGGCGTCGATGTTCGCGGAGATGGAGGTGACCCCCTCGTTGACGAGGTGGGTGACCATCTCCGGTTTCGAGGCTGCCTGGCCGCAGATGCTGGTCGAGACCCCCATCTCGCGGCAGGTCTCGATAGTCCCGGTGATGAGCTTCAGGACGGAGGGGTGGAGTTCGTCGAAGCGGTCGGCGACGCGTTCGTTGTTGCGGTCGACCGCGAGCGTGTACTGCGTGAGGTCGTTCGTCCCGAAGGAGACGAAGTCAAACCCCTCGTCGGCCATCGACTCGACGCCCAGCGCGGCCGCGGGCGTCTCGATCATCACGCCCCAGTTCTGCGTGTCGGGGTCGATGCCCGCCTCTTCCATGCGGGTGCGCGCACGGAGGACGTCCTCGGCGTCGTTGACGAGGGGAAACATGATCTCGACGTTGTCGTCCTCGCCGCCTTCGAGCTGGCGGAACTCGTCGGTCGGCGCGTCGAGCGTGCGCACGCGGACGGGTCGGGGGTAGAACTCCTCGGCGACGCCGCGGACGCCGTCGACGATCTCGTCGACGTAGGCGTCCTCGCCGTGGTCGGCGATGTAGCGCTCGGGCGTCTTGTTCGTCGAGAGGATCATGTGCTCGATCCGGAGCAGGCCGACCCCGTCCGCACCGGTCGCGGCCGCGCGCTCGGCCGCGTCCGGGATCGAAACGTTGACCTTTACCTCGGTCGCCGTCATGGGCTTGACCGGTGCCTGCGGGCGGACCTCCTCGACCGGTTCGGGCTCCTCGCTGGCGGTGGCGTCGCCCTGCTCGACGGTGCCCTTGTCGCCGTCGATGGTGACGACCTGGCCGTCGTGGAGTCGCTCCGAGCCCTCCTCTGTGCCGACGATAGCGGGGACGCCGAGTTCGCGCGAGACGATGGCGGCGTGGCTCGTCATCCCGCCCTCGTCGGTGACGATGCCGGCGGCGCGTTTCATCGCCGGCACCATGTCGGGGGTGGTCATCTCGGCGACGATCAGGTCGCCCTCCTCGACCTTGTCGAGGTGGTCGAGCTTTCGGACGATCCGGACCGGACCGGACACGCGACCGGGACCAGCGCCGATGCCGTTGACGACGACGTTCCCGTCGGTATCGCTCGACCCGCCCGACTGGGCGGCGCTCCCGCCGTCGGCGACGCCCGCGACGTCTCCCACGCCGTTCGCGGCGCCCTCGACCTCGTCCCCGTCCTCTTCGATGGTCGTGATCGGCCGCGACTGGAGAACGTAGAGGTCGCCACCGGAAGACTCCGACTTCCGAGCCTCCGAGTCCTCGCCGGACTCGGCGACGTCCGCGATGGCCCACTCGACGTCCTGCGGGTCGCCGTAGTAGGCCTCTATCTCGTCGCCCAGCCCGACGAGTCGGTCGAGTTCCGCATCCGAGAGCACCTGCTGGTCGCGCTTGTCCTCGGGGACGGCCCGCTCGATGGTCTCGCCGGTCTCCTCGTCGCGGACGTGCATGACTTTCTTCGTGGCGACGGTGGCGTCCCGCAACTGGCCAGTCTCCCGGTCGAGCACGTACTTGTCTGGCGAGACGGCCCCCGAGACGACCGCTTCGCCCAACCCCCACGCGGACTCGATGATCGTCTGCGGCGCGCCGGTGGTCGGGTGGCTGGTGAACATGACGCCGCTCTTCTCGGCGTCGACCATCAACTGGACGACCACCGCGATGTTGACCTGCTCGTGCGAGAAGCCCTGTTCCTGCCGGTAGTAGATCGCTCGCTGGGTGAACAGGGAGGCCCAGCAGTCGCGGACGCGGTCGAGCAGTCCCGACCGCGTGACGTTGAGGTAGGTTTCCTGCTGGCCGGCGAAGGAGGCGTCGGGGAGGTCCTCGGCGGTCGCCGAGGAGCGAACCGCGACCGATGCCTCGCCGTCGTCGACGTCGTCGTAGGCGGCGACGATCTCCTCGCGGATGTGCTCGGGCATCTCGGTCTCGCGGACGAGTTCCTGCGCGCGCTGGGCCCCACGAGCGAGCGCTTCCGAGTCGTCGACCGAGACGTCGACCGCCTCGAACAGTTCCTCGTCGATGTCGGTGTCCTCGATGAACGACCGGTACGTCTCGGCCGTCACGACGAACCCGGGCGGTACCGGCAGCCCCGCCGCCGTCAGCTCGCCCAGAGACGCGCCTTTTCCACCGACCGAGTCGAAGTCCTCGGCCGTAACGTCGTCCAACCAGAGTAATGCCATGAACGTACCTTCACTGTCGATCAGGACACCCAAGAACTTTCTGGCCCCGAACTCAATAAATAGCTTGCGTCAGAGGGGTAACGGGCCCGTTTTCCGGAATATTGTTTCGATTCCGAGTACTTGTGGAACGGTGACACGGACCGCGGTCGCACGGTCCGTCAACCGCGATGAGGTCGTTGGCACCGACCGAACCGACGGCTACGCTTCGATGATGTCGTCCTCGTCGCTCTCGGGGACTGTGAGGTCGCCGTCGAACGTGGTGACGGCACTGCCGCCCACGCACGGTGCGGTCTCGCCCTCTTCACCCTCGCGAGTGTCGACGCGGACGCGTCCGGGTCGGTCGAGGAAGTGGCCCTGCTCGAACACGAGTGGGTCGTCCTCGTCGAGTGCGCCCTGATAGCGCAGGTACGACCCGACGGCACCGCTCGCGGTGCCGGTGACGGGGTCCTCGGGGATGCCCGCCAGCGGGACGAACGACCGCCCGTGCAGCGTCGCATCGCCCGCAAGCGTGTCGAAGGTGAACGCGTACAGTCCCTCGGTGTCGGTCTCCTCGCAGAGGGCCTCGACAGTCGCCGTGTCGGGCTCGATAGCCGAGAGCTGCTCGAAGTAGCCGACGGGGACGACGAGGAAGGGGAAGCCCGTCGACGCCCGAGCGATCGGGAGGTCTTCGCCGACTTCCGAGAGCGCCGGCGCGTCGAGACCCAGTGCGTCCGCCGCGTCCTCGACCGATACGTCGACTTCGCGGATCTCCGGGGGGGACTGGGTGAGCCAGACGGTGCCGTCGGTGTCGACCTCCACGCCGAAGGTGCCGGCGTTCGTCTCGACGGTGTAGTCGCCGCTGTCGAGGACCGCCCGGTCGTACAGCGAAGCGAAGGCCGCGACGGTCGCGTGGCCGCAGAGGTCCACTTCGCGTTCGGGGGAGAAGTATCGCAGGCGGCGGTCGGCGTCGTCGCTCGGCAGGACGAATGCCGTCTCGCTCGCGCCGAGTTCGGAGGCGATGGCCGCCAACTGGTCGTCGGCGAGGTCGACTGCTTCCGGGACGACTCCCGCCGGGTTGCCCGCCATCGGCTCGTCCGTGAACGCGTCTACGATCTGGACGCGGCGCGTGTCGCTCATGTCCTCCCCGTCGGCCACCTCCCCAATAAGGTGCTAGGTGTAGCGAGGGGGTCTGTCGCTGGTTGTGGTCTTGGAGCGGCCGTCCCCGACCGGACGACCGCTGGTGAGAACAGCGCGAAAGCCCCCGGTCTCCGGTCGAGGGTAGCGAGGGACCGAAGGTCCCTCGGACAATCGGGCGGCGAAGCCGCCCAATGAGCTCGCTGCGCCCCTCGCTCCCGTCGGCCGCTCCGGTGCTTGCGTCGCCCGTCTTCCCGGAGCGACCGGGGGCTTTCATTCCCACCCGCACAGACTGCTCGATCAGCTGATACGGGTGGGAATGAAAGGGGCGGCCCGTTCGGCGAAGGAGGACGAAGAAAGCACTGCACCGAGCGTAGCGAGGGAAGCGCGCAGCGAGGCCCCCGAGCCGAGCGGGCCGGGGCTTTCACGCTGTGAGCGGCCGAGACTATGTATCTGTGGTCTGCAGTCGTAGCGCGACCGGCCGAATCATCACTGCGAGCAAGTACTCCTCGTCGCTCAGATCGGGTCGAGTTCGCCGTAGTCGTCCGTGATCAGGTCCCTGATCCCGTCCTCGCGGGTGTCTGCCTGCTGCTGGATGTTAGACTTGGCGTCGACTGCTTGGTCCTGAAGGGCCTCGACTCGCTCGACGTTCGTGACGGTCGATATCGGTCTCGCGCTCGAGCCACTCGCGGGCGCGGCGCAGCCCCTTCCGTGAGAACTCCGACGGCGGGCCGGAGACGACGACGAGCGAGCACTCGGCCGAGTATAGCCAAGACCGTACCGACGACTCGCAACACCGGCGCTATCCGCCGGATTCGGAACGGTTGTGCCCGCGGCGGTGCAGTCCCGCACCGTGTCGCTGGGTTCGATCTTCGCGACCGCGGTCCTCCCGGTCGTCGCGATGGCGGCGCTGGGCTACGTCCTCGGTTGGGTGAAAGACCCCGACGTAGCCCCGCTGAACACGACCGTCGTCTACGTCCTCGCGCCGGCACTGATCTTCCACAGCGTGGCGACGACCGCTCTGAGCGGTAGGACGCTCGTCCGGATCGTGGCCGGCGTGGCCGCGTTCACGCTCGTCATGGTCGTCGTCGCAGAGGCGGTCGGACGGACGATCGGCGTCAGAGAGCCGCTGCTCTCGGCGCTGGTGCTCGTGAGCGCCTTCTCGAACTCCGGCAACTACGGTATCCCGCTCTCGGAGTTCGCCTTCGGCGCGACCGGCCGCGCGACCGCGGTCATCTTCCTCACGGCACAGGGCGTCCTGCTGTACACGGTCGGCGTCTACATCGCCGCCCGCTCGGGGAGCGACGACTGGACCGAGGGGGTCAAGCGCGTGTTCACCGTGCCGCTGGTCTACGCGGTCGCCGCGGCACTGCTCGGGCGCGAACTCGACGTCCTGCCCGCCGCGGGGAGCACCGCGATGGAGACGGTCGGCCTCCTCGGCGACTCGTCGATCCCCGTCATGCTCATTATCCTCGGGATCGAACTCGCCGGGACCGACTACGGCGCGACCCTGCGGACGGTCGGGACCGCGACGGTGCTCAAGATGGCCGTCGCGCCCGTCGTCGGTCTCGGGATCGCAATCGCGCTGGGCTTCGGGGACGTCACGGTCAGTCGCGTGTTCATCGTCGAGTGTGCGACTCCCTCGGCGATCACGCCGCTCATCCTCCTCATCGAGTTCGGCGACTCGACCGAGGTCGGCGGCGTCACCGTCTCGGAGTTCGCCAGCACCGTCGTCATGGCGACGATGCTCGTCAGCATCCCCGCACTGACGCTACTGCTGGCGCTCCTCCGGTCCGGAACGGTGTGACGGTCCGTTCCGCGACCTGTGCGACGGCGACAGAGCGATCGAGCGGTCATCAGGCTCCGAAAGCCGACAGTCGTGTCGGCTCATACGGATTAGTGTGAGTCGGCGCGTACCGGTAAATCGCTACAATAATCCGTATCAGTCGTCAGCGTCGTCGTGCTCCTCGATGGGGACCGACGCCCGACGGTAGGCGTCGAGCGTCTCCCGTGCCCACGCGACGACGTTCTCGTCGTCGGATTCGACCAGTGCGCGCGGTTCGTACTTTTTGCCGACACCGATCTGGACTATCGAATCGTCGAAGAGGCTGATCAGGTACGGGACCGGCCCCTCCTGAAAGACAGAGAGACTCACGTTGTCGCGTGACCGCAGGTCCCGGAAAAGCGACACGTAGTTCTCGTCGGTCCGGAGCCTGTCCACTACGCCGCTGTCGAGGACAACGTCGACCGTCGCTCCGCCCACGACGGCGCGCTCGTGTACCGTCTCCACCGCACGGAGATTGACCAGCGGAACGGCACCGCAGATTCGGTCCGCCGCTTCCAGTGCGCTGACGTAACGGTTAATCATCGTCCATGGGTCGTTCGGGTCGGGCGTCCACACCTCGGCGTCGGCCAACCACCGGAGGTCGAGGTCGAACTGCTCCGGCGTGGTCCACCGCAACGCCGGCTCCAGTTCGACGGCCCGTTCCAACCGCTCTCTGAACTGCATGAACTCGGCGGTCAGGCGTCGACCCATCGCTGTCAGTCTGTACACACCGTCCTCGTAACCGACGAGGTCGGCCGTCTCGAGTTCTCGGAGCGCCCTGTCGAGGGTCGAACGTGGCACGTCCAGGTCCGCCACCAGTTCCCGCTTGTCGCTGGGCGTGTCCCGCAGGTGAGCGAGTAATTCCGCCCGTCGCCCCAACAGGTCGATAAGGTCGTCAACGCCGTCGTCAGCCGCCATGTATCGTCTGTTTCCTCCAGTGTTTGAGCGCGATACCCGTGGCTCTGTCGTTCAGATAGATAAGTTCCGCCCCCGCGTTCTCAATAATTGAACCCCCGCACCGCGACCGGCCCTCCACGGAGACGGCAGTCCAGAGGGACAGGCCAGCTACCGTCGAAGGGGTTTCAATATCTGCCTAAAGAACAG
>PXSD01000011.1 GCA_003023165.1 Halobacteriales archaeon QS_9_67_15 | reverse complement strand
CGTGAACTCGACGCGGTAGTCGGTGAGGTTCTCGTGGCCGTCCTCGGTGACGACCACGAGGTCCTCGATGCGGACGCCGCCGACCCCGGGGTCGTAGAGTCCGGGCTCGATGGTGATGACGTGGCCGGGCTCGAGTTCCTCGCCGCCGGGGGCGATGCTGGGGTTCTCGTGGACGTCGAGACCGACGCCGTGACCGGTCGAGTGGATGAACCCCGTCTCGGTGACTTCGTCGCCTTGTCCTGCGGGAAGATGTCGACGATGATCGCCTCGTCGGCTTCGAGCGGACCGCTCCCGCGGTCGTGGGGGTCCGCGGCGTCCGCGCCGCAGGCGACGATGGTCTCGTCGAGCGCGCAGCCGTGGCGCAGCAGCGTCACCTCGATCTCCGTTTTGACCGCCTCGCTGGTCAGTGGTTCGCCGTCGTGATACAGGGTGCCGTCACGTACCTCGGCGGCCGCGATCAGGTCTTCCGCGGCGCGCATCGCCGCCTCGTTCGCCCGCTGGGCCTCGCGGACGTGTTCGGTCTCCTCGTCGGTCTTGACCGAGCGGATGCCGGTGACGGTGTCCTCGCGGTCGGCGGTGACGCCGACGTCGCGGTCGCGGAGGCCGTCCGCGACGTGTGTCGGGAACCGGGGCGGGACCGCGACCGAGTCCACGTCGTACGCGTCGAGGAAGTCGGCGAGGACGCGGTAGGAGGCCTCGTGAGGGTCGTACTCCTCGCTGTACTCGCCGTAGCCGTAGTCGATCGACCGTTCGACGGTCGCGGCGCGGGCCTCACGCTTGGCGCGGCCGAACTCGAGGCTCCGGTGGAAGAGGAGGCGGACCTCGCCGTCGTAGAGTGTGACGAACGGGTCCGGAGCGTCGAACCCAGAGAGGTAGTACTGCGTCGAGTCGTCGGAGTCCGCGTGGACGAGGTAGCCGTCGTAGTCGTTCTCGTCGAGGAACGCGTCGAGGGCGGAGAGGTCGGGTTCCATACCACCACGAAGCGGCGCATCGGATAAATAGAGTGCGGCGTCCGTCCTCGAATCGGCGGCCGACCACTCCGGGAACGGACAAGTATCGCTGACTCCGGTAGCCTGATGCACCGGGGGAGCGACCCGAACCACATGGACGCCAACATCGAGCGGTCGACGCTCGGCGGTCGACCGCGCGCCCCGCCGTCGAAGAGCTACACGCACCGAGCGGTCCTCGCGGCGGGCTACGGGTCCGAGGCGACGGTCCACGGCCCGCTGATCAGCGCCGACACGCAGGCGACCCGTCGCGCCGTCGAAGCGTACGGTGGCGAGACTGACCTCTCGGAGGACCACAGTACGCTCACGGTCGAGGGCTTCGACGGCCTCCCCGAAGTCCCGGCCGACGTGATCGACTGTGCCAACAGCGGAACGACGATGCGTCTCACGACCGCGACTGCGGCACTCGCCGACGGGACGACCGTCCTCACCGGCGATAGCTCGCTCCGCTCGCGTCCGCAGGGACCGCTCCTCGACGCCATCGAGCAGCTCGGCGGGCGTGCCGAGAGCACACGCGCTACCGGGCAGGCACCGCTCGTCGTTCGCGGACCGGTCGAGGGCGGCAGGGCGTCGATCCCCGGCGACGTGTCCTCGCAGTTCGTGACCGGCCTCCTGATGGCCGGTGCCGTCTCCTCGAACGGTGTCACGGTGGACCTCGAAACGGAACTCAAGTCCGCGCCGTACGTCGACATCACCATCGAAGTGCTGGGGGCGTTCGGCGTCGAGGCGACGGCCGTCGACGGCGGCTATCGCGTCGAGGGCGACCAGTCCTACGAGCCCGAGGGCGGCGAGTACCGCGTCCCCGGGGACTTCTCGTCGATGTCGTACCTCCTGGCTGCCGGCGCGCTCGCCGCGCCGGACGGGGTCACCGTCGAGGGCGCGTACCCGAGCGTGCAGGGCGACTCCGCAATCGTCGACGTCCTCGAACGGATGGGTGCCGACATCGACTGGAACCGCGAGGCCGGCGAGATCACCGTGCGCCAGTCCGACCTCACCGGCGTCGAGGTGACTGTCGCGGACACGCCCGACCTCCTCCCGACCATCGCCGTCCTCGGTGCGGCCGCCGACGGCACCACGTCCATCGTCGACTGCGAACACGTCCGGTACAAGGAGACCGACCGCGTGAGCGTCATGGCCGAGTCGCTTACGGAGATGGGCGCGGCCGTCGTCGAGGAACAGGACCGCCTCTCGATCCGCGGCGGCGAGACGGAGCTCCGCGGTGCGACGCTCCCCGGCCGCGACGACCACCGCATCATCATGTCGCTGGCCGTCGCCGGCCTCGTCGCCGACGGCGAGACGACGATCACCGAAGCCGAGGACGTCGACGTGTCGTTCCCCGGCTTCTTCGACGTGCTGGCGGACTTGGGCGCGAACGTCGAGACAGACGGGAACTGAGAGTTTCCGGCGTGAGTTCGGGACCGGTCCGAAAGTGGGTCAGACCCGGTCGATCGGTTCGAACGCCGCCGGGTCCGTCCCCATTGTATCCGAGCAGGAGCGGCGCGAGTGCGCTACTGCGAGGCCGCCCGGTCCGCGAACTGCTCGCGGACCTTCTTCACCTTGGGTTCGGCGTGGAACCGGCAGTATCGGTCGTTCGGGTTCTTGTCGTAGTAGTCCTGGTGTTTCGGCTCTGCCTCCCAGAACGCGTCGAGCGGTCCGATCTCGGTGACGACCTCGTCGTTCTCGTAGCTCTCGAACGAGCCGCCGCGCTGGAGGTTGTGGACGAATCGTTCGACGGTCTCTTTCTGGTCGTCGTCGTGGTAGTAGACGGCAGAGCGGTACTGCGACCCCGCGTCCGGTCCCTGTCTGTCCTTCGTCGTCGGGTCGTGGATGCGGAAGAACACTTCGAGGAGGTCCTCGTAGGCCAGCACGTCCGGGTCGTACGCCACCTGAACGACTTCGGCGTGTCCGGTCGACGCGGAGCAGACCTGCCTGTAGCTCGGGTCGTCGACGTGACCGCCGGCGTAGCCCGACGTGACCTCGCGGACGCCGTCGAGTTCCTTGAACGCCGCCTCGATACACCAGAAGCAGCCGCCGCCGAGCGTCGCGGTTTCGGTCGCTGTCATTGCCCGTAGTTAGGAACCGAGCGGTTTGAACCCAACGACGGAGCGGCCTCAGATGCGGAATCGAACGGAAAGCGCGACCGCTGGCCAGCGTCGCCCACATCTTCAGAACTATATGCCCGGGTCACCGACCCCGTGGTAATGAACGGCAACGAGTTCGGCCGTCTCTTCCGGTTCACGACGTTCGGCGAGAGCCACGGGGAGGCGATGGGTTGTACGGTGTCGGGCTGCCCGGCAGGGGTCGAGATCTCGGAGGAAGAAGTCCAGGAGGAACTGGACCGGCGCAAGCCCGGCCAGTCGATGATCACCACCTCGCGCGGCGAACCCGACGAAGTGTCGATCAGGTCCGGCACGCTGGAGGGGTACACCACGGGGACCCCGATCGGGATGGTCATCCAGAACAAGGACGCCCGGTCGGGCAAGTACGAGCCCTTCATCACCGCGCCGCGGCCCTCCCACGGCGACTACACCTACTCGGGGAAGTTCGGGACGCGCAACTGGGGCGGCGGCGGCCGCTCCTCCGCGCGCGAGACGGTGAACTGGGTCGCGGCGGGGGCAGTCGCGAAACAGGTTCTCCGCCAGTCCGACCACGACGTGCGCGTGAAG
Source organism: Halobacteriales archaeon QS_9_67_15 (assembly GCA_003023165.1). Lineage (GTDB taxonomy): Archaea > Halobacteriota > Halobacteria > Halobacteriales > Haloarculaceae > Halosimplex. The sequence continues at coordinate 10,856 of PXSD01000011.1, read as the reverse complement.
GCCCACGTCAACCAGATCGGGTCGATTACGGCCGAAGACGTGACCTGGGAGGACATGCTCGAACACACCGAGGACAACGAGGTCCGCTGTGCTGACCCCGAGAAAGCCGCGGAGATGCGCGAGGCCATCGACCGGTTCCAGCAGGAGGGCGACTCGATCGGTGGGTCGGTGTACTTCGAGTGTCGCGGCGTCCCGCGCGGGCTCGGCGCGCCGCGGTTCGACTCGTTCGCCGCCCGGTTAGGGCAGGCGATGTTCTCCATCCCCGCGACGACCGCCGTCGAGTACGGCCAGGGCCGCGACGCCCGCGAGACGCGCGGTATCGACCGTAACGAGGACTGGGAGTTCGACGACGGCTCTCGCGACGAGGTCGTCAGCGAGGAGGGCGACCCGGTCCCCGTCGGCAACGACCACGGCGGCCTCCAGGGGGGGATCACGACCGGCGAGCCCATCTACGGCGAGGTGACGTGGCACGCCCCCGTCTCCATCCCGAAGACCCAGCAGACCGTCGACTGGGAGACCGGCGAGAAGAAAGAGGCGACGGTCGTCGGTCGCCACGACCCGAGCCTGCCGCCCCGCGCCGTGCCCGTCGTCGAGGCGATGCTCCGCGCCACAGTTCTGGACTTCATGCTGCTGTCGGGTCGCATCAACCCCGACCGCATCGACGACCGCCCCGGTGAGTACGACACCGACTACCACCCGGAGAGCCCGCAGAACGACCCCGACGACGCCGATACGGTCACCAGGACCGTCGAGGGCGAATGACCGACCGACGCATCCGGAGCCACGACTGATGGACGCACGACAGGACGAGATGGCCAACCCGTTCGGGATGGACGAGGACTGTACGAACTGTCCGGAACTGGTCGAGACGCGCTCGCAGATCGTCCACGGGTACGGCGACGTAGGTGCTGACTTCGTCGTCATCGGCGACCAGCCGAGCGCGGCCGCCGACGAGACCGGCGTTCCCTTCGCCGGCGACCAGTCGCTCGTCTGGGAGATCCTCGACCGCGTCGGACTGGTAGAGAGCGAGACGCGACTCCCGGGAGCGTCTCGGAACGGCGAGCGGCGAGAGCGGGGCCGATCGGCAGGAGGCCCCGAAGCGAGCGGGGAACAGCGTGACCCGCGAGCGGAGCGAGCCGAGAGCGAGGGGGACCCGGGCGCGGCGGAACCGGTCCCCGACGACGTGTACCTGACCTACGTCACGCGGTGTCGCCACCCCGACCGGGCGGCGACGGACGAGGAGGTGACGGCCTGCGAGGCCTACCGCTCCAGCGAACTCCGGATGATCAACCCGGAGATAATCGTCCCGGTCGGGCAGCGCGCCATCGAGGCGCTCGCGTTCCAGTACACGACGAAGAGCGAGGACGACCTCGACGTCGACGACCGCCACGCGACGACGATGCGCGGACGCGGGTTCGAGCTCGTCCCGATGCTCGACCCGAGCGACCAGTCGCCCGAGGAGACCGAAGCGTTCGTGGCGCACTTCGCGGACCTGCTCGGGACCGACTACCGACAGACCAAAGGTCGACAGGGCGACCTCGAGACCGGGCGCGACCCCGACACCGACGAGTAGGGCCGCCCGGGCGCCGTTCACCGGCCTGGTCTTCGGCGCCGCGTCGTCCGGTACGACGCCGCGAGTCGCTCGCTGTCGAGGTCCGCCAGCCGCGTTTCGAGAAGCGCGGTAACCAGACCGACCGGCCCCCTGACTGCCATGCGTCCGCGTGCGAAGCGAGCGGTGATATTGACTCGGGTCCGGGCGCGCGACCCGAACTGTCCAGTCAGTCGCCGATGTCGACGACCAGAACGGGAACGCCCACGTCTTCGAGGACGCGGTCGGTGACGCTCCCGAGGTTCTGGACGCGGTCGCGACCCGTCCGTCCGTGGGTCCCCATCGTCACGAGGTCGATCCCGGCCTCCTCGACGTAATCGACGATCTCGCGGTGGGGGATCCCGTCGCGCATCTCCGTCTCCACTGCCAGTCCGGCGTCCTCGAGGTCGAGTTCGAGGTCTTCGATAGCGCGCTCCCCCTCGACTTCGAGCGACTTGACGATCTCCGCTTTCGTCTCCGACTCGGCCGCGCGGTAGCGCCTGCTGTCGACGACGTAGAGAACGTGGACCGTCGCGTCGTCGTCCCGCGCTATCGAGATCGCGTGTGCTACCGTCTCGGTCGTCCCCCTGCTTCCGTCGGTCGGCAACAGGATGTCGTCGTACATGGACCGGGATTTGCTCCCCGAGTAAATAGTGGTACGTGTCGACCCGGCGTTCGCGCCCTGTCCGACGGCTCGGTCGCCGGTTCCAGACCGCACGGTCACTCCGCCAGTCAAACTCGTTTTCGAGTGACCCTCCGATGCAGTCGGTCGCGCGTCGTCTCTCACCGCCCCGTGAAGCTCGGATGGTCGCTGACGTGTTTCGGGAGGTACCGCTTCTCGCTGGGGAGGCCGTCGGTCTCCGAGCGGACGCGCTCGCGGAACTCCTGGGGCGTCATCTCGACCTCCTCGTCTGTCGCGCGGACGTTCACATCGAGGCGTCCGCCGTCGACCTCTCGGTCGCCGACGACCGCGTAGTAGGGCACCCAGTCGGTCTCGGCGCGGGCGATGCGCTTGCCGACCGTCTCCGACCGCTCGTCCACGTCGGCGCGTACGTCCGCCGCCGCGAGGTCGTCGACCAGTTCGTCGCAGTACTCGACGTGCTCCTCGCCGACGGGGACGAACCGGACCTGCGTCGGCGAGAGCCACACGGGCAGTCGCGGGGTCTCCATCGTCGTCGTCTCCTCCAGGAGCGCGGCGACGACTCGCTCGATGCCGCCCGACGGCGAGTAGTGGAGGATCGGCGGGTGGTGGCTCCCATCGGCGTCGGTGTACGTGATGTCGAACCGCTCGGCGCTCTCGACGTCGATCTGGACCGTCGGGTTCTCGATGGGCCGGCCCAGTCCGTCGACGGCCGCGAAGTCGATCTTCGCCGACCAGTAGTGGTGTCGCTCCGGGATGACCTCGAGAAGCGCCGGCTTGTCGAGTTCGGCGACCAGTTCGGCGACCCACTCCCGGTTGTCCTCGTAGAACTCGCGGGTCAGCCGGACCGCGGGCTGGTAGTCCAGCCCGAGGTCGTCGCTCGTCCGCAGCGAGAGCTTCGCCTGCCGCAGCAGTTCCGCGCGAGCGCCGTCCATGTCCGTTGTCGCGGTGTGCATGTCCGGCATCGTGAACGACCGCAGGCGCTTGAGACCGGTGACTTCCCCTTTCTGCTCGCGTCGGAAGGAGTAGGTCGACATCTCGTAGATCCGGAGCGGGAGGTCGCTCTCCGAGACGTGCATGTCGCGCATGATAGAGAACTGGCCGAAGCAGGCGGCGAAGCGGAGCATCATCCGGCGGTCGCCCGACTCGAAGCGGTACTGGCGCTCGCCGAACTTGCCCGCGTGCTCGTCGACCGGTCGCGCCCCGAGGTCGTACATGATCGGCGTCTCGACCGGCATCCCGCCGTACTCGACCACGAGGTCGCTCACGTACGTCATCAGCAGGTCGCGGACGAGCTTCCCCCGGGGGTACCAGCGGAGGTTCCCGACGTCCGAGAGGTCGTCGTACCCCGCGAGCGACTTCTCCTGCATGAGTTCGACGTGAGGGGGCTCCTCGCCGGGCGACGCCGTCACGTCTTCCACCTCGTCCTCGACGAACGCCCGCATGTCTTCGCTCACGTTCGGCTTCGCCGCGACCGCGTCTTCGGTCGAGCCGTCCGGGTGGAGCACGAGCCACTCGCTGGGGTCCCGGTCCGGCTCGCCTCCCTCTTCACCGTCGCCGTTCCCGTCGTCGCGGTGAGCCGAGACGTGTCTGGAGAGCTCCGAGAGCGGGTGGCCCTTGCAGGACACCTCGAAGGCCTTGTACCAGCCAAACGGCGCACGGAGGACCTCGTAGCCGTCGTCCTCGAGCGCGGCTTCGAGGTCCCGCATGACCGTCTTCGCGGCGTCGGGGGTCGCGAGGTCCTCGCTGAGGTGGGCGTAGGGGTAGAGCACCACTCGGTTCGTGTTCAGCTGTCCTGTCACGTCCCGGAGTTCGTCGCTCGCGTTCGCGACGACGCCGTCGAGGTCGGCCTCGTCGTCGGACTCGACGCTGACGAAGGCGGTGACGCAGTCCTCCATCCGGCCGTCCATCGGGACGCCCTCGGTCTCGGCGAGGTCGTCCGGGCCGGCCTGTTCGCGCGCCTCGAACTCCAGGTGGTCCGAGTGGATGAACAGGAGTCGCATACCGAACGGTCGCCTCGCGCGAGCAAAAGTGTGGTGCCGGGGCCGGATCGGTCTCGATCGACAGGGCAGCCGCGACGGCCGCGCTACTGCTCGTCTTCCTTGAGTTCTTCCAGTTCCGCCTCGACCTCGGAGTCGTCGACGGACACGTCGTCGCCGCCGTCCGCGTCCGACGGTTCCACGTCGGCCGCTTCCACGTCCACGTCGCTCGTCTCGGTTTCGGTCGGCTCGCTCTCGGCGTCCGCGTCTGCGCTCTCGCTCGCGGACTCGGTGGTGCCCTCGCCCATCTCGCCTTTGAGCGTCTCGAGTTCCGCGTCGACGGAGCTATCGGTACTGAGCTGTTCGAGCTCGCGGTCGATCTCGTCTTTGTCCGAAAGCACGTCGTCGAACGCGCCGGTCTCCTGGAGTTCGTCCATGGCTTGCGAGCGCGCCTCCATGTCCTCGGTCCGCTCCTCTGCGCGCTCGATGGCCCGACCGACGTCCTCGAACTCGTCGCCCGCGCCGGTCATCGCCTCGGAGACCTTCGCGCTGGCCTCTGCCGCCTCGTAGCGGGCCTTCATCGTCTCCTTCTTCGTGCGGAACTCCTCGATGCGGCTCTGGAGCTTGTTCTTCTGCTCGACCAGCTTGTCCTGCTGGCCCTGGAGCTCCGCGACCTGTCCTTCGAGGTCCTCGATCTGGGTCATCTTCTGTTTCTTTTTTTCGAGAGCCTTGCGAGCGAGGTCATCGCGGTCCTGCTGGACCGCTTGGCGTGCCTGCTCGTTGTGTTTCTCGACGTTCTCCTCGAGGCGGCGTTTCTGTATCTCGAGGCGTTTCTTCTGGGTCGTCAGGTCGGCGATGCCCTGTTTGACGTCCTGTAACTGGTCGCGCAGCTGCTCGTAGGAGTAATCGAGCGTCTCGCTGGGGTCTTCTGCCCGGTTCAGGACGGCGTTGATCTTCGACCGGATGACGTAGGACGTGCGCGAGAGGATTCCCATACACCCGCTTTGTGCCCGAGCCCTTAAAACGTTCAGTCGTTGACTCCTCTGTCGACCGAACGGTCGGGAGACGGACCGTCCCTCGCGGGATCACGACTGCTGGCACACTCGAACTCATACTGCCGGCTGTACGTCTGTCACGAATTTCGCCGCCCCGGGGCGGCAAATATCTTCACGAAGTTACGGCCGGCAGTATCACATCGACACCGGCGACACGTTCACGGACCCGGCCACCGACAGTCGAGCCGTGAGCGAAACCGTCCTCGTCCCCGGTGCTCGCGACGTGCGCGGGTCGCTCGACACGCCAGACGGGACGACCGGTGGTGCCGGCGCGGACCACGCCGACGCGTGCGTCGTCGCCTGCCCGCCGCACCCGCAGTTAGGCGGGTCGCGCTCGGACAGGCGACTGACCGCCGTCGCCGACGGCCTCACCGACGGGGGGATCGCCTGTCTCAGGTTCGACTACGGGTCGTGGGACGAGGGGCGCGGCGAGTTGCGTGACGCGGCCACGCGGCCGCCGACGCGTCGGAGGTCTCGGCGGTCTCGGCACTGGCGCCGGCGGCCCGGGTCGGCGACGCGGTCGACGCGGTGCCCGCCGTCGACGACATCGACTGTCCGGGGCAGGTCCTCTACGGCGAACGCGACGACACCGCCGAGTGGCGGCCGGTGGTCGAACGCGCCCGCGAGTGCGGACTCTCCGTGACCGGCGTCGCCGCCGACCACCACTTCATCAGTCAGACCGAACGGGTCGCGTCGCCGGTCGTCTCCTTCCTGTCCGACCACCTCGGTCCCGCTCGTTTCGACTGATAGTGATTATTGTAGCGATTTACCGGTACGCGCCGCCACCGGAGTCGGCGCGATCCGGAAATAATCTACAATAATCACTATGAGGCGGCCCCTCATACGGATTATTGTCGCGATGTACCGGTACTCGCCGACCCCGGGGTCGATGATATCCGGAAACCAATCTACAATACTCCGTATCACTCGTCGTCGAGCATCTCCGCCCGGTTCGCAGTCACGTCGAGGTCGCGCGCGCCGTCGGCCGGGGGAACCGGCTCCTCCGCCGCCGGCGACCCGTGGGCCGCCAGCGCCGCGTAGAAGGCGTGTTCCGACCGCTGGAACAGGTAGACGAAGACGAGTACGACCGCGAGGCCACTGAGCCCGTGGATGGCGCTGGAGCGGCGACCCCACGGGACGCCCCGGTCGGTGAGTGCCTCGAGGTCGCGGCTGACGTAGAGGCCGTGGACCGGGACCGCCACGACGTAGAGCGCGACCGACCCCGCGAGCAGGAGCCCGCTGGTCGAGCCGATCAGGACCACCTGCACCAGGAGGTCGTAGCCGAGGAGGCCGTATATTTTCCGCGGCGTCGGGACGTCCATTTCGTCGCGGACCGCCTGGACGTCAGCGTACGACGTCCCGGCCGCGCGTGCGGCCCCGCGGCGGCGATGGTACAGGTAGACCGGGAGGAGGAGCGGGTAGGCCGCGAAGCCGACTACGAACGCGAAGGGGTAGACGTACGCCCACCGCCAGCCGCTGTCGTGGCCGTTGACGAGGCGATAGGCGTCGCGGACGACGGTGAGCGTGACGAACAGCGCGCCCAGCGTGATCCAGAAGGGGTTGACGAAGACGCCGAGCGGATACAGCGGGAGCGTCAGCCCGCCGAACAGGTACAGGCTCGTCGGCATCAGTTCGTACTCGTCGTCCTCGCCACGACTCGTCCCGAACAGCGTCTTGCTGACTGGCCCCGCCACGGACTCGGGTATGTGAACGCGTTACTTAAACGATCACCACTCCGCTCGGCGGTCTCGGCGGACCGAGGCGAAGACTCGCGATCGACTGAACGAGTGGACCGGGTGAGTCGCGGTGTAGTGAGACCGCGCGGAACCGGCGCTGGCGGCCGTCACACGTTGACGACCGTCCGACTTTGCGACGGGTCCCGAAACGGTTTTGAAGACACACGGCGGACGGTCGGTATGCCGACGGAACCGGAGACAGCGTACGACGAGACTCTGGGGAACAAGTTTGTTTTCGTCACAGGGGGCGTCATGTCCGGACTGGGCAAGGGTATCACGGCTGCGAGTACCGGGCGACTGCTCTCGAACGCGGGGTTCGACGTGACCGCGGTCAAGGTAGACCCGTATCTCAACGTCGACGCGGGGACGATGAACCCCTTCCAGCACGGGGAGGTGTACGTCCTCAAGGACGGCGGCGAGGTCGACCTCGACCTGGGGAACTACGAGCGATTCCTCGACATCGACATGACCTCGGAGCACAACGTGACCACGGGCAAGGTGTATCAGTCCGTCATCGAGAAAGAGCGAGCCGGCGACTACCTCGGGAAGACTGTCCAGGTCATTCCGCACGTCACGAACGACATCAAGCGGCGTATCCGCGAGGTCGCCGAGGGCAGCGACGTGTGCCTCGTCGAGGTCGGCGGGACCGTCGGTGACATCGAGGGCATGCCCTACCTCGAAGCGCTCCGCCAGTTCGCCCACGAGGAGGACGAGGAGGACATCCTGTTCGTCCACGTCACGCTCGTCCCCTACTCGAAAAACGGCGAGCAGAAGACAAAGCCCACCCAGCACAGCGTCAAGGAACTGCGGTCGATCGGACTCCAGCCGGACGTCCTCGTCGGCCGCGCGGACGACGCGCTGGACCCCAAGACCAAAGAGAAGGTCGCGCTGTTCTGCGACGTGCCGACCGACGCCGTCTTCTCGAACCCCGACGTCCCCGACATCTACCAGGTGCCGCTGATCGTCGAAGACGAGGGACTCGACGAGTACGTCATGGACAGGCTGGACCTCGCGGACCGCGCGCTCCCGGAAGACGACCGCCACAACGAGTGGCGCGACCTCGTCACGCAGGAGCAAAACGGCTCGGTCGACGTCGCGCTCGTCGGGAAGTACGGCCTCGAAGACGCCTATCTCTCTATCTACGAGTCGCTGAAGCACGCCGGACTCGCTCATAATGTCAACGTCGACACCGAGTGGATCCACTCTGAGGAACTCGCCGACGGCGAGGACGGCCAACTCGAGGGCATGGATGCCGTCGTCGTCCCCGGCGGGTTCGGCTCTCGCGGCACGGAGGGTAAGATGGAGGCCATCCGGTACGCCCGCGAGGAGGGCGTCCCGTATCTCGGACTCTGTCTCGGGTTCCAGCTCGCGGTCGTCGAGTACGCCCGCAACGTCCTCGGACTCGAGGGCGCTCACTCGGCAGAACTCGACGAGGAGACGCCGTTCCCGGTTATCGACATCCTCCCCGAACAGGAGGGTGTCGACGACATGGGCGGCACCATGCGCCTGGGCGCGCACACGACCGAGATCGAGGAGGGGACGGTCGCCCACCGGATCTACGAGGACACGACCTGCACCGAGCGCCACCGCCACCGCTACGAGGTCAACCCCGAGTACATCGACGACCTCGAAGCCGCTGGCCTGACGTTCTCGGGCAAGTCCGGTCGTCGGATGGAGCTCCTCGAACTCCCGGACCACCCGTACTTCCTCGGCACGCAGTTCCACCCCGAGTTCCGCTCGCGACCCGGTCGAGCGAGCCCGCCGTTCGTTGGCCTGCTCGATACCGCACTGGACCTGCAGGAGCAGGCCGGCGAGGGCGAGACGGGCCGTGACGACGCCCGCGACTCCGAGGTGGAGGTCTGATGGTCGACGTCGACTCCTTCATCGACGAGAAGATCGAGGAGATCGCCGACGAAGTCGGCGGCGCGAACGCCGTTATCGGGCTCTCCGGCGGCGTCGACTCCTCGACCGCCGCGGCGCTCGCCTACGAGGCCATCGGCGACCAGCTCACCGCCGTCTACGTCGACACCGGCCTCATGCGCAAAGGCGAGACCGACCAGATCCGCGAGACGTTCGACTATATGGACTCGCTCCGGATCATCGAAGCCCAGGACCGGTTCGTCGACGCACTCGCGGGCGAGACCGACCCCGAGGAGAAGCGCCACGTCATCGGCGAGCAGTTCATCCGGGAGTTCGAGGAGGTCGCCCGCGAGGTCGACGCCGACTCCCTCGTCCAGGGGACCATCTACCCCGACCGCATCGAGAGCGAGGGGACGATCAAGTCCCACCACAACGTCGGCGGCCTGCCGGAGCGGATCGACTTCGACGGCATCGTCGAACCGATGCGCGACCTCTACAAGGACGAGGTCCGCGAGGTCGCCCGCGAACTCGGGCTGGAGGAGATCGTCTCCGAGCGGATGCCGTTCCCCGGGCCGGGGCTCGCGGTGCGGATCATCGGCGAGGTCACCGAGGAGAAACTCGAAGTCGCCCGCGAAGCCAACCGCGTGGTCGAGGAGGAACTCGAAGAGCACGAGCCGTGGCAGGCGCTCGCAGCAGTACTCGGGAAGGCGACGGGCGTCAAGGGCGACAACCGCGTCCACGGCTGGGTCGTCGCCGTCCGGTCGGTCGAGAGCCGCGACGGCATGACCGCTCGCGCCCAGAACGTCGACTGGGACACACTCCAGCGCATTCAGTCGCGGATCACCGGCGAGAACGAGGACGTGGCGCGCGTCCTCTACGACGTGACCCACAAGCCTCCGGCGACGATCGAGTACGAGTGAACACCCCAGCAGTTACACCGAGCTTTCCGACGAGCGAACCGTGCCACACAAGCCCCCCCGTCTCGTCCGTAGCGATATGAACGCAGTCTTCGCGGGGAGTGACACGGAAGGGCTGGCAGACGAGTTGCGGGACAGGGGTGCGACGGTGTCCGTCGTCGACGGGGTCGCGAACCGCCCCGCACTGGAGGACGCCGGCGTCCACGACGCCGACGTGTTCGTCCTGACCGACGCCGGGCAGGCAACCTCGATCGTCGTCGCGAAGGACCTCAACCCGGACGTCCGTATCGTCGCCTACACGGCCGACTCGCTCCCCGAATTCGTCAGCGGCCAGCAGGTCCTCGCGATGGACCCCGCGCTGTTCGCTGCGGAGACCGTCGCCGATGAACTGACCGGCGACGCCGAGTAGCTAACCCGCCGGGACCGCGGTGAGCAGTTCGGACGCGCCCGCGCGGAACCCTCGATTCCGGCGTCTGCGGCCGTGGTCCGGCCCCGGCGCTCACTCGACTCGTGGCGTGGCCGCCGGCGTCACACCGGCGGCGAGTTCGTCGAGGCGGTCGCGGCCCGCACGCTCGAACGGGACGCCGTGACCGACGGCGGCGACGTCGAAGTCGTCCGTCTCCTCGGCGAATCGGTGGATGCTCTCGCGGACCCGTCCGGTATCGACGCTCAAGTACCACGGTGACGGGACGAGCCGACCGTTCGACTCTCGCACGAGGTCCCCGAGTATCGCGAGACTGTGATCCGCACTGTAGTACGCGACGTGCCCCGGCGTGTGCCCCGGCGTCTCGCGAACCGTGAACGAGCCGATCCGGTCGCCGTCGGTCAGCGGGACCACCTCGTTGTTCGGTGGGGTGTAGAGGCGACCGAGGGTCCGTTGTATGAGGCCCTTCGGAGCGGACAGCGGCGGTCGCTCTCGGCCGGTGACCAGCGGCGCGTCGGTCTGGCCGACGTAGATCGTGACGTCGAGGCCGTCGAGCCGCGACAGCCCCCCGACGTGGTCGAGGTCGTAGTGGGTGAGGAGCACGCGGTCGAGGTCATCGAGGACGAACCCGGCTTCGACGACCGCGTCAACCACGTC
>PXSD01000010.1:9795-16769 GCA_003023165.1 Halobacteriales archaeon QS_9_67_15 | reverse complement strand
AGCTATCCGTCCGGACGGTCAACCTCGTCGTGATCGGACGAACAGTATGACAGACGAAACGGACCGGCCGACGGCAGACGGGCGCTCGGGCGACACCGAGACCGTCGGCAATCTCGTGGAGAAGATTCGGGCACTGGACGACGACGAGGAACGGAGTCAGGGCGTGCTCCTGGACCAGCTCTCGGAGGTCGAGACGCGCCTCCTCTCGTTCGGACGGGCGCTGGGCGGCGACCCCGAGACGGTAGCGGACCTTCCGTTCACCGAGGAGGCGGGCACCGACAGGATGCCCGAACCGCTGTACGTCCGCCACGACACGGAGATGCTCAACCAGGTGACCGGCTGGCTCCTCCAGGAGCAACACATCGGGCTCGTCAGCCACTACGGCACCGGCAAGACCGCCTTCCGCGAGATCGTCCGGCGGGACCTCCGCCAGCACGACGACTTCGTCGTCGCCATCCTCGACAACCCCCGCGAGACGACGCCGCGGAAGCTCTTCGCGACGGTCCAGACGACCGCCGAGGCCGCGAGCTACGAGGTCGAGGAGCGCGACTACTGGCAGACCCGCGACGGCGTCCCGTGGGCCACCGAGGACGCCAAGGAGGCCGCCCGCGAACTCGTCGAGGAGGTCCGCGCCGACGGGAAGACGCTCCTGCTCGTCGTCGACGAGATCGAAGTCCTGCCGGCCGAGATCCTCTCGGCGCTGCAGGTCGCCGGCGACATGGGCGTCCGTCTGTTCCTGATGGGGACCCCCGAAGGGAAGGAACGCGTCGCCGACCTCCGCGGGACGCTCGACTCGCGGCTACGCTACTACGAGGGGATCGACCCGTTCGACCCCGAGGACGTGGCCGAGTACATCGCTCGCTCGTTCGCTTACTTCCGCGGCGAGCCCTACGAGGGACAGCCACCAGAACTGTTCACCGACGCGGCGATCCGCGACATCTGCGAGCGGAGCGAAGGCATCCCGCGAGCGGTCCGCATCGAGTGTCGCGAACTGTTCACTCGCGCCGCGTTCGTCTGGTACCGCACCGGCCAGGAGATCGACCGCATCCAGATCACGCCGGAACTCCGCCACCGCCGGTTCGGGATGGGTCGATAGCGGCAAAACCGCCCAACCCCGCCGGTCAGGACGGGTGCTGGTGTTTGATCTTCTCCGCGGTGACGCTCGGCACTTCGGACCGGCAGTCGCGGCACTTCCACGTCGGATAGACATCGCCCTGCTCCTTGAGGAGGTCCTGTTTGTACCGGAGGGTCGCGCCACAGTTGCAGGTGTAGCTCGCCTGTGACATACGCTACCGTAGAACACAAGGAGGCAAAAAATATCGGACGAGTCGAACGAAACGGACGCGAGCGTCGCCCGCGGTGGTCGAGAGCGGTGCAGCGGTCGGCAGGCCAGCCCATGTTTTTGCCGTGAGGGTACCCGCAGGCCGCGAAGCGGCCGAGGATACCCGAGCGGCAAAAAGATGGTCCTACATCATACCGCCCATGCCGCCACCCATGCCGCCGCCCATGCCGCCGGGCGCGCCGCCGGGGCCGCCGCCGCCCTCTTCGTCGCCGCCGGAGGTCGAGAGGTCGCCCGCGGCGATGATGTCGTCGATCTTCATGACGAGGTTCGCGGCCTCGGAGGCCGAGGAGACGGCCTGCTCCTTGGCGTGGGCCGGCTCGACGACGCCGGTGTCGAAGGTGTCGACGACGTCGCCGGAGTAGACGTTCAGGCCGGCGTGCTCGTCGTCGTCCTCGTGAGCCGCGCGAAGGTCGACGAGCGTGTCGATGGAGTCGAGGCCGGCGTTCTCGGCGAGCATGCGCGGGACGAGCTCGAGCGAGTCGGCGAAGGCCTCGACGGCCAGCTGCTCGCGACCGCTGACGGAGTCGGCGTAGTCGCGGAGGCGGCCGGCGAGTTCGACCTCGGTCGCGCCGCCGCCCGCGAGGACGCGGCCGTCGGCGACGGTGGAGGCGACGACGTCGAGCGCGTCGTTGACGCCGCGCTCGAGTTCGTCGACGACGTGGTCGGTCGAGCCGCGCAGCAGGAGGGTCGCGCCGTGGCCGCTGCCCTCGACGTAGAACAGCTCGTCGTCCTCGTCACGGGTGACGCTCCCGCTGGCGATATCGTCCGCGGTGACGGCGTCGACATCGGAGACGATGCTGGTTTCGAGGAGCTCGGAGACGAACTCGATGTCCGACTTCTTCACGCGGCGGACGGCGAGGATACCCTCCTTAGCGAGGTAGTGCTGAGCCATATCGTCGATGCCCTTCTGACAGAAGACGACGTTGGCACCGGACTCTTTGATCGTCTGGACCATCTCCTGGAGGCGCTGCTCCTCCTGCTCGATGAAGTCCTGGAGCTGGTCGGGGCTGTCGAGGCTGACCTGGGCGTCGGCCTCGGTCTCCTCGACCTCGATAGGGGTGTCCAGCAGGAGGATCTTGGCATCGTCCACGCTCGTCGGCATGTCCGAGTGGACGGGGTCCTTGTTGATGGTGCCGCCGGTCAGCAGTTCGGAGTCGGAGACCGCGCGGCCGGTCTGGGTCTGGACGTCGAGGAACTGCAGGTCCGGGACGTGGCTGCCGTCGTCGGCCTCGACGGTGATTGCCTGGATGGCGTCGACGACGAGGTCGACGAGGATATCCCTGTTGAGCTCCGCGCCCTTGCCGGTCATGGACGTCTCGGCGACGCTCTTGAGTCTCTCCTCGTCGCTCGGGTCGACGGAGGTCGCGATGTCGCCGATCTCCGATTTGGCCTGCGTGCTGGCCATGTTGAAGCCGCGGATGATCGAGGTGGGGTGGATGTCCTGCTCGAGGAGGTCCTCGGCGTTCTTGAGGAGTTCGCCCGCGATGGCGACGGCGGTCGTCGTGCCGTCGCCGGCTTCATCTTCCTGGGCCTCGGCGACCTCGACGATCATCTCGGCCGTCGGGTTATCGATGTCCATCTCGGTGAGGATGGTGACGCCGTCGTTCGTGACGGTTACGTCGCCGAGCGAGTCGACGAGCATCTTGTCCATCCCCTTCGGTCCGAGTGTCGAACGGACCGACTCGGCAACGGCGCGCGCCGCCGAGATGTTGTGGCTCTGCGCGTCCTTGTCCTTCATGCGCTGGGAGTCCTCACCCAGAATAACCATGGGCTGACCCTGCATTCGCTGCTGACTCATGTTCACCTGAAAGTATGAAAGTGCTTCTATATAAAAGTAGGTGTTTGCGGTTCTCACTCCAGTCCCACTCAGTGGCCGTGTATCTCCCGATAACAGCCATATAGCGTCCGCTCCCCGGTTCGCGTGTGGTACGTGTTACCAACGCGAATTTGGAGCCGCGAGACGGGGTTTATATGTTGAATGACCGAGACGGAGCTATCGGTCGCCGTGGCCGGACAGGCGTCGGTCGCCGCTGGGCGATGGGGGCAGCGGAGCGGCGGCCGCGGTCCTCACTCGACGAGTTCTTTCCAGTGGGCGATCACGACGCCGACGACAGAGCGGTAGCCGAGGACACTGGCGACAGCGTGCCGGGACCCACCGAGGACACCGCGCGGTGAGGAGAGGTCAATTTCGGGCGTCAAAACAAGACTAATAAGAACGGTGGCGCACGCTGTCGCGGCTCTTGTGCCGCGACGAAGCCGTGCGAGGAATGAGTGAACGGACGCAGTGAGACCCCGGGGTCGGCGCGTACCGGTAAATCGCTACAATAATCCGTATGAAAGGGCGAGACGCGCTCGCGCTGGAAGGCAGTCGCTGGGCGGGCCCTATTCGAGCGAACGGAGTGAGCGAGGATATCCCGTCCAGCGACCGCGAGCGAGTCGAGGGCTTTCGAGGTTCGTTGACGAGCACTATCGAAACGCCTCCGAACGAGCAGGCGAGGACCTTCGACACTCACCGCCCGCTGCACTCGAAACGGCCCCGAACACCAACCGCCGAGCCACGCACCACCCACTCAAACCAGCACGGCCTCGAACCGGAGCCGTCGGTAGTCGGCGGTCCACATTTCGGACTCGCTGTCGAACAGTGCCCCGCTCACGCGCTTTTCCACGCTCGAAATCGGGCGGACGACGAGGCTCGGTCGGTCAGTTCGCCTCGACGGCGACGTCGGCCGAGCGTTCCTCGAACAGCTGCTCGAGCAGGCGGCCCTGACCGAGGCGGAGGTGGCGGTTGACGGTCGGCTGGCTGACGTCGAGCATCTCCGCCACGTCCTCGCCGGTTGAGGTGCGCGGCCACTCGAAGAAGCCGGCGAAGTAGGCGGTCCGGAGCACCTCCAGCTGCCGGTCGGTCAGCGACTCGAACAGCGAGCCGGCGAGCCCGTCCTCGGCCTCCGACGTGCGGTCGACCGAGCGGCGGCTCATCAGTTCGACGCCGGGGTGAGTCTCCGAGAGCATCTCGACGAACGCGCGCACGTCCGTCGCGGTCGGCACGTCGACGACCGCCTCGACGCCGGCCGCGCTCGCGCGGATCGACTGCGGGCGCGCGCCGTGGCGGACCAAGCGCGCGGGGAGCGTGTCGCTGTCGACGGTCACCTCGAACAGCGCGGCCGTTCCGTCGTCACCGTCGTCGCCGTCCCCCTCGAACTCCCGGACGAGTCGGAAGTCCCGGACCGAGACGAGGTCCTCGAGCGCCGCCGTCACGCGCTCGGTCGGTGCGGCCGACACGGAGACGAACAGCCCGGTCTCGTCCTCGGAGTGGGTGGCCAGCCCGGCGAACTCGAGCTGGCAGTTCGCCTTGGTCGCGAGCCGACCGAGGACGTCGTCGTCGGCGTCGAACTCGAAGGAGAGTTCCACCCGCTGGTCGGTGTGGAGCGCGCGCTGGGTCTCGACGGCGTTGATCGAGTGGGCGATGTTCTCGCCGAGTTCGGCGAACACCGCCCGCTCGAGGTCGCCGAACGCGTCGGGTTCGGCGCCGTACACCGTGAGCACGCCGTAGAAATACTCCTCGAAGGCCAGCGGGACGCTCAGCACGGAGTGGAACTCCTCGGTCAGCGCGTGCTGGCGCCAGGCGTCGCGCTTGAGGTCGTCGACGACGTTCTCCACGACGGTCGGTTTCTCCGACAGCGCCGTCGCGACCGCTGGTTCGCCGCCGTCGTCGGTCGACAGCGAGACGGTGTCGAGGTACTCGGTGCCCTCGCCCGCCCACGCGCTGGGGTCGACGCGGTCGCCCGCCGGGGGGAGCGACCCGATCCAGGCGAAGGCCACGTCGTCGCTTTCGACGAGCCGGTCACAGACCGCGGTCCTCGCTCTCGATCCGGTCCAGCGCCGTTTCTGTCGTCGCGACGAGCGTCTCGGCCAGTCGGCGGACCTCCGCGTCGACCGCCCGGTCGCAGGTGGCGACGACGAACACGCCGTGGTCGCCGACCGGGACCAGCAGCCCGCCGCTGACCTCGGGCCCGAACACCTGCGAGTCCGCGATGGTCTGCGTGTCGTCGAACACCGTCGGGGTCCTCGTGACGAAGGTGTTCCACAGCAGCGAGTCCGAGGCGCTGGCTCCCACCGGGTTCGCGTCGCAGAGGTCGGTGAACCCCTCCGAGCAAGCCACCGCGTCCAGCCGGTTCGCGGTGTCGTCGAGCAGGTAGAGCGCGACGCCAGCCACGTCCATCACCGACCGGGCCGTGTCGACGACCAGCTCCGCGGCCTCGTCGTCGTTCTCCACGCCGAGCAGGCCCCGCGTTGCCTCGTGGAGCGACTCCAGCGCGAGCTCCCGTTCCTTCTGCCCGGTGATGTCCTGTATCGACCCGCGCACGCGGACGACCTCGCCCGCGTCGTTCCGGACGGGCTCGCCGATGGCCCGCACCCAGCGGGTCGACTCCGTCTCGGGCTGGAGTCGCACCTCCATGTCGTAGCTCTCGCCCGCCTCGATGGCCTGCTGGAAGTACCGACGGATCCGCGGGCGGTCGTCCGGGTGGTATAATTCGACCGCCCGGTCGACGTCGATCTCGGTGTCCGGCGAGAGTCCGTGGATCCGGTAGAGCTCGTCCGACCACGTCATCTCCGGCCCCTCGCCCGTCAGGTCGAGTTCCCCCCCGCCGACCGCGGCGATGCGACCGGCCTGCTGGAGGAGGTCTTTCATCCGTTCGAGTTCCCGCTCGCGCTCCTTGCGCTCCGTAATGTCTCGGACGACACAGATGAACCGCCCGTCGTCGACAGTTGTCAGCGACAGCTCCTGCGGGAAGGTCGTCCCGTCGGCCCGCAGTCCGACGGCCTCGCCGCGCCACTCGCCCGCTTCGGCCAGAGTCGGGAGCACCGATTCGACGAGTCGGTCGCGTCCGGCCTCGTCGTAACACAGCTCCCAGCTCTCGCCGAGGAACGCCTCCGGGTCGTCGTAGCCGTAGACGTCGGCGTGGGCCTGGTTGACGAACTCGTAGCCGCCGCCCTCGTCTAAGGTCGCCATCCCGTCGGTCGACTGCTCCATCGCCGCCGACCGCGCCGCCAGTTCCCGCTCGCGCTCCTTGCGCTCCGTGATGTCTTCGATGTACCCCACGATCTCGCTCACCGACCCGTCCTCGTCGAGGATCGGCGCCGCCGACAGCGAGACGTCGATCGGCTCACCGTCCTTCCGGACGCGTTCGAGTTCGACGCCCGTGACGGTCTCGCCGTCGAGGACGCGCTGGCGCACGTCGTCATCGTCCTCGCGGTCGTCGAGGACTGCCGGGTGCGGCTCGCCGAACGCCTCCTCGGCCGACCAGCCGAATATCTCCTCCATGGCGTCGTTCCAGAGCGTGACCTCCCCCTCGGGGTCGGTGGCGACGACGCCCACCGGGGACGTCTCGATGAACTTCTGGAGGCGGTCCTTCGTCGCACGCAGCTGCCGCTCGGCCTCCTTGCGCTCGCTCACGTCGGCGAGCGCGCTCATCGTCCCCACGATCTCGCCGTCCGAGTCCCGCAGCGGCGCGATCGAGAGCGACACGTCGATGAGCGACCCGTCCTTCCGTCGCCGTTTCGTCTCCAGGTCGGTGACCACCTCGCCGTCTTCGATGCGGGCGACGACCTCGTCGTGGTCGTCGGCCCGGTC
>PXSD01000010.1:0-9585 GCA_003023165.1 Halobacteriales archaeon QS_9_67_15 | reverse complement strand
CGCGTCGACGCGCCGGTCCTTACCCGTCTCGAAGACCGTCGCCGTCGCCTCGGCGACCTGCTCGTGGTCGTCCGCCGAGAAGAACTCCGTCCCGTGCATCGACTCGATCTCCGCGTCGGTGTACCCGGTCACCTCGGGGAGACTGTCGTTCCACCGCTGGATGCGACCCCGCTCGTCGAACACGTAGAACACGTCGTCGATCGCGTCGAGGATGTCCTCCGTGTACTCGCGGTACTCCTCGAGGCGCTGTTCGTGCTCGCGCACCTCCCGCTCGCGCCGACAGTCGTCCAGTTCGTCGACGAGTCCGTCGACCGCCGCGGCCAACTCGCCCAGCCCGTCGTCGCGGTCCGTCTCGAACGAGACCGGCTCCCCCTCGCGTGCGCGCTCAACCTTCTCCGTCAGGGCCGCGATCCCGTCATCGTCGTCGCTCGAAACCGCCATCCCGACGACGCCCATCCCGAGGACTCCCACGAGCGGTCCGACCTGACCGCCGGTGACCGAGAGCGATCCGTCCGCGACGGCGGCGACCGCCGCGATCCCTCCCGCGAGCAGCGTCACCACGAAACACAGGCTCCGGCGACCGACCGGCTGAGCATCGACGGCCCGCCGTTCGAGAGCCGAATCCTCCGATTCGGGGTCGCCCTCACGCTCCGTGCGGCAACCCCCGTCCTCGGCTCTCCGACCGAGGAGCGTACCAGCGTCCATTGCCTGCAATTGACGACACGCGTAATTAATCGTTGTTTCCCGATACGTGATAGGTCGGTACCACCAACGCCCCGATTAACGCTGGTACTAGTTCACACTACCCCGCCGTATGACGGTGGTAAGGTGTTCATAGCGCTCGGACCGGGGGAGCTCACTGCGACACCGGAGCGTCTCGCACAGCGCTCGGGGGTATACATATTGCCCCCTCGAGCGGGAGGCTGTTATGCACGTAGCGGACAGTTCGATACTGGTTGTGGGCAGAGTAGAGAGCAGGATGGACGGCATAGCAGTTCACCGAGGCAACGACAAGGTCAGTATCGACGTGATAGAGACGATCGCGGCTGTAACCGGGGACGACCCGCTCACGATGAGCCCGCCGCTGTATGAGGTCGTCGACACGGACGCGCTCGATACACTCTACGAGCGCGGCGCGGACGTGTGCGTGGAGTTCGAGTACAACGGTCACCAAGTCGTCATCGGCGACGACCAGACGGTGACGGTCGACGGGAGGGAGGCGTAGATGACGACGCGCTCGACCGAAGCGGCCGAGTCGGCGATCCGGGAAACCTACGAGGAGTACGATGTCGGTGACGCCCGCCTGGCGATGATCGCAGACCCGGAGAACGAACACGCCTGGATCCAGTCGGACCTGACCGAGCCCATCGAGCAATGAGGGCGATGGGGTGGGGGAGCACCATGGTATCTACCGAACGCGTCGTCGACGTCGCCGGTTTCCGGACCGCGAGGTGGGGGAGCACCGTGGTATCTACCGAACGGAGCGAACTCAGCGACCGACTGGACGGACCGAACGGACCCCCCAGTCCCAGCGGGGGCAAGACGTGATACCGGACATGACTGACCACGCAACCGAGTCAGTCACGAGGCCGACGACGAACCAGGACACCGTCCGGGTGCTCTGTGTCGACGACGACGAGGACTACCTCGACACGGTCGCGACGCGCCTCTCCGAGGACGACTTCAAGGTCGCAACCGAGACCAGTGCCGCGGCCGCGCTCGACTCGCTCGACACGGTCGACTGCGTCGTCAGCGACTACGAGATGCCCGGGATGGACGGTCTCGAACTGCTCGTGGCCGTGCGAGAGCGTGCACCCCGGCTCCCGTTCGTCCTCTTCACCGGGACCGACCCCGATGAGCTCTGTGACCGGATCCCCGACGAGATATGGACCGAGTACCTCCGGAAGAACGGCCCGGAGACCACCGTGTCGATCCTCGCCGGCCGCGTCTGCCGACTCGTCGACCACCACCGCACGCTCCGAGACGCGAATCGGAGCCTCATCGCCATCGAAGCCACCGGCGACGGCATCGCGACCGTGTCTCCGGACGGGACCATCACCTTCGTCAACCGCGTGTTCGCCAGTCACTTCGGCGTCGAACCGGGCGATCTCGTCGGCAGACCGTGGCAGACTTGTTTCCCCGACGACGAGGTCGACCGGTTCGAGTCCACCGCTCTCCGGACCGTCCGCGACGACTGGCAGTGGACCGGCGGCTGCGTCTGCGAGACCGACGACGGCGAGACGTTCACCGCACAGACCTGCGTCGCCGGCCTCGACGACGGGAGCTTCGTCATCTGTCTCACCGGCTCCGACGACGAGTAACATCGAAAGCTCCCTCTCTCGTTCTCCTCTTGCGCTGCTCGCGAGTCGCATCAACAGAACTACTCCGTGCGGAACGGAGTTTGCGGCCCACTCTGTTCGCCGCGGTTCGCTTCGCGCACCGCTTCGGTTGGAGGTCTCCCTCCGGTCGACCTCCCTACGTCCCGTGCTGCCACGACCCCATATACTCTTCCTGGGTCTCCGTCAGCGAGTCGAACCCGACACCCTCCGCGTCCAGCTTGATCTCCGCGACCTCCCTGTCCAGCACGTCCGGCACGTCGTGGACGCCGGCCTCGTACTCGCCGCCGGACTCCACGAGTTCCCGCACACAGACGGCCTGGACGCCGAAGCTCTGGTCCATCACTTCGACCGGGTGACCGAGCGCGATGGGCGTCGCGAGGTTCACGAGTCGCCCCTCGGCGAGGACGTTCAGGCGACGCCCGTCATCCAGCTCGTAGGCCTGAACGCCGTCGCGGACCTCGTAGCTGTCGACAGCCATGTCCGATAGGGCGTCGAGGTCGACCTCGACGTCGAAGTGACCCGCGTTCGCGAGCAGTACGCCGTCCTGCATCCGCTCGAAGTGCTCCTCGACGATCACGTCGCGGTTGCCCGTTGTCGTGATGAACACGTCGCCGACCTCGGCCGCCTCGGCCATCGGCATCACGTCGTAGCCCTCCATGTGCGCCTCGAGCGCGCGGCGCGGCTCGACCTCCGTGACGACGACGTTCGCGTTCTGGCCGCTGGCCTTCTTCGCGACGCCCTTGCCACAGTCGCCGTAGCCGGCGACGACGACGGTCTTGCCGGCCCACGAGAGGTTGGTCGTCATCGCGATCGACGCGAGCGAGGACTCCCCGGTGCCGTGGACGTTGTCGAACAGCCGCTTCATCGGCGTGTCGTTGACGGCGAACACCGGGTACTCGAGCGCACCGTCCTCGTCCATCGCTCGCAGGCGGTGGACGCCGGTGGTCGTCTCCTCGCAGCCGCCGACGACGCTGTCGATGAGTTCGGGGTAGTCCTCGTGGATCGCGGCGATGAGGTCCATCCCGTCGTCGACGGTGATCGTCGGCTCGTGTTCGATGACCGCCTCGATGGCGGCGTAGTAGGCGTCGTGGTCGACGCCGCGTTCGGCGTAGGAGGTGACGCTCTCGACGCTGTCGAGCGCGACACTCACGTCGTCGTGGGTCGAGAGAGGGTTACAGCCCGTGATGACGACCTCCGCGCCGCCCGCCGCGATAAGTTCGGCGAGGACGGCCGTCTTGGCCTCGACGTGCATCGCCATGCCGACGACCTCGCCCGCGAAGGGCCGGTCGGCCTCGAAATCCTCGCGCAGGGACTCGCAGATCGGCATGTGCTGGCGCGCCCACTCCATCTTGCGTCGGCCGGACTCGCGGGCCGCGTCCGGGTCGTCGACGCGTTCGGTGATCGGGTCAGTCATAGCCGAAGGATGGACCAGCGCCGGGAAAATCCCACCGGATCACCTCGCCCGCGACACCGGCGGTAGCGAGACGGCCGCCGGACGGTTCGGCGGAGCGGTCCGGGCTCGAACCGCGGAACCGCGAACGGAAACGCGCCGTCGTCAGACGGGCGTCGGGCGCTCGTCTGCTCGGTCTTTTTGCACGGACGACACGTGGCTTCGAGGGCATGGCTGCGAACGCCGACCCTGCGGATCAGGGGGACATCGACCTATGCACCGACCGCCAGTCGGCGGGCGAACCGTGCGTAGCGGCGCCCGAGCCCGAGGGCGTCGACATCACTGTCGATCACACGCCGGAGACGCTGTACCTGGTACAGATCGCGATGCTCGAAACCAGAGTCGCGAGGCTCGAAGCACGCCTCGAATCGAAGGAGCGCGACCTCCAGCACGTCGTCGACCGCTACGAACACGTTCTCCAGGGACGTGACGCCTGCCGCGACGAACCACTCGTGTCCGACGAGTTCGAAACGGGCGACCCGGACACCGACCGCACCGACCGGAGCGACCGACCCTCCGAGTCCGGCGCAGTCGGTCGACTCCGGCGTCTACTCCTATAATCGCGGCCGTCGCACGTGGGGAGGAGAACCCGTTTTTGGACCGACCAGAGAGCTGCCGAACAGCTGCAGAAGCGGTCTACTCCCCGTTGAGCTGGATCTGCGTGATATCCATGACGCACTCGTCGGCGAGCAGTTCTTCGACGGTTTCGTCGGGGACCGGGTCGTCGAGGTTGTAGACGGTCAGCGCCTCGCCGCCGATGGTCTCGCGACCGTTGAACATCCCGGCGATGTTCACGTCGGCCTGGCCGAGGACGGTGCCGATGAAGCCGATGACCCCGGGCACGTCCTCGTTGCGGGCAACGAGCATGTGTCCGTGCGGGACGGCGTCGACGCGGTAGCCGTCGATGCGGACGATGCGGGCGTCGTCGCCGGCGAACTGCGTCCCGGAGACGCTGATCTCCTCGTCGTCGTCGGAGACGGTGACGGTGATGAGGCTCTGGAAGTCCGCCGCGGAGCTGGTCTTGGACTCCGTCACGCTGATGCCGCGCTCCTCGGCGATGCGCTCGGCGTTGACCGCGTTGACCTGCGTCTCGACGGCGCGCTCGAAGACGCCCTTCAGCGCGGTCGCGGTGACGATGTCGGTGTCGTAGTCGGCGATGCCGCCGGCGTAGGTGACCGTCACGTCGGAGACGTGGCCGTCGAACAGCTGGACGGCGATGGTCCCGGCGGTGTCGGCCAGACCGAGGTACGGCTCGACGGCGGGGAACGCGCTCTCGTCCATCGAGGGGGCGTTCAGCGCATTGACGACCGGCTCGTCGTTGAACGCGGCGATGATCTGGTCGGCGGTCGAGGTGGCGACGGACTCCTGTGCGGCCTCGGTCGACGCGCCGAGGTGCGGCGTCACGATGACGTCCTCGACGTCGAGCAGCGGGTTGTCCGGCTCGACCGGCTCGTCGGCGAACACGTCGATGGCCGCACCCTTGAGCAGGCCGTCCTCGACGGCCGCCGCGAGCGCCGGCTCGTCGATGATCCCGCCGCGGGCGCAGTTGACGACGTAGCCGCCCTCGAGCTGTGCGATCTCCTCCTCGTCGATCATGTTCTCGGTTTCGTCGGTCAGCGGCGTGTGGACGGTGATGAAGTCCGCCCGTTCGAGACACTCCTCGAGGGAGTCGACGAGTTCAGCGCCGAATCGCTCGGTGCGCTCCTCGCTGATATAGGGGTCGTAAGTGACCGGGTCCATGCCGAGCGCGTCGAAGCGCCTGGCGACCTCCTGGCCGACGCGGCCGAAGCCGACGACACCGAGGGTCTTCTCGTTGAGTTCGGTCCCGAGGAAGTCGCCTTTCGCCCACTCGCCGCCGCGCAGGCGGTCGTGAGCCTGCGGGATGGAGCGAGCGGTGGCGAACGCCATCGCGACGGAGTGCTCCGCGGCGGCGCGGACGTTCCCCTGGGGTGCGTTGGCGACGATGACCCCGTGGTCGGTCGCGGCCTCGATGTCGATGTTGTCGACGCCGATGCCCGCGCGGCCGACGATCTGGAGGGTCGAGGCGGCGAAGACGTCCGCGTCGACCTCCGTCCCCGAGCGCACGACCATCGCGTCGGCGTCCGCGACGGCGTTCAGGAGCGCGTCGCCCTCGATGTCGTACGCTGTCTCGACCTCGTGGCCCGCTCCGCGAAACCGGTCCAGACCCGCGTCCGCGATGGGGTCCGTAACGAGTACCTTCATGCGGGTTCGATCCCGGCCAGCGCGTATAACGCTTATTTTCTCCGAACACGGTCGACGACACTGTCGATAGAGACGACACAGTCTGCCCGCCGGGCGACGAGCCGGCCCGACCGGAGACACGAACCAGTGGGACGGAGGTGCCCGGACACCGCTGCTGGGCCGAGCGACGGAACGGACCGACCGCTCACAGGTCGGCGGTCAAAGAACGAGTGCGGTCGGCCGTACGAAGCGTCGAATCGGAACAAGCCCCCCTTACCGCCACTCCGGAAGGGTGGCGGCGTCGACGAGTGGCGCTGTGAGATAGGCGTCGTCACGGCTGATGTCGGCGATTACGAGCGTCTCGGCGGGGCCCTCCTCGACGGAGGCCATGACTTCGGCGTTCGCTTCTATCTCGGCTTCAGCGACCGTATCCGGCGCCATGTGTGAGAACATGTAACACCCACCTATAAACCTGCCGGAACGATTCTCAGATTCTGAAAACCCGGTGTCGGACGCACGTTAGACAGTAACTACTGCTACTTAGCGGTCGTAATGGTCACAGCGACCGGTGTCGCCGGTCTGGACGGTCGCCGGATGAAAGAACCGCTCCTGAGAGAGGGGAGAGGAGAGAGGAGAAAACGCGGACGACTATCTGTCAGACCCGTCTTCACGGCTCCCTTCGGTCGCCGTTCCGATTCGAGGCCTCTCCCCGGTCGGCCTCGCTACGCTTCGAATCGGAACGTCCCGTCTCTCTGGACGACCTCGCCGTCGACCTCGATCCGCGAGTCCTCGCTCATGTCGACGATCATGTCGACGTGGACCGCCGAGTCGTTCTGCTCATTGCCCTCGCCGACGGTGTCGTCGTAGGCCCGCCCGACCGCCATGTGCACCGTGTCACCCATCTTTTCGTCGAACAGCATGTTGTAGGTGAACTCGTCGATGGCGCGGTTCATCCCGATACCCAGCTCGCCGAGGCGGTTCGACCCCTCGTCGGTCCCCAGGACGTTCGTCAGGACCGTCTCGTTCTTGCCCGCGGAGTGTTCGACGACTTCGCCGTTCTCGAACCTGCAGTACACGTCGGTCACCTCGCGGCCCTGGTGGTACAGCGGCTTATCGAAGTACACCTCGCCCTCGACGCTGTCGGGGACGGGCGCGGTGAACACCTCGCCGCCGGGGAGGTTGCGCTCGCCGTAGTCGTTGAGCGTCGGGTTGCCCGCGACGCTCATGGTCACGTCTGTGGCGTTGCCCGAGACGATGCGGACCTCGTCGGCCCCGTCCATGGTCTCGATCATCTGGGCCTGGAACTCGCGCTGTTCGTCCCAGTCGCGGAGGACGGCGTCCCAGACGAAGTTCTCGTAGCCCTCGGTGCTCATCTGCGCCAGTTGCGCGTTGGCGGGCGCGGGGTACTGCGTGAGACACCAGCGCTTCGAGAGGCGCTCGTTCAGGAGCGGTTGCTGGGCGGCCGCGTAGGCCGTCGACACCTCGGGGTCCACGTCGCTGGTCTGGGTGACGTTGTCGCTCCCCCGGACGACGATGTAGACGTCCATCTCCTCGTAGAGCGCCATCTGGTGCTCCGGCAGCTCGAAGTCGCCCTCGTGGTTCCGCATGAACGCGCGCTGGAAGCGCTTGCCCATGCGGTCCTGGACGACCAGCGGGTGGGCGTCTCGGTCGGCGATGACCTCGTGGAGCGCGGTCACCAGGTCGTCGGCCTCGGGATGAGCGTCGATGACGACGTGGTCACCGGCCCGCAGGTCGACGGAGTGGTCACAGATGGTCTCTGCGTGTTCGCGAACGCGCGGGTCCATGCCCGACCCCTCGGACGGAACCGTGAAACCGGTTTCGTCGTTCGGCCGTGTCTCGGTGCGGGCACCGACGCGACCGCATCACTCCGCCGTCCCCTGCCACTGCTCGGCCAGGTCGACGACGAACTCCGCGTACTCCCCCTTCGCCCGGTCCCACTCCCCGTCGCCGCGCTCACACGCGGCCGCGATCCGGTCCAGCCGGTCTGCCTCGTAGCGCGAAGCGAGACACATCGCCTGGAACACCGGCGACGCCGCCGGGTCGCCGCCTCCGTCGCCGTCGATCCGCTCGCGAATCGCCGCGGGAGCCATATCGAGCGGGATACCCGACCCGGGGATCGACTTCGACATCTTGGGCGCACCGTCGAAACCGGGGAGCATCCGGGTGTAGAGCCCGGCGACGGCACCGTCGACGGATGCGGCGTCGCGAAAGCGTCGGGCCATCGATGTCAGGTGGTGTTCGTCGACCCCGAACGAAAGGACGAGTCGGTCGTACTCGCCCGCGTAGAGCGGATGGAGGAAGTCGACGCCGTGGAGGACGGCGCTGTGGGTGGTCGCGGCCTCCGAGGTCGGTCCCTCGAACGTGACAGTTCCGCCCTCGCCCTCCGGGCGTTCGTCGGACGGGGCCTCGTACGTCGCTTCGACCGCCTGTTCCCACTCAGTTGGCGGCCGGTCGCCGTCGTTCCACGACTCGGGGTCGTAGCATGGGGCCAGCAGTTGGGCCGTCTGCATCACGTCCAGGGCGTCGGACTGCGTCCGCAAGCGTCCGCGTTCGGGGTCGAAGCCGAGGTCGAGACAGAACGACCGGTAGCGCTCCGCGAGTTTCTGCACCTCGTCCAGCGGCGCGCCGCCGTGGTACGGTTCGAGGTCGGCGGTCACGAACTGCACGTCCAGCCCCGCCCGTTGGTACTCGACGGCCGTCAGGATCTGCCCGACGGTGCCCAGGTGGGGTGACCCGGTCATCCCGACGCCCGTCGAGACGAGCGTCGCGTCGGATGGCTCGCGTCTGAGGACTCCGGGATCGTCGACGGCGACGAAGCGACGCCGCTGGCCGGCGTCGAGCGGCCCGACGGCACCGTCGACGGGGTCGTAGTCGTTGCGTCTCCGAACGGTCTCGTAGTGGTCTCTCAAGCGCGTCACACTGGAACTGTCTCGCCCACCGCTAAAGTGTTAATTTGTGACTAGGTACCGAGTGACGTACGAAGTGAGCGAGCCATATATTTCAGTCCTCAGCGCGAACAGCGGGGCATGATCGATCTGCGGAGCGACACTGTCACAAAACCGGACGACGCGATGCGGGAGGCCGCCCGCGACGCTCAGGTGGGCGACGATGTCTACGGCGAGGACCCGACCGTCAACGAACTCGAGGCCCGCGTCGCAAGCGTGCTCGGCACCGCGGACGCGCTGCTGGTCCCCTCCGGGACGATGGCCAATCAGGTCGCCGTCCGGACCCACACCGACCGCGGCGAGGAACTGGTCCTCGAACGCGAGAGCCATATCTACAAGTGGGAACTGGGCGGCGTCGCACAGCACTCGGACGTGCAGGCCCGCCCGGTCGACGGCGACGACCGCGGCGTCGTCGCCCCCGAGCAGGTCCGCGAGGCCTACGTCGAGGCGGACGGCCACCGAGCGGGGACGGGACTGCTCGCGCTGGAGAACACGCACAACAGCAAGGGCGGCACCGCCATCGCGCCCGAGACAGTCGACGCCGCGGCCGCAGCGGCCCACGACCGGGACGTGCCGGTCCACCTCGACGGCGCGCGCCTGTTCAACGCCGCGGCCGCACGCGGCGTCC
>PXSD01000009.1:10335-25081 GCA_003023165.1 Halobacteriales archaeon QS_9_67_15 | reverse complement strand
TCGATGTCCATGTCCGCTGCGGCGGGCCGCTGGGGGAGGCCCGGCATCGTCAGCGCGTCGGCCGTGAGCGCGACGAGGAACCCCGCACCAGCCGACGGGTACACTTCGCTGATCTCCAGCTCCCAGCCCGTCGGCGCGCCTTTCTTCGTGGCGTCGTCGCTGAACGAGTGGAAGGTCTTGGACATACAGACGGGGTAATCGCCGAAGCCCAGTTCCTCCATCCGCTCGATGTCGTCGAGGGCGTCGCCGGTGAACTTCACGCCGTCGGCTCCGTATATCTCGGTCGCGACCGTCTCGATCTTGTCGGTGATGGCGGCCTCGTCCTCGTAGAGGTACTCGAACTCGTCCTCGTCGCTCTCGTCGACGGCGTCGATGACGTGCTCGCCGAGGGCCTCGCCGCCCTCGCTGCCCTTCTCGAAGACCTGGGAGATGGCGGCCCTGACACCCAGGTCGTCCTGGCAGTGGTCGAGCACCGCCTGGACCTCCGCGTCGGTGTCGCCCGGGAAGCGGTTGACGGCGATGACGACCGGCACGCCGAACTGCTGGAGATTTCGAACGTGTTTGTCGAGGTTCTCGAAGCCGTTCTCGACTGCCTCGACGCCCGCCTCTTCGATGTCGTCGAAGTCCGCCGGCCACATGTCGAGTCCGTGGTACTTCAGCGCGCGGACCGACGAGACCAGCACGACGGCGTTCGGTGTCATGTCGCCCAGCCGGCAGACGATGTTCATGAACTTCTCAGCGCCCAGGTCGGACCCGAAGCCGGCTTCGGTGACGAGGTAATCGCCCATGCCGAAGGCGGTCTTGTCGGCGATCAGCGAGTTGGTCCCGTGAGCGATGTTGGCGAACGGGCCGCCGTGGACGAACGCGGGCGTGCCCTCGATGGTCTGGACGATGTTGGGCTTGATCGCGTCCCGCAGGAGCATCGTCGCCGGGCCGGTCGCTTCGATGTCGTCGACCGTGATCGGCTCGCCGTCCTCGTCGTAGGCGACGATGATCCGGGCGACCCGCTCCTTGAGGTCGCCCAGGTCCTCGGCCAGACACAGTACGGCCATCAGCTCCGAGGCCGCGGTGAGGATGAAGTTGTTCTCTCGGGGGGTACCGCCGGATTTGCCGCCGAGACCGACGACCGTCTTCCGGAGCGCGCGGTCGTTCATGTCGAGCGCACGGGGCCAGGCCACGTCGTTGACGTCGATGCCGAGGTCGTTGCCCTGCGAGAGCCGGGCGTCGAGCATCGCCGCGATGAGATTGTGCGCCGAGGTGAGCGCGTGCAGGTCCCCCGTGAAGTGGAGGTTGATGTCCTCCATCGGCAGTACCTGCGAGCGGCCGCCGCCCGCTGCACCGCCCTTCACGCCGAAGACCGGCCCGAGCGACGGCTCGCGGATGGCGATCATCGTGTCCTCGCCCAGGTGGTTCAGCGTCTGGCCCAGGCCGACCGTCGTGACGGTCTTGCCCTCGCCCTTCGGCGTCGGGGTCATCCCCGTCACGAGGACGAGGTTCCCCTCGCGCTCGTCGGCCTGGTCGCGCATCCGGTCGATGGCGTGGTGTTTGACCTTCGCGGTATACTCGCCGAAGTACTGCAGGTCGTCCAGCCCGAGCCCCCACGGCTCGACCAGTTCCCAGATCGGCTCCATGTCTGTCGACTGCGCGATGTCGTAATCGGTCGGGATCGGCTCTTGTTGCTCGTCCTGTGATGACATCTCGTGTAGACCTACCCCTCACTGGGACAAGAGTGTTAGCGAATTTGCCAGCGCCGGAAGGTGACGTGTTTACCCTTCCGAACGACCGCGACATCACTCGTCGTGTTCAAGGGTTGGCAGAAGTCGGCGACCACTGTGATAGCGGCAGGACTCTCATTCGGAGGCCTGGACGCCCATGGACGCTCAGTCCGGACGGAGATACTCGGCGACAGTTGCAGGGTCGGCGTCGATTCCCCCGCCCTGCGCGATAGTCGGGCGACCGCCGCCGCCACCACCGAACTCGTCGGTCGCGTCGTCGACCACGGCGGCCGCGTCGGTGTCCCCCCCCGCACCGACGACGAGGAACGTCGACCCGTCTCGGCCGGTGAGCGCGACGACGTCGGCGTCGTCGTCGAGGGCCTTGACACGCTCGGCGACCGCGTTCGCGTCGGCCGCGTCGACCGTGCCGACCAGCCATTCCACGCCGTCTGCGGTGACCGTGTCGGCAGCGAGTCGCTCCAGTCGTGCGTCGAGGAGTCGCTCGCGAAGGGCGTCGCGTTCTGCCCGCAGTGAGTCGGCCTCCTCGGAGACCTGTCCGGCCCGCTGGGGGAGGGCTTCGACGCTCGAATCTAATGTCTCCGCAGCGCGGCGCGCGCTCCGGCGTTCGTCGACCTGCCGCTGGATCGCCGCCGGCCCGACGGCGTACTCGACGCGGACCAGCCCCGCACCCGGGTTCGAGACTTCGGTAACTCGGACCGGCCCGATCTCGACCGTGTTCGAGACGTGGGTCCCGCCGCAGGCGGCGACGTCCCACCCGTCGATCTCGACGATCCGGACGGTGTCCGAGACGGCCGTCTCGTCGACGTTGAAGACGATCTCGTCGTCGGCACGCGCCTCCTCGGCGTCCATCTCGTACCACTCGACCGAGCGGCTCTCCCAGACTGCCTCGTTCGCCAGTCGCTGGACCGTGAGCGCGTTGACGTCGTCGGCCGCCGACGGCACGTCTAAGTCGATCCGGACGGTGTCCTCCCCGATGTCGAACCCGCCGTAGCCGTGCCCGTCGAAGAGCTGTCGGCCGGCACCGTAGACGACGTGACTCGCCGTGTGCGCCCGCATAGCGTAGGTCCTGAACTCGTCGTCAATGCGGCCCGCGACCGTCTCGCCGACGGCGATGTCCGGCGGGTCGGCGAGCACGTGGACGGTCACGCCGCCGCGTTTCTGCACGTCGACGACCTCGACGCCGGCGAGACTCCCGCGGTCGGGGGGTTGCCCGCCGCCTTCGGCGTAGAAGTACGTCCGGTCGAGCGTGACCTCGCGGCCGTCCACCGACCGGACTGTTGACTCGAACGAGCGGACGGTCGGGTCCGCCGGTGCCGCGTTGACTGGCTCGTCGGGTGTCACGGGTGACCGCACGCGGCCGACGAGAATAAATCTCGCGTCGTCTGTTCGACCCGATGATACGTTGTGTTTTGACAGTCGTGAAATAGGTTAATATCGCGGCCGCCGTGGCTGTACCGTATGGAGTATCACGAAGCGGCCGAGCGCCTGGAGTCGCTCCGGCGCCACCGGCCGAAACTCGGGGTCGAGACGACCGAGCGGATGCTCGCGCATCTCGACGACCCGCATCGGGGGCCGGATATCGTGCAGGTCGCCGGTTCGAACGGCAAGGGAAGCACCGCGACGATGCTGGCGAGCGTGCTCCGCGCCGAAGGACTGGACGTCGGCCTGTTCACGTCGCCCGGCCTCACGGATGTTCGCGACCAGATCACGGTCAACGGCCGGTCTGTCCCGAAGTCACGTGTCGCGTCGTTCGTCGAGGCACTCGGCCCGTGTCTCGACCGACTGCGCGCCGACGACGACGCGCCGACGCACTTCGAGGTGGTCACGGCCCTGGCGCTGTGGCACTTCGGCGCGGAGGACGTGGACGTGGCAGTGCTCGAAGTGGGGATCGGCGGCCGTTACGACGCGACGAGCGCGACCGACCCCCTCGCGAGCGCGGTGACCAGCGTCAGCCTCGAACACACGGACCTGCTCGGAGACACCGTCGAAGCGATCGCCCGCGACAAGGCCCAGGTCGCGCCCGCAGACCGCCCGCTCGTCACCGGCACGACCGGCGCGGCGCTGGACGCCGTCCGGTCGGAAACCGACGTCGTCACGGTCGGTCGGGGCGACGCCGACGTCGTCGCTATCGAGAACGGGCTCTGGTCAGACGTCGAGAGCCGCGTCTCGATCACGGGGTCGGACTGGGCGCTTGAGACGAACCTCTCGCTGGTGGGGGAACACCAGGCGATCAACGCCGGGATCGCGGCGACACTGGCGAGACAGGTCGCCGATGTCGACACGCGGACCATCGCCGACGGTCTGCGTAACACGACCTGGCCCGGACGGTTCGAGCTGGTCGAGCGGGAGCCGCGGGTCGTCCTCGACGGGTCGCACAATCCCGGCGCGGCCGCGGTACTGGGCGACCTAGTCGACCGCTACGATTACGACGACCTCCACGTCGTCTTCGGCGCGATGTCAGACAAGGACCACGAGGGGATGGTCGAACACCTGCCACCGGTCGAGACGGCGCTGGTCACCCGGCCCGCGCTCAACCGCGCAGCGCCGCCGGAAGCGCTCGCCGAGGCCTTCGACGGTCACGCGAACCGCGTCGAGACGGTGGAGTCCGTCGCGGAGGCGACCGAGCGAGCGCTCGCGGTCGCCGACCCGAACGACTTCGTACTCGTGACGGGGTCGCTGTACGTCGTCGCGGAGGCGCGTGACCGGTGGACGCGGCTCCTCGTTCCGACGAGCGTCGGTCGAGCGCGAGCGAGCGAAGCGGCCCTGTCGGGCGCGGCATTTCCCGAGACGACCGCCGACGACGTGACCGCCCGAACCGTTCGGACCTACCTGCGGCCGGACCAGGCCGAACGGGTCGCCGACCGGTTGCGGGCGGTCGGCGGCGAGTGCGCCAGGTCGGCCGCGGGCGCGCCCGGCGACTACGTCGCGACGGTCCTGTCGGGGACGGTCTCGCAGTTCGACGACCTCGCCGCGGTGCTCGAAACCGAGGGGCTGGGACTCGGTCACCTCGCGACACAGATACGACGGGCGGTCGACGGCCGACCGGCGACCGGGCCGCTCGACACCGACCGCACGGCGGTGATGGGGATTCTGAACGTCACGCCGGACAGCTTCCACGACGGCGGCGAGTACGACCAGTTCGACGCGGCGGTCGAGCGAGCGAAGCAGCTGGTCGCCGACGGAGCGGACATCGTGGACGTGGGCGGGGAGAGCACCCGACCCGGGGCCGACCCAGTATCGGTCGAGACGGAGATCGACCGCGTGGTCCCGGTCGTCGAGGCGCTCTCGGCGCTCGATGTCCCGGTCTCCGTGGACACGCGAAAGGCAGCGGTCGCGGACGCGGCGCTCGCCGCCGGCGCGGACATCGTCAACGACGTCTCCGGCCTGAGCGACCCCGAGATGCGGGTCGTCGTCGCCGACCACGACGCGTCACTCGTGCTCATGCACAGCCTCTCTGCGCCGGTCGACCCCGGCCGGAGCGTGACTTACGACGATGTCGTCGACGACGTACTCAGAGACCTCCGGACGCAGGTCATGCGCGCCGAGCAGGCTGGAATCGACCGCGAGCGGATCATCGTCGACCCGGGCTGTGGCTTCGGCAAGAACGGCGCGGAGTCGTTCGAGTTGGTCGACCGGCTTCCCGAATTCGGGGCGCTCGGCTGTCCAATGATGGTCGGCCACTCCCGCAAGTCGATGTTCGATCGAGTCGGTGCGACGAGCGGGGAGCGACTCCCACCGACGCTCGCCGTGACCGCAACGGCGGCCGAACGAGGTGCCGACATCGTGCGTGTTCACGACGTCGCCGAGAACGCGGCTGTCCTCCGAACGGTGGCAGCGACGGAGAAGCGCTGAACGAACGGGCGCGCGGTCCCGCCTGTTTCAACCCGGGGGGTCGCCTGGCGTGACTCCGTGGACGCGGACCGGGTCAGGCCGGCGACCACTCCGCGGAAACGGTCCCGAGTTCCTGGACCATCTTCAGCGTATCCCACTGCGCGTAGACATCGGTGATGACGCCGTCTTCGCGGCCGAAGACGCTGATCCCTTCGACCGCGAACGATTCGCTCGCCTCGGCTGTCGTCTCACCAACCCTGATATTATACCACATGAAGTCGCTCCTGGTGGGCGTATAACCGTCCCGGCGAGGGCAGTTCCCGGCCGCTCGAGCACCTCTCGGCAAGTATTCATCCCGGCGGTGCCAGTGTGCTCGGAGCCATAGAGTGTCAGAAATCGGGTGTTTTGAGTCTATGGTGTCGACGTGACCACAGTATTCGCTAGTCGCTGTTTGGCTGGCGAGCGACTGGTTCCGACTGTGGGTCATCGCCGTGGCCGGCTCGGAGCGCAGAGAGCGCCAGTAGGAGGTAGGCCAGCGAACACTAATGCGTGTTCGGGTCCGAGAATTCGACATGTGGTCGCTCATCCAGGCAGGAGTCGATTCAGGACTCTTCGAGTCGGCCAGTCAGCTCGTCGTCGCCGCCGGGAGCATCGTGTTGATCCTCATGTTCGCCGCATTGGCCGGATTCGCCTACAAGAGCCTCCAGGGAGACGGAATCCGATGGCCCGAGGATATCGAGGACGACCCCGAAGACGAGTCCGGGGTTCGACGAACCGACGACGACGACGACGAGTGGGACTACTACTGATACTGCCGGCTGTACGTCTGTCACGAATTTCGCCGCCCCGGGACGGCGAATATCAGTTACAGCCGGCAGTATGAATCAGACCCCGAAACTTATCTTTATTCGATATGTGTTGTGCTAGCGAGGGACATCAAATGTACGATACGATCCTCGTTCCGTTCGATGGGACTGACGAAGCGCAGAAGGGAGCGAAACACGCCGTCGATCTCGCGGCGTCGGTCGGCGCGGCGGTACACGCGCTGTACGTGATCGACCTCCCGGGGACGCCCCGAACCGTTTACATTCGAGACGACGAGGAGGAGATGCGCGAGGAGTACAGGAAGTACGGCGAGGAGGCAACCGCGGAGGTGTGTAACATGGCAGCCGAGCGGAACGTCGACTGCGTACAGGCGCTGCAGAGCGGAACCGTCCACGAGGAGGTCGTCGAGTACGCGGAGGACAACGAGGTTGACCTGATAGTGATGGGGAGCGCGTATCGCGGGACGCTGGGAGCCGTGTTCGGCGGTAACGTCGAACGGGTGGTTCGCGGGTCCTCGGTACCCGTGACAACCATCCGAATGCGAGTCGACGAATGAGTCATCCGTCCCACAATGTGACACAATAACAATTAACAGCGTGGCGGTCGTTCTCTCAGGCGTCCGCTCACGGGGACGAAACGGACAGGCCATCGACCGGGGCGTCTGACCCGAGGTGAGAGCATGTCAGCTACACAGGAGTCCAACAAGGACATCGTTCGACAGCATCTGGCAGCGTTTAACGACCGGGACAAGGAGGCGTTTTCCGATCTACTCGCGGACGACGTCGTCGAGCACGGCATCCACGAGAAACTGGAGGGAGACGAGGAGATCCTGGAGTTTCTGGACCGCCATGGAACTCCGCCGAGTGGACTAAGATGGCTATGTATCGGATCGAAGACGACGAGATAGCGGAGGTCGGGACCGAAGCGGACCGTCCCGGGCTGCTCGAACAGCTCGAGGCCGTCGACCCGCCCGCCCATCTCGGGACCTGACGGAGCCGCTCGATGGCCCCGCTCACTCACCGAAACGTATCTTTTCGGACGACCGAACCGCTCAGCGGCGCGTCGATCCACGCCCCACCCGGGGGGTATCTGACCTGCGACCGTCGATGGGTAACGGCGGCATCAGCTGAACGGAGGGGGTACTGATGGTCGAACTCCCCTGGCGAGGTGACTCGTCTGCCAACGCCCCTACGGGGCACGCCGACGCTGCCGTCGCCTGCTCGCTTCAGGACGGGACGCTCGCCGTCTACGAGGACCGCGTCGTCATCGAGCGCGTCCCCCGGTCGAAGTTCTCCGACAAGACGATCCCGCTCGACGACGTCAGCGGCGTTGAGTACGAACGAGGAGTCACCGTGGGCTACATTCAGGTGCGAGAGTCGGGTGTCGAGGCGGACACGGGCGGACTACTCAGCGACCCCGTCGACGAGAACACGCTCCATTTCGCCGGGAGCGGTCGCGCCTGCGCGCTGGGTGCACGTGACGCGCTCCGCGAACGGATAGGAGAGTGACCGCCTCGCGGTCAGTAGGAGTGTTTGAACTCCCAGTGGTAGCGACAGCCGTCGCAGGTGGCCCACTCGGGAAACTCGACCTGTTCGGGGTGTCGCTGTCCGTGCTCCATCGTGCTCTTGCAGACGGGACATCGCAGCGAGCGCAGTTCGAGGTCGGTGAACTCGTCGTGGTCGAACGAGGCCACGCAGTGCGGGCAGTCGATGTCGTCCCAGGCGTGGTGTTGGAGGATCTTCCCGGCACACGACGGGCATTCGAGGATCGCCGGTGGACGCTTCTTCCACCCGGAGTCGCCCTCGTAGGTGGTCGTGGCGGTGTCGACACTGGACAATCGAAACTTGTTCGGCCCGTCGCTCCGCCGGAGCGGGGCTGCCACTCGCTGACCGACCCATTTCAGCGCAGAGAGCGTCATCTGGAGGAGCCCCGTCACGCTCGACCGGTAGGTTCGTCTGAGTATTAAACGCCTCGGCGAGTCCCGAACCGAACGTCACGAGGGTTCGAGTTCGGCCCTACTGTGACGATAGCTTTTCACGGGTGCCATCCGTTGGGGTGACATGCCGATCCCAGTCGGAGGGGTGCGCCCGGTAGCGCCAGCGCAAGTGGACCAGATATTCGGACCGGTTGCGGCCGACGCGATACCGCCGCCGTACCGCGCGACTGTCGCGTTCGGGCTCGTCCTGGCGTTCGGTGCGCTCGCGCTGTTCAGGTCACAGCGGTTCATCGAGGAGTCCGTGGACCTCTCTATGGCCCGACCGTACGTCTCGGTCGTTTACGGGCTGATAGCCTACGGGCTCATCGCCTTTCTGGGGCTGCTGGTCCTCGCACAGCTCTCGTTCGTCGGCGTCAGCCACCGATCGGTCGTCTACCTCGTCGCCGGCTTCTCCGCGGTCGGAGCGTTGCTCCTGGCGGGAGTCGGGTACGTGGTCGTGGGGACCCGTCTCGTCGAACTCGTCGACGACCGTCAGCCGTGGAACGGCCTCGTCCTCGGAGCGGTCCTCAGCGCCGTCACCTGGCTCGTGCTTCCGGTCGCGGCGGCCGCGGCCGTCTGGGTCGTCGTGGCAGCCACTGGCGTCGGCGGTCGCGTTCGGACCTGGATTCACGACGAGCGCGGTGTCAAGGCGTGAACAGTCCGTCTGGCGGTCATCGGGCGACTGTCCGCGGACGGTCGAGAATCGCGGAACGACCGATTCGATTCTGCTCACCGGTGCTCCGCCCCCGTTCCGACGGCAGCGTTTAGTCGCGGTCGACCGAACGTGCGCGCATGGACCTGTCCGGGCAGCGTGAACTCCTTCCACACTACCTGGCGGTGGCCGCGGTCGCCAGCACAGCCGCCGTCCTCGCGCGCAGCGCTGGCGGTAACTGGGTCGCGCTCGTCAGCGTGCTCGTCGTCGTACTCTCGTACCCGACGGTCGTCAGAGCCCTGAACGTCGCACCGGAAGCCTGGGAGCAGCGGTAGCGTGATACGGATTATTGTAGATTATTTCCGGATTGCGCCGACCTTCTACTGAAGGCCACTGGAAGTGCGCCGCAGAAGTAGACGGTCGGAGACCCGGCAGGGGTCAGATCAGTCGCCGCCTGCCGCTTCGTCTCCCTCCGTGATGTCCGTGACCATCTCGTCGCCGGCGGTGACCACGTCCACCTCCTCTTCCGCGGTCAGTTCCTCGATGGTCTCGGCGAACTCCTCCGATTCGAGGATCTCGTACTCGTTTTTGAGTCCCTGATAGACGGTGTAACACATCAACACCAGGATCGCCGCGAAGGGTAACCCGGTGGTGACGGCCGCCGTCTGCAACGCACCCAGTCCGCCGCCCAGGAGCAACATCGCGGCGACGACGCCCTCCGTGGTCGCCCAGAAAATGCGCTGGGTTTTCGGCACGTCGTGCTTGCCGCCCGAGGTCAGGTGGTCGATGACGAGCGACCCCGAGTCCGACGACGTGACGAAGAACGTCACGACCAGCAGCGTCGCCAGAATGCCGGTGATGGCACCCAGCGGGAACTGGTTGAGCATCGCGAACATGGCGATGGTCCCGCCGTTGTCGCCGGCCATCGCGGTGGCGACCGGGCCCTGGCCGCTGGCCGCGAGTTCGAGCGAGATCGCGGACCCGCCGAACGTCGACAGCCAGAGGAACGAGAACAGCGCCGGCAGGAACAGCACGCCGAGCACGAACTCGCGGACCGTCCGGCCCTTCGAGATCCGCGCGATGAACATCCCGACGAACGGCGACCACGCGATCCACCAGCCCCAGTAGAAGACGGTCGTTCCGACCGTCCCGCTGCCGACGGCGGTGGACGCTCCGGCACCGGTGGTTCCGGTGAAGAACGTCAGGGTCAGGAAATTCTGCAGGTAGGTCCCGAGCCCTTCGAGCCACGCGCCCATGATGAACAGCGTCGGCCCGACCACGAGCAGGAACCCGAGCAGCGCGAGCATCAGATAGAGGTTCAGCGTGCTCAGGCGCTTGACCCCGCCGTCGAGGCCGGCCGCGACCGACAGCGTCGCGATGCCGGTGATCACGGCGATAAGCGCGATCTGCGGGATGGTGCCGGTCGGGATGGTCCCGAGCCCGAGCACCTCGCCGCCCACGTACCACATCCCGGTGTTGACCTGCGCGACACCCAATCCGAGGGAGGTGCACAGGCCGAACAGCGTCGCGAACACCGTCACGAGGTCGATCACGTGGCCGGGCCAGCCGTAGATCCGCTCGCCGAGCAGCGGCCAGAAGATCGACCGGAAGGTAAGGGGGAGGCCGCGGTTGAACGAGAAGAACGCCAGCCCGAGCCCGACCAGGCCGTAGACGGCCCACGGCGAGAAGCCCCAGTGGAAGAACGTCTGGGCGAGCGCGGCACTCGCCGCAGCGCCCGTCCCTGCTTCCGCGCCGAAGACGGCCGGCGGACTGCTCAGATAGCCCATGGGCTCGGTGACGCTGAAGAACATCAGCCCGATACCCATGCCGGCGCTGAACAGCATCGCCATCCACGAGAAGTCGCTGAACTCCTTCTCGGCCTCGACGCCGCCGATCTTGATGTTGCCGAACTTGCTGAACGCGAAGTACAGTACCGTGAGGATGAAGATGTTCACCGCCAAGATGTAGAACCAGCCGAAGGTGCCGTTGACGAAGCTGAACGCCCGTCCGTACACATCCGCGGCGGCCTCCTGGAAGAGGATCGTCGAGGCGACGAAGACGGCGATGATCGCCAGTGCGATCGGGAACACCACCGGATGGATGTCGAAGCCGAACTTCTGGATGTTCGTATCGCCCGGTTCGCGGTCGGAATCCGGGTGGAACAGCTCTACCTGCAGTCCGTCCGACATTTCGCCAGTCGCTTCATCACCGTCCGCCATACGTTCCCTCCGTCGGATGCCGTCCCGTTAGCCTCTCGTTCGGTTGCCCTGTCCCTCCACCGATACTGGGGGTCTTGAATCGATCCCGTAGTTCGTACATCGTGATTTACTCGCTTTAGTGTGGTCCGTTGCGCGGACAGTTCGACGCTCGACGCCACCGAGTCGCTCCGCCATACATCGCACCGGCGGCGGTTCCGGCTTTGTCATCACGGCTCCCGCCGCGACGACGTGTCGTCAGTGTCGCGCGAACTCGTGTGTCTGGCCGTGGTGTATGCTACGCTGCCTCACAGTGCACAATCCGTTGGTATATATTAAAGGTTCGGCAAAAAGTCCCCGAAATCGGAGAGTAGGACCGGGATATCGTGGTTCGATCGTCTCGAGCCGCCCGAACGACGGCAGTGACCGCCCTCGAACCAGTATCCGGAGCAGGACCACGATCTAACAGGGAGAATACCGTTCGAGTTTGACTTCCCGCGGTCACGGATCGGGCGGGGTGAGCTGCCAAGTCGGTCTCTCGCACGCGACATCACCGCCCAGACGCCGGTATTTATGTCCGGAGTCGTGCTACGTACGGCATGGTCGACGCGCCCGCGACGCTCGCGGCGGGATTCGCCGTCATCCTGTTCGGGGTCGCTCTGCTCGCCATGGCGGCCGGGACGTTGCAAGTGGCCGGATTCAGCTTCCTGCTCGCGAGTCTCGTGATCTACGTCCGTGAGACGCGGCTCGTGTCGTGAGCAGGGCCAACAACCGTCCGTGTGGGGGTCAGCGCGACGAACGGTGGTGTATCGGTCGGGGCTCCGCGGTCACCTCATACGGATTATTGTCGAGTATGTCCGGATAGCGCCTGGGGTCGGCGCGTCCCGGTACATCGCGACAATACTCCGTATCAGGCCGTTTTCACGATGTTCTCGACGGGATACCCGGCGTCGCTGATGTCGTCGACGATGGCGGCCGCGTGCTCGGCTCCGCTGGTCTCGACGTTGAACACGAGGTATGCCTCCCCGACGTCGAGGTCGTCGACGGAGCGGTCGTGGCGCATGTCGTGGATGTTCGCACCGAGGTCGGCGATGATCCCGGATATCTCCTCCAGAACACCGGGTTCGTCGTCGATCCGGACTCGAAGCCGGAGGACCTGCTGGCGGTCGGTCAGCGCGTGGATGAGAACTGTTCGGAGCTGTGTCATGTCGAGGTTGCCCCCGCACAACAGCGGTATCACCGTCTCGTCGCTCACGTCGAGGTCGTCGCTCAGAATCGCGGCGACGGACGCGGCCGCCGCCCCCTCGACGACCTGCTTGGCCCGCTCCATCAACACCAGGATCGCGCGAGCGATCTCGGTGTCGGAGACGGTCACGACCTCGTCGACGTGTTGCTGCATGATTCGGAAGGTCGTCTCCGAGATGCCACCGGTCGCGATGCCGTCGGCGATGGTGTCGACTTCGTCCAGGGTCACGGGCATCCCCTTGTCGAGGCTCTCGTGGACGGTCTCTGCGCCGGTCGCCTGGACGCCGACGACTCTCGTCTCCGGTGAGAGGTGCTTGATCGCCGTCGAGACACCGCTCATCAGCCCGCCGCCGCCGATGGGGACGACCACTGTGTCGACATCCGGGCAGTCGTGGTACATTTCAGTTCCGAGCGTCCCCTGGCCGGCGATGATGTCCGTGTCGTCGTACGCGTGGACGAACGCGGCGTCGGTGTTTTCGACGGCTGACTGGGCGTGGTTCATCGCCTCCTGGAAGTCCCGCCCGACGAGTTCGACGCTCCCACCGTAGCCGCGGGTGGCGTCGATCTTCGCCTGCGGTGCGTTTTTCGGCATGAAGATCGTCGCGTTCGCGCCGCAGTTGGTCGCCGCGAGCGCGACGCCCTGCGCGTGGTTGCCCGCACTCGCGGCGACGAACTCCTCGACGCCCTGCTCGGTGTCCTGGACGATCTTGTTGTACGCGCCTCTGGTCTTGAACGAGCCCGTCCACTGGAGGTGTTCCATCTTGAGGTACACCTCGCCGCCGACGAACTCTTCGAGCGACGTGCTCCGGTCGACCGGCGTCTGCCTGACGACGGTGTCGTCGTCGAGTCGCTCGCGGGCGCGCTCGATGTCTGCGTATGTGACGGGCAGTTCGTCCGATTCGGTCCCTGTCATTGGTCTTGGTTCGCGGTCAGTCGATAGGCCGTGCGTACGTCGTCATCTGATGAGCTTCTCACGGCCGGGGTCGAACAGCGGCTCGTCGCGGACCGTCGCGTCGTAGGTCTCCCCCTCGCACTGCACCTGCACGTCGGTCCCGGCCTCGGCGTACTCGCTGGGGACGTAGGTGTAGGCGATGGACTCGCCGATAGTGTAGCCGAAATCGCCCGCCTGAACGTAGCCGATCGCCTCGCCCTCGTTCAGGACAGGGCGACCGCTCAGCATGATGTCGGTCGAGTCGTCGAGCGTCAGCGGCGTGATGCGGTTGTCGATACCTTCGGCTTTCGCCGCTTCGAGCGCCGCCTTGCCGATGAAGTCGGTGTCCATGTCGATGGCGAAGGGCAGCCCGGCTTCGAGGGGGTTCGCGTCCGTGTCGATATCCGTGCCCCAGAGCCGATAGCCTTTCTCCAGACGCATCGAACTCAGCGCGCCCCCGCCCATCGGGCGCACGTCGAGGTCCTCGCCGGCGGACCGGAGCGTCTCCCAGAGCTGCTGTCCGTACTCGACGGGTGCCCACAGCTCCCAGCCGAGTTCGCCGACGTAGGACACCCGCAGCGCGATGACCGGCACCTCGCCGACGTAGAGCTGCTTGGCCCGGAAGTACGGGAAGCCGCTGTTGGTGATATCCGCGTCCGTACACCGCTGGAGCAGGAGCCGGGACTTCGGCCCCCAGAGGCCGATGGTCGTCTTCGCGCCCTCTTCGACGGTCACCGAAACCGTCTCGGGGGCGTGCTCTTCGAGCCAGTTGCCGTGGATCTGCGGGGAGTTGCCGCCGCCGGTCGTGACCATGTACGCCTCCTCGTCCAGTCGGACGACAGTGATGTCCGCGAGGATGCCGCCGCCCTCGTTCAACAGCAGCGAGTAGCGCACCTGGCCGATGTCGATCTCCGCGTCGGGCCCCTCGACCATGATCGAGGCGAATGTCGTCATGTCGAACATCGACACCTCGTCGCGGGTGTGGAGGTGCTCGGCGGCCTCGATGGGCGAGCGGTTGATCGCCTGCCAGCCGTCCTGCTCGGGGATCTGGTCCTCGTAGCGCTCGACGAGGTCCGCGTTGGACTCGTAGTACTGCGGGGACTCCCAGCCGCCGCTCTGGTAGAACTCCGCGCCGAGTTCCTGTTGCTGGTGGTAGAAGGGGCTGGTGCGGAGCGTCCGGTGGTCGTCGGGCTGCCAGCGCGGCTCGACGATGCTGTAGACCTGCTCGTAGCGCTTCGCGCCGCGGTCGACGAAGAAGTCCGTCTCGCCGGCGTGGGGCTCGAAGCGCTGGACGTGAATCCCGCCGGTGTCGACGGGCCCCGAGGGCAGTCGCGGGACGCCGTTCTCCATCCACTC
>PXSD01000009.1:0-10246 GCA_003023165.1 Halobacteriales archaeon QS_9_67_15 | reverse complement strand
GCGGACTTGTCGCGGCCGCGGTGGGTCGGGGTGGTCCAGTGTTCCTCGGTGAACCCCCGCACCGACGCCTGGCGCTCCTCGCTGTTCGCCCCCATCGCCTCGGGGTCGACTGA
Source organism: Halobacteriales archaeon QS_9_67_15 (assembly GCA_003023165.1). Classification (GTDB taxonomy): domain Archaea; phylum Halobacteriota; class Halobacteria; order Halobacteriales; family Haloarculaceae; genus Halosimplex. The sequence continues at coordinate 10,133 of PXSD01000009.1, read as the reverse complement.
CAGCGTCTCGTGGTTGTACGACCCCATCCCGAGGGCGTCGCCGTGGTTGCGGAAGTACAGCGAGTGGTCCTGGTCGCGCCCGACCGGCAGGGTCGGCCCCTCGCTCATGTACTCCGCGATGGACCGGTCGCCGGGCACGTCCAGCCCGGTGGTGTTGTCCCCGACCGAGGAGCCGAACTCCGAGAGGTCGTCCATCGGTTCGGTGACGACGTACTGGTGTTCGACGGGCGCGATCGGCAGGTCGATGCCCGCCAGTTGCCCGGTCTGGTACCCCCAGTTGTTCGTCGCCATCACGCAGCGGTCGCACTCGTTGCGACCCCGGTCGGTGACGACAGCGTTGATCTCGCCGCCGCTGACGTCGAGGTCCGTCACCTCGGTGTGGCCGTAGAAGTCCGCGTCCGACTGCTCCATGTACCACTGCAGGGCGGCGATGCCGTCGACCCGCCCGTCGCTGGGGGAGTAGTAGCCGCCGAGGATCTCGTCCTCCTCCACCAGCGGGATGTAGTCGGTGACCGCCTCGGGTGAGAGCAACTGCGGGTCCGGGAGGCCGTAGGAGGTGGCCCACTCGACCCGTCGCTGGAGGAAATCCATGCGGTCCTCGCTCCGGGCCACCTCGACGCCGCCGACCTCGTCGTAGACGCCAGCGTCGGAGAGGAGACGGCTGGTGTAGTAGGCGGTCTTGGCCTGTATCTTCGACGGTGAGGTCTGGAACATGATCCCCGGCGCGTGTACCGAGGAGCCACCGGTGACCGGGAGTGGTCCCTGGTCGATGACTGTCACGTTCTCAGCGCCGAGGTCCGTCAGGTGGTAGGCGACGCTACATCCGACCGCGCCAGCCCCGATGATGACGGTGTCCGTCTGCGACGGTGGAGCCTGCGTGCTCATTGTGTTCGTCCAACATTGACCCGGTCACGGGCATAAACACTCCGGTGGGTCGAACGAAGTCGGGAAGAAAATGGGATTCACAGCCGCTTATTCGACCGATTTCGACACATCACTGGAACGGCCCGGGACGATCGGGCGGCGTCGCGGGCGTCCAGTGGCGGTCGAACCACATCGTGACAGCGGACTGGGTTATCAGGCGGCCAGCGGTTCCTCGCGGACCGTCGCGTCGTAGCGCTCGCCCTCGAACAGCACCTCGACCTCGGTGCCGGGCTCGACGTACTCCGGCGGGAGGTAGGCGTAGGCGACGCAGGCACCGACGCTGTACCCGTACTCGGCGCTGTGGACGTAGCCGAGCACCTCGTCTTCGCGGGGGTCTGCGCCGCTGCCGCTGCCGTCGAGCACCGGGCGGTCGTCCAGGACTGTCGCCGTCTCGTCGTCGAGCGTCAACGGGGCGACGTGCTTGCCCTGATGGCGCGCGGTACCGCCGTCGGCGGCCGCAGTCGGCTCCTCGCCGCGGGCTGTCCGGAGCGCCTCCTTGCCGATGAAGTCTGTATCGAAGTCGACTGCCCATCCGAGACCGGCCTCGGCGGGCGTGTGCTCGGTGTGGAGGTCCTCGCCCCACAGCCGGTAGCCCTTCTCGATTCGCAGCGAGTCCAGCGCGCCGTTGCCGTACGGACGTATGTCGTACTCGGCTCCGGCCTCCATGACGTGCTCCCAGAGCCGTTCACCGTACTCCGAGGGGGTGTACAGCTCCCAGCCGAGTTCGCCGGCGTAGGAGACCCGGAGCGCCCGCACGGGGACGTTCTTCGCGAAAGTCTCCTGACTGGTGTAGAAGGGGAACGCCTCGTCCGAGAGGTCGGCGTCGAGCACCTTCGACAGTACCTTCCGGGCGTCGGGGCCGGTACAGACCATCGCCGCGAGGCTGGCGGTCACGTCGTTGACGACGACGCCCTCGGGCGACTGCTCGCGCACCCACGCCACGTGGTTGTTTCCGACCTCGCGGCCGGTCGTCAGCAGGAGGTACCGGTTACGGTCGGTCCGCGTGACGGTGATGTCCGCGCGGACGCCCCCACCTTCGTTACACAGCAGCGTGTAGCGAATGTCTCCGACGTCGAGGTCGATGTCGTTCGTACAGAGGTGCTGGAGGAACTCGTCGGCGTCGGTCCCGACGACTTCGATCTTGTTGAACGAGGTCATGTCGTGGAGCCCAACGGCGTTGCGGACGTGGAGCGCCTCCGCGCCCTCGATCGGCGACCAGTACTCTCCCTCCCAGCCGTCGCGGTCGGGGATCCGGTCGCCGTAGCGCTCCAGCAGGTCGGCGTTGGACTCGAACCACTGGGGCTCCTCCCAGCCGGCCTCGGCCCATAGCTCGGCGTCGTACGCTTTGTGAGTGTGATACATCGGCGTCCGACGGATGTCCCGCTGTGTCTCCGTCCACACCCACTTTGGGTGCATGACGTTGTAGACGATCCGGTACTCCTCAGCGCCGATGTCCCGGGCGAAGTCCCAGCTACCCTCGTGGTCGTCGAAGCGGTTCACGTCGCAATGGGCGAGGTCGATCGGCCCGTCGTCGAGCCGCGGGACGCCGTGCTCCATCCACTCGGCTAGCGCCTTGGCGGCACCCCCGGCGTGGGTGACCCAGATGGCCGCCGCGGTCCAAAGTCCGTCGAACCCCTCGACGGGTCCCATCACCGGGAGACCGTTCGGCGACTCGGCGAACATTCCGTTGTACTTGTGTTCGAGTTCCGCGCCGGCCGTGGCGGGGACGAGTTCGTCGCTCGCCCGCCGGGGTGCCTTGTGCGGTCGGTCCGGGTGGGTCGCGTTCTCCATATGGTGGTCGGTGAACTCGTGGACCGAACCCTGTTCACCGTCGGGGTCGTTGCCGCCGAGTTCCTGGGGGTCCGGGACGATCGGTTCGTGGTTGTACGAACCGATCCCGTAGGCGTCCCCGTGGGTCCGGTAGTACATCGCGTTGTCCTGGTCCCGCAGGATCGGCCGGTCGGGGCCGACGAGCAGCCGCTTTGCCCTCTCGCCGGAGACGTTCTCGTAGTTCTCGAACAGCGGGTGGTCGGTGATGTCCACGGCACCGTCGGCCATCTCCGGCAGTGACTCGGTCATCGTGTACTGGTGTTCGACCGGGGTGACCGGGAGGTGAACGCCCAGCTTCTCGCCCAGCTGGCGCGCCCAGATGTTCGTCGCGACCACGACCTCGTCGCACTCGATAGTGCTGTTCTCGGTGACGACAGACTCGACGGACCCGTCCTCGATAGTTACGTCCTCGGTGCGCGTGTGCGGGACGAACTCTGCGCCCCGGGACATGGCCTCACGGGCCAGCGCGTCGCAGGCGACCACGCCCGACACCTGTCCGTCGGTGGGGGAGTAGTACCCTCCGAGGATCTGGCTCTCGTCGACCAGCGGCAGGTGTTCGGTGACTTCCTCGGGCGAGAGCAGTTGCGGGTCTTCGATCCCCCACGCCGCGGCGTGTTCGACGCGACGCTGGAGGAACGCCATGCGCTCCTCGCTCCGGGCGACTTCGATGCCGCCGACCTCGTTGTAGGCCTGGTGGCCGTCGGCACCTTCGATGTCCGCGTACAGCGACCGGCTGTAGTCGGCGAACTGGCTGAGTTCCTTCGACTCGGCTGTCTGGAACATGATCCCGGGCGCGTGAACTGGTACGCGACGTTGCATCCGACGATGCCGGCACCGACGACCACCGTGTCGGCGCGGGTCGGTAGACTCTCTGCTGGCTGCATAGTAGTACCGGACTCTCACAACGGCGCGCCAATATAGCTATCGACGGCCCCGCTCACTTTGCAACCTATCACCACCCGCACCGATAGAGCTTCGATATCACGCCGTAAATTAGTGTGACGGACGACTGCCGGAACGAATCCGACGGTCGGTGAGCGCCGCTACCACATGTTCCCACTCGGTGATATGTCGAGCGAACCTCGCTCGAAACTCCGGATCCCGAGTTCACGCAGCGCTGCGCCGTTCTGTACTGTTTGCGGCGGCAGACACCAGAATTTATATCGAGTCCGGTCAGACCCCCGAACGTGGTCGAGTCAGTCAGTCTACAGACAGCGACGGAACTGATCGAGGCGGCCGAGGAGCGAGCCCGGGAGATCGACAACCCGATGGTCATCACGGTGGCCAACAGCGAGGGGAACCTCGTCGCGCAACACCGGATGGACGGCGCTTGGCTCGCGTCCGTGAGCATCTCGCGGAACAAGGCCTACACCGCGGCCGCACTCGAAACACCGACCCACGAACTGGCAGCGCCCTCGGAGCCCGGCAACTCACTGTACGGCCTGCAGACGACCGACGAGGGCCGGATCGTCATCTTCGGCGGCGGCTACCCGCTCGAGCGCGACGGAGAAATCGTCGGGACCATCGGCGTCTCCGGAGGGGCGGTCTCGCAGGACCGGGATGTCGCCGAGGCCGGCGTCGACCGGTGGAACGAACTCGCGGAGTAACCGCCGGTTGACGCGTCCCGTACCGCGTGCTCCACGACCCCGCGAACCTTTGCGATAGTTGTCTATATTTGAATGGGTTGAGTATTCCGCACGCAGACTTACACGTCGATCCTGCTAGTAGCTAGCAAGGCTATGACCCTGCAAACGTCGTTCGATGTCCTCTCGCGGGTCGTCGAACAGTACGAGTCGCGCGGGCGGACGGTGGGCCGTGTCGAGGCGACAGCGGACAAGGCAGGCGATGGCTTGGACGCGACGCTCGAAGTCCCGGTTTCGCTCTGTGGAGCCGAGGACGACCCAGAGCGTTCGATGCTCACTCCCGAAGCGGCCGAGATGACGACGGGCGGGGTCCGGGTGGCCTTCTCGACGTCGCCGCTGGCGGCACTCTCGCCGACGACGGCTGCGGCCGTCTCGGCGAGCGAGGAATCAGTCCACGTTGTCGACGGCGATATCATCCTCACCGTGCACTTACGGATCGATCCGCAGAAAGCAGACGACGCGATGCCAGACAGCGACGACTGCGAGACTGTCGACGAGGAGACGACACCGCCTCCGATGGACGAATCTGACCCCGACGATCCGGGGACAGAGGACCAGGAGGCCGACGAGGACAGTGACCCCACGAGCGACCTCGCGGCGGTGCGCGACGAGTCCGTGCCGCCGTACGAGGACACTGCCTATCTGCGGCGGCTCTACGAGACCTGCGACACGTTTACGCAGATGAGCGACGCGATAGCGATGGATGTCTCCTCGGAAACGGTGCGACGGTACATGATAACGGCGGACATCCACGACCCCGAATCCTACGACCTCGTCGAGGAGTCGGAGACCGAAGACGACTCCGAGCGCGTCGCTGGCTCAGATATCGAGACGGGAGCTGAGGGGAGAGACGGATCGGCGGGTGCGGCCGGGCACGAGGGGTCTGACAACCCGGAGGACACATTCGAGGGCGTCGATGAGTCGACCGATGCGTCCGGGTCCGCCGATGCCCCCGTTCAGCCGAAGGCAACCGACAACCCGCTCGACGAACTCCCGGACGAACAGCTCGTCACCGACGGGAGCGGCCTGCCGGGTGACACCCAGGTCACGGACGTTGCGAAGGCAGTCGTCGAGTCCATGACCGTCTACGAGGTCCAGCAGCATCTCGGCCTCGAGCGCAGAGAAACACAGGAGATGCTGAAGCGGCTCAACCTCATCGACCTCACGATGCGACGGCTCTCCGGACAGCCCGAACGGGAGGTCACCTACGACCAGGTCGTTACCCGGATCTGTCAGTGTGCGCCTGCGGAGACGTGACCGCGAACTACGGGTATATAAACGGGTTCCAAAGAACACCCGCACACAAAAGTATCACCGGGTACGTAGTGTGACAACGAATGGCTTTAGACACGCGTCCGTCACCGGACCGGCAGGGCGTCGAAACGCTCATGAGAGGTGCGCGCTTCGAGCTCATGCCGTTCGAGAGCTTCGAGGAGGAGATCACTCACCTTCCAAACGGTGCGACGATCGCTATCACGACCTCACCGCAACTGGGTATCGAGGCGACGATCGAGCGCACCGAACAGGCCGCCAAGCAGGGGTTCGATGTCGTCCCACACGTCGCAGCTCGGTACGTCTCCGACCGGTCGCAACTCGAGGAGATAGCGAGCCGGCTGACCGCGGCCGGCGTCACCGACATCTTCGTTCCGGGGGGTGACCGCGAAGAGCCCGCTGGAGCGTTCGAATCGGCCTACGAGATGCTCGTGGCGCTCGACGAACTGCCCTACTCCTTCGAGGAGGTCGGCATCACCGGCTATCCGGAAGGCCACGAGTTCCTCGACGAGGAGACGCTCGCAGACGCGATGGAGAAGAAGGAGCCGTACGCCACGTACATCGTCACACAGCTCTGCTACGACCCCGAAGCAGTGATATCGTGGATCGAAGACATCCGCTCGCGCGGCGTAACTCTTCCAGTCGAGGTCGGGATCCCGGGCGTCATGAACTACCAGCGACTCCTCCAGATCTCTCAGAAAGTCGGCGTCGGTGACTCGATCAAGTTCCTGCGGAAGACGACCGGCGTGCTCGGGTTCGTCCGTCAGTTGGTCGGGTCCCGGGGTACGTACAAACCCGACGACCTCGTCGACGGACTCGCACCGTACGTCAACGACGAGGAGTACGGCATCCGGGGGATCCACGTCTACACATTCAACCAGACACCCGATACCGAGTCGTGGCGTCGCGGACGGCTTGGCGAGTAGGACGGGTGGGGTCGAACCACGCCACGCTGTAGCGGAACTCCTACTACTCGGTTACGCTCAAAACGGACCGAAGACGGAACGGAGTCCGTTCAGTCGTCGTTTTCGGCTTCCGCGCGGGCGTTCAGTTTCGCCTGCTCGCGCGCGCTCGGGTTGACCGATTCCTTGAACGGCACTTCGGAGACAGTCGCGAACACCGGTTCGCCCGGCTCTTCGGCGTACTCGTCGGGGAGGTGGACCTGGAACTCCAGGTCGAGGTCCTCCTCGTAGATGGAATCGTCGAGCGACGTGTCGGTCACCGCCTGGATCTTCTCGGCGGGGACGAAGCCCATCCCGATGTTGGTCTCCAAGTCCGGGTTCCACCACGGCGAGGTCATGTACCCGCACTCCTCGCCCGTTTCGGGGTCGGAGATGAGCCAGAAGTCAGGGGCGTAGTCGCGGATCGGCTCGCCGGCCATCTTCAGACCGACGAGCTTGAGGTCGAACGGGTACTCGCCGTTCTCGATCCGCTCACTCTGCTCTTCCAGCACTTCCTTGCCGATGTAGTCGGCCTCTTTGTCATCGGGGACATGATAGCCCAAATTGACTTGGAACGGCGAAGTCTCGTGGTCGAGGTCCTGTCCCCAGGACATGATCCCGGCGGCGATCCGGCGGTGGTGGCCGGGCGCGATCTGCATCCCGCCGTGGTCCGTAACGCTCTCGTGGACCGGGTCCCAGACGCGCTCGGCGTACTTCGAGGCCTCCTTGACGTAGATCTCGAAGCCCTTCTCGCCGGAGAAACCGGTCTGGCTGATCAGTACGTCGACGCCGTTGACCTCGGCCTCCATGAGGCCATAGTACGGGATCTCGCTGACCTCCTCGCCGACGACATCGATCATCACGTCTTCGGAGAGCGGCCCCTGGATCTGCATCGGGGCGACGTCGATCTCGTCGATCTCCACGTCGAAGTCCATGCCGACGTTGACGCCCTGAAGCCACTGCATGAGCGTGGAGTCGGAGATGGAGAACCAGAACTCGTCCTCCTCCGGCCGCAGGAGTACGGGGTCGTTCAGAACGCCGCCGTCCTCGTTGCAAAGGATGACATACTTGCCGTCCATCGCGTCCATCGTCGACACGTCACGGGTGACGACGTAGTTGGTGAGCGCCTCGGCGTCGGGGCCTTTCACGCGAATCTGTCGTTCGACGGCCACGTCCCACAGGGTGACACTGTTCGTCAGCGCCTCGTACTCGGCCATCGCGCCGCCGTCCTCCGGTTCCACGAGGCCGCGGGGGTGATAGATGCGGTTGTAGACGGTACAGCGCCACGCGCCGTTCTCGTCGAACGACTTGTGGAAAAACGGGGACTTCCGGACGCGAGTCGAAACTAGCATCTGAATGTTCGGATCGCCGGTCTGTCGCAGATTCCGCGGGACCGTCCGATCCGATTGGTCGACACTCGGATAGTTAGGGTGGTCGCCGTGCTCGGACATGCCCGTGAATAAACTCTCGAAACACTCCTAAATGATGATGTTAATTATGGCTGGGATTTAAACCCCATCGGCTTTCGAGAGACATCGGAACCAGGCGTATGCGCCCGGTTCCATTTCCCCTATGACATTTTCTCAGATATCCGACCGCTGGTCGACCTCGAACGAAGTGAGGCCAACCGACGACCGTCCGCAACAATACTGTATGAAAGTCTATAATAAAGCATATAATAAGTATATATTATACAAACGCAGCCACAGTTCGGTTGTTCATTTGCCGAGTTCGACGCAACCGTCGCCGCGACGCGCAGGTCAGAGGATTCTGGAGAGGCTGAACACCGAGAGTGGGGGGTCCAGCGCGCGGGCAGTCAGTCGAACGGGCGTTGCGTATAGAGGACTTTCGACCGGCAATTACATGATAAATCGACTGAATGTGTGAGTCGATAACGGGAATCACGAGTCACTTATATTGCCCACGTGCTTAGCGGTCGTATGGATACTATTCGGGCCTCTCCCGGCCTGTCAGCGGCGTACGCGTTCCGCTTCGGGATCTCCGCCGGAGCGGTCGTCGGTTTCACGACAATCGGTCTATTGTACTGGCAAGGCGTTCTCTCGCTGCTGGAGTCGGGCTACGTGTTGATGGCACTGTTTCCGATTTATCTCGTGCTCGTCGCGGCTGCTCTCAGCGTCTGGCTCGGATACGACAAGGGCAAACAGTCGCTCAAACCGGTGTACGAGACCGACAATTCCGACTGATCGAGGTGGCGGTTCGACGGGGCGTTAGTTCTCCGATTTCTGGTCGATGATCGTCGCTGATATGAGGTTACCCATCCCCCGTCGAAGTCGACCGCTGGTAGCTGTCGACGACAGGTCGAGCTCTTCTGCAACTTCGTTGAGCGAAACCTCCCGCGGCTCCCCGAAGTACCCATCCTCGTACGCGAGCTCTAGCGCGGTCCGCTGCTCCTCCGTCAGCCCGTAATACATCTCGTCACCGGTATCGTTGCTGCTGTAGATCTCGTTGATATCGAACTTGATGTCGTGCTCTTCGGCGTACTCCCAAATGGTGTTGAGGGCCTCTCTATCGGGCAAGAGAACGCGGACGACCCATCCTCTGCCGTCCGTTCTGGTCTGTATCATGAAGCCGTTGACTTCCGTCACGACGGTACTGATGTACTGTGTCTCTTGCGTGTGTTCGATGTAGTAAATTCCAGTCTCTTCGGTCCAGTCGACGAGTTCGTGGCTGCTGACCGTCGGGTCCTCGTCCAGTGCTCTCTCCAGTTCTGTCCTGTCCTCGTACTCGACGAGAAACGGAAACCCCGTTGCTCCGGGGGCTGTGTTCCCGTGAGATATCACCCGGATGTCGATACCCTCAAGTTGCTTGAGTGTCGGAACCAGCGCGAGCCGGTCGTGTTTGATGTACGTCTTTGCGATGATAGACATGCGAATCTCACCCTGTCACCGTTTCCTGCCCGCTTTCTCTCGATACCCAGCGCCGACCGCAGCCGTCGTGAAACCGCCGGACATCTTCCGTTATAGCGGTATGAGATGGCAACACAATAATGTTCAGATATACGGGTCCGGCGAGTCCTGTCACCCGCCGACCTCTTGACTACATCTCCGTTCGGAGGCGATACACTAATAATTCGATGATATATATACTACTGGTAGTTTCAATATAATGAATAGAACGAAACCGACTCAGTTTTCGGCTCAGTCGAAGCGCCATTGACTCGCTTACGGAGACGATGAACCCTGTCAGGCATCTTTCCGGCACGGGAACAGGGAGTTTACGGGTGACGTCGACTCACCAGTAGGGGGAAAGGGCGGTCCTGGGGTCGGTCGACAAACTGTAAACCGGGTGATTTCGAGCTGAAAGAACGGAATTTGAGAGTACAAAATACCGACAGGTCCGTCAGTGGCGGGTGCGACCGTAGAGTTCCGTCGCGCTACAGTTGGCGTTCGACCCAGTCTGTTGTACCGGATTGTATAGTAGAATTTGAAAGACATCGCTCGGACGACCGCATGACTACGTGCGATCGACCGTGCAAACGCTTTCAAATTCTACTATAGCATCG
>PXSD01000008.1 GCA_003023165.1 Halobacteriales archaeon QS_9_67_15 | reverse complement strand
CACTGGCCCGCTTCTCGTCGGCGAGTCGTTCGAGTTCGTCGAACAGGGTCTCTACCTGACGTTCGATTTCGTCCCGGACTTCGCGGACGGTCTCCATGTCTTGTCCGTCTGGGTTCACCAGATCCCATTCGTGTGACTCGACCCCATACTTTGCAGGGTTGAATTTCGTGATGGAACACCCCATCGTGACCAAATAATCAGTGTCCTTGAGCTCATCGAGGTCGGCGACGTACGTGGGAGTCTTGTCCGCGATGTCAACCCCGACCTCCGCCATCGCTTCTATCACCTCTTCGTGGACCGTGTCGGCGGGGTCCGTTCCACCCGAGTGGATCTCGACGATGTCTTCTAATCCGCGTTCAGCGCGCTCGCGCTCGGCGAAGGCGGCTGCCATCTGGCTTCGTCCCGCGTTATGGACACAGACGAAATCGAGCCGAATTTTGTTTATTGATGCCATACTGCACGCTAGTCGGGCCCGGACAAGAGGTCTGCTATGTCAATTATATAGTTATACATATCCTCGCGGACCGAAGACCGAGTGGAGAGTGCATCTCCTGTATTGCACAGTTGCTTCGCGATGAACTCTGAACGAGGAACCCGCGCTACTATCTACTGATACCGGAAAAAGGAGCTCGTTCCTACGGGCGGACGTTCTCGATGGCTTCGACGAACTCGGCGGCGGACTCGCGGACGCCGTCCCAGTCCTCGCGCTCGATGGCGTCGTAGTCGACCAGCGCCGACCCGGCACCGACGCCGATGGCACCGGCCTCGAAGTAGTCGGCGACGTTGTCGGTCGAGACGCCGCCGGTCGGCATGATCGGCACGTCGCCGAGCGGCCCCTGTAGCGCGCCGATGTGCCCCGGCCCGACCGTCGAGGCCGGGAACATCTTCAGGATGTCCGCGCCGGCCTCCATCGCCCGTGCGGCCTCCGTCGGCGTCATGACCCCGGGGATGGCGACGACGCCCTCGCGGTTGCAGACGTCGACGACGTCCTCGTTCAGGTTCGGGGCGAGGACGAACTCCGCGCCCGCTTCGATGACGTTGCGCGCGGCGGCGGCGTCCATCACCGTGCCGGCGCCGACGACGGCGTCGGTGTCCGCCATCGCGCGGTCGACATCGGCGATGAGGTCGCTACACCGCTTGGCATCGGCGGTGACTTCGAGCGCCGTGACGCCGCCCTCGTGGACGGCCTCGGCGACCGGAACGATGTCCTCCTCGTCGATCCCTCGCAGGACCGCCGTGACGCCGCTGTCGACGATACGCTGTCTGACTTTCTCCTTCCTCGTCATATCTCTCTCTCCGAGTGGCGTGACAAAAAGGGTACTCGGTTCGACGCCGCACGCGGTTCTCTCTCACCTCTCCGGGTCGTAGGGGTGCGCGATGTCCGATTTCGGCGCGCCCGTCCCGAGGACGCGAACGCTCGCGTCCGCATCGGCAGGGTTGTACGCGCGGTGTGGACTCTCCGGTTCGGCGACGAACACCTCGCCGGATTCGACGACGTACTCCGCCTCGGATGTCTCGACGTGGAGCGTCCCCGAGATCACGTAGAAGGCCTCCTCGCGCCGGTCGTGGTAGTGGTAGACTCGCGGCAGTTGTTCCCCGGGCTCCATCTCGTAGGTCGCGAGGTAGAGCGCGGCCAGCTCCGCGGCGTCGGAGACGCCGCGGCGGTCACAGGGGTAGTCCGGCGTCTTGTCGAGGTCGTCGGGGTCGAGGTGGTGGTAGGGCACGTCCGGTCGTGGGTCGCGGACGCTGATAAGTTCGGGCGAGGGCGCCACGACTGCGATAACGTGCTCGACGACGACCAGGTCGCGGACGCTGATACGTTCGGGCGAGCGACGACGGGGAACGCAGGTCAGCCCATCACGTGTAGGATGACGGCGACGGTCCCGACGGAGGCCAGCGTCGTCGCGAAGACGTTGAGCGAGGCCAACTGCGAGTCGCCGCCGAGTTCGCTCGCGTAGACGTACGTCGAGACGGCCGATGGCATCCCGAGCATGACGACGACCGCCGTGGCCGCGGTCGGGTCGACGGCCAACAGCGTGAACACAACCCACGCGACCACGGGCATCAGCCCGATCTTCATCGCGACGACCGACCCCGTCAGTCCGACGTCGAGGTCGGCGCCGACGACCCGGAGCGAGGCCCCGACACAGAGCAGGGCGATGGGCAAGGCCAGTTCCGAGAGCGCGCCGAGTCCGGTCGCGACGGCTCCGGGAATGCCCAGGCCGGCCGCCGAGAACCCGAGGCCGACGGCGAGCGCGAGGAGGACCGGGTTCGTGGCGACGCCGCGCAGTTCCGTGACGGCGTCGGCGTCGGCGTCGTTGATCGCGATGAGCGAGAGCACGGTCAGCGGCGTCTGGACGAGGATGCCGATGCCGAGGACGACGGCGGCGGTCCCGCTCGCGGCCCCGCTCAGCGTCGCCTCGACCAGCGGCAGTCCGAGGAAGCCGAGGTTCGAGTGGTACGACTGGACCATGGCGACGCTGCGGCGACCGCGCGAGGCGTGTCGCCGGTGGACCAGCCACGAGAGGCCGACGACCGTCACGAACACGACCAATACGCCACTGACCAGCGCCGGCGAGACGAGTTCGCCCAGCGCGCGGTCGTACGTCGAGGAGATCCGAGCAGAGCCAGCAGGTAGCCCAGCCGCACGAACACTTCCATACCCGCTTCCAGCCGATTCCCGCTTTTCAGCGTTCGGATCGGCGACCGTCTCGCGGGAACTCCGCGCAGGCCCGACGCCCGCGTCGCGTCACGGTTCGGCCACGAAAACCGTCCGCCGGTCGTCCGGTCCGTGGCCGTCGTGTGTTCCGATCGAAAGCCGCGGTCAGTGAGTTCGCTCACGATATCGTCGTTCGCGAACGGCGTCATCGGCCGACTGTTCGTGACCACGGTGTCCTCGATAAACGTAACCGACACCCAGTCCAGTCGGTCGTCGCCGCGCGATTGCATCTGTGCGACCCGAGCGCACCGGCCGTGTTCGGTGTCGGCGGCGGCGAGCGCGGGGTCGTTTCCCTCCGGTGGGAGCGGCGAGCTGTCGAACACGAGGACGCCGTCGCCGGCTCGCTCCTCGATCTTCTCGAAGGAGAGCCCCTCCGCGGCGTACTCCTCGACGTCCTCGATCGCGCCCAGCGAGCGTTTCTCCTGTTTCTACTCTTCGACCGTGTTCATGTGGGCCGCCTCTGATAGACCCCGTGCGCTCTCGCTTCGGTCGCGATCTGCCGTCGATCGGCGCGCGGTCGTACTTCTGTGCTGTACATAGTAGTTTCTCCCGAAATAGTCACGCGCCGGACGCGTGTGCATCGTTCACAAGCCCCTCGTACCTCAATCACTCCGTCACGGAAGCCCTGCCACGACTGCGGGAAATCCCACCTGGATTGCCGCTATTTCTGACGAACAGCCGAGAGAGTCGATCCGTCCGTTGACTGGCACCGGCGCGAATACCCCGCTCGTAGCCGTTCGACGGCGACGGAGCGGCGTCATTTGCCGCGAATCGGGGGAACCGTCACCTGTCGGTCCCTGTCGGGCGGATCCGATGGACCGCGCGATTCGTGATCCGGAGATATTTGTCGCTTTCGGACAGTAACGGCGAGAGAGTCGGTGAGGTGGGGGTTTATAGGCGATGGGGTCTTGGAATCGAGTACCCGAATGACCGACACGGCAAATTTGCAGGCAGCTGACGAGAACGCGCAGGTCGAATCGGACGATGAATCCCGTGAGGTCGACACCTCACACCTCGACGATGTCGAAGACGGATGCGGCTGTGCCGAAGTCTGGGAACACCTCTCGGACGAGCGCGACGAGTAACGCTCTCACCCGGTTTTCTCTCCGCCTCTCCGGTTCCGAGCGGCCGCGCTGTCGTCGCTGGCGGTCTCGATTCGGCGCAGCGACAGCACCAGCGAACGAGTACTGGGTCGACCGAACGAGTCGAGCGCGGGTCGTCGGGGACGGCCCTACTCCTCGCCGAGGAGGCTGTCGACGACCTCCTCGGGGTCGAACGGCTCGAGGTCGTCGTAGTCCTGGCCGGTACCGAGAAAGAGTATCGGCTTCCCGGTGACGTGCGCGATCGAGATCGCCGCGCCGCCCTGCGGGTCGGCATCGGCCTTTGTCAGCACCGCGCCGTCGATTTCGGCGGCGTCGTCGAACTCGCGAGCGCGGTTGACCGCGTCCTGTCCGGCCACGGCTTCGTCGACGAACAGCGTCATGTCGGGGTCGATGACGCGGTCGATCTTCGAGAGCTGGTCCATCAGCCCGTCGGAGGTGTGAAGTCGCCCGGCGGTGTCGCCCAGCACCACGTCCACGTCGTTCGCGTCCGCGTACTCGACGGCGTCGTAGATGACCGCCGCCGGGTCTGACCCCTGCTCGTGGGAGATGGCCTCCTTGCCGAGGTTCTCGGCGTGTTGCTGCAGTTGCTCGTTGGCCCCCGCACGGTACGTGTCCCCGTTGGCGAGCACCGTCGAGCGGCCGCGGTCCTCGAAGTACTGCGAGAGCTTCGCGATAGTCGTCGTCTTCCCGACGCCGTTGACGCCGGTGAAGATGATGACGACGGGTTCGTCCGACTCGGCGATGCGCTCGTCGAAGTCGAACTGGCCGACGCTGATCACGTCGTACAGCGCTTCCCGCAGCGCGTCGCGGACGAGGTTGCCGGTCGAGGAGAGCCGCCGGCGCGTCTCGCCGACGAGGTTCCCTTCGACGCCGTCCAGGATCTCCTGTGCGACGCCCATCTCGACGTCGCTCTGGAGCAGGCCCAGCTCGAGGTCGTCGAGGTGGTCTTGGAGGTCGTCCTCGTCGATGACTGTCTTGCCCGTCGCGAGCAGCTTCGCCTGCTCGCCGAGGCTCCGCCCCTCGTCGTCAGCCTCGTCCGCTGACTCGTTCTCGGCGTCGCTCTCTTCGTCGGCCGCCGCAGTGGTCTCTGCCTCCTCGGACTCGCCGTCCGACTCGGGAACTGCGTCGTTCGATTCGGTGTCGGCGGACGCGTCGCTCGTCTCGGTAGCTGCCGGAGAGTCAGCGTCGGCCGCTGCGGTGTCGGCGTCTGCGGCCTCGCCGTCGGCGTCTGTGGCCTCGCCGTCGGCGTCCGGGGCCTCGCCGTCGGCGTCGGCCTCCTTCTCGACCGCTTCGTCGTCGACGTCCTCTTCGACTTCGTCACTGAAGCGGCCGAGTTTCTCTTTCAGTCCGTCGAACATCGGGCCTTACTCGTCTTCCTGCTGCTGCATCTGCTGTTGCTGCATCTGCTGCATCTGCTGTTGCTGCATCTGCTGGGCCTGCTGTTCGAGCTCCTCGCTCTCGGTCTCCAGCTCGGCGATGTCCGAGCGGACGTCGTCGATGCGCTCGTCGACCGTGTCCTGCTTGGACTCGAGGATGTCGATGGCGTCGGTCTGCTCCTGCTCGGCGGCGTAGCCGGTGCCGAACTCGACGATGACCTCGTCGATGTCCTGGACCTCGGCGCGGAGGTACGCGTCGCCGCCCAGCGGCACCTGCACGGTGTCGCCGGACTCGACCGCTTCGATGGCCTCGATGGCCTCGCTCATCTCCTGCTTCTCGGCCTGCAGGGTTTCGATCTCGCCTCCGAGGGCCTCGATCTGCTCCTCGATCTGCTCGATCTCCTGTGCGAGCTGCTGCATCTGCTGCTGGGCACCGCCGCCGCCGCCACCGAGGCTCACGCGTCGACCCCCTCTATTCTGACCTGCGTGCGCTTCAGTCCGTGCCGGGAGCCGAACTCCGCGAGGACGTGCTCGCGCGCGACGTTCTCGTTTTCGGCCTCGATCTCCTTCTCGAAGGGCTGCCAGCCGTCGCGGGCGCTCCACTGCCCGGTGACTGTGAACTCGCTCATGTCTCCCGCTGGGAGAGCGAGCGGGAAGTACCTTCCGCAAGCAGTCTCTTCACCCCCGCATCGTCCGCACAGGACCGTCGAAACTCCCCCGTTCGTCCCGCGGATCCGCGTCTCGGCGTCGACGCGGGGCGTGTTTACCGAGACGTGAAGAGGGAGCGGCAGAACCGTCGTCGTCGGCGCCGGACTCGACGCGCCCGGTCGTCAGTCGATGAGTCCGAGCGCGGACTCGATGCGGCCGAGCTCCGGGCCGGTCGTGTCCTGCCCGACGACGTAGCCGTGCTCGTTGGCGATCAGGCCGGACCCGACGAGCGGCGCGCCGTAGTTGACGGTGCCGATGTCGGCGGGGACGCCGAGCAACTCCTCCAGGAAGTCCAGCTCGGCGTCCGTGGCGTCCGGGTGACAGAGGACGCCCGAGTTCGTGGCGACCGCGGCGGTCCCGACGGTCCGGGAGCCCGCGAGCGCGCCCCGTTCGACGGGGACGTCCAGCGCGTCCTCGACGGCGTCGACCGCCTCCGTCGAGAGGTCGGGGTGGACGTACGCGCCCGTGTCGTTCGCGAGCACGACGTTCCCGGCGGCGTTGATCCGGCCGGGCAGTTCCCCGACCGGGAGGCCGGTCGCCTCGGTGATGGCATCGCGCTCTCGGTCACGGACGCGACTGCTGACGAGCAGTCCGTTGCCGTTTCCGGTCGCGAGCGAGCCGACAGTGCCCGAGCCACCGATGGTTGTCGGAACGACAGGGACGTCGAGTTCGTCGCCGAGGCCGTCCCGGAGGTCGGATTCGACGTCGGGGCGGACGAGCAGACAGTCGTCTGTGGCCTGTGCGAAGACACCGACGTACGCTGAACCGGAGAAGGCCGCGCGGAGCAAGTCTACTCTGCCGTCTCGGCTTCCACGACGCTCTCGCCGTCCTCCTCGAAACGAGCGGCGCGGACGCGGAGCTTGCGCGGCGGGTTCTGCCGACCGTTCGCCCAGACCGCCTCGTTGATCGAGGGGTCGAGCCTGACGGTGTCCTCGTCGACGCCGAAGTTCTTGGCGAGGTGCTCGCGGACGATGGACATCGCCTTGTCCGCCTCTTCCTGTTTCGGCGCGGCCTTCACGTCGCGAAGCGGGACGGTCACGACCCGCTCCTCGAAGTCACCGGCACTCATTCGTCCGTGTCGCTCCGACGCCAGTGGCGTCGCTGCGGGTTTCGCTGGACGTTTCGGTCCGTCTTGAGCATGACCCACGGCGGGACGCGCGTGTTCTGACGGTCGAGCTTCCCCAGGCGCTTCTTCTTGGCTTTCGATTTCTTACCCATAGTGTCACCCCCTTCCGCGTCGGCGCTTAAATTGTTGTTCCTTTCGCCCGCTTCCGCCGTCGGCCCTCGCGCTCCCGAGCGCGCGCCGAGCGGCAGCGCTATCAGCTTTGATTTTTCGGGAGGTGCCTCTATATGGGAATATCCGCGTCCACTACCCATGAACCGGCGCACGCTCCTGTCCACTGCTGCAGTGGGATTCGCCGGCGGTGTCTCCGGCTGTATCGGCGGTGGCGGCGAGGTCGTGATGACGGTGCAACGCTCGGTCTCCGTCCGGCCGGGCTGGGGCTGGGTCAAGGAGATCCCGGACGTGTCGGACCCGGGTGGGGCGGTCCAGTTACTGCCGGCTGTAACTTCGTGAGGATATTCGCCGCCCCGGGGCGGCGAAATTCTTAACAGACTTACAGCCGGCAGTAAGTATCAAGCGAGGGCGGACCGGCAGTTCGACGTATACTTCTTCTCCAGCGAGGAGTCGTACGTGTTCTACGACACCCTTGTCGACGGCGACGAGCCGGCGATGACCCCGGCCGGTGACACGGACGTGGGGACCATCGCCGAACTGGTCGCGGAGGACACGTACGAGGCCGCGACGCCCGACGGCGGCGCGCGCGAGGCCATCGACGACACGGGCCCGTACTTCTTCGTCGTCGACCACTCTCACTACCGCGACGAGGCCGGACCCGGCGACGAGCCCAGACCGTTCGACGTTTACGTCGACCTGACCGTGACACAGCGGAAACTGATCTGAGCGTCGCAACGGACCGACGGCGGCTCAGACGAACGCGAGTGGCACCATCACGAGCACGCCGGTCGCGACCCCGCCGACGAGTTCCCGCCGGCCCGCTCACCGTGGTGTGTCACCGAGTGTATTATGGCCCTTATATGCACTATGAATGTTTCCTCTCCTATGCGGTTAGATATAAATACTGTGTGCGACTCTCCGGTAGTATGTCAACTACGATGCGTACGACCGACGCGGACGCGGCGGAGGCAGGGGCAGAGCCCCACACGATCGTCGACCCCCTCGACGGGACGGGGCGGATGACCGTCGAGACGGCCGACGGCGAGGAGCGGACTGTCGTCGGCTGTCTGGACGGGATCGTCGCGGAACGGCTCTCGGACCGCGCGCCCGGTGCGACCGTCCGGATGGAGCTCTCGCCGACCGACGGCGACGGCTACGTCGCGGCGCGCGTCCTGCCGGGCGGCCTCCCCCCGCTGTAACGGGGACGCTCCGGTCTCTAGCGACCGCCATCACAGCGGGATTCGTTCGACGGTCTCGTAGCTCGGCCCGTCGGTTCCGAGCACGCTCTCTTTCAGTCTGATATCGTCGACGGCGAGCGCCCCTACCTCGGGGTCGCGCTCGCGGACTAGCTGCTGAACCTGTTCTTTTCCGCCCGCGTGGCCCATCCGCGCGACCGTCACGTGGGGGGTGAACTCGTGGTCCTCTGCGTCGAACCCCAGTGCCGTGGTCCGGTCCTCGATCGCCTCGTGGAGCCGCGTCAACCGCTCGCCGCCGGAGCGAGTCCCGACCCAGACGACGCTGATGTAGTCCAGGCTCGGGAAGACGCCGAGCCCGCCGAACGCGACCTCGAAGGGGTCGACCGCGGCCGCTGTCACTGCCCCTTCCAGCTCGTCGACGAGCGTCGGTATCCGGTCGGCGTCGGTGTCGCCGAGGAACTTCAGCGTGACGTGGGTCCGGTCGGGGTCGGTGAACTGCAAGCCGCTCGCGCCATCGAACTGCGCCTGCACGCTCGCGACCTCGTCGGCGAGTCCGTCGAGGTCGACGCTGACGAACAGTCGCTTGCCCATGGGTCCTACTTCGACCGGCCGATCGTTATACTGCCGGCTGTAACTTCGTGAAGATATTCGCCGCCCCGGGGCGGCGAAATTCGTGACAGACGTACAGCCGGCAGTATTAATCGTAACCGCCACCAGACACTTACCGCTCGCGTCCGGACTACCCGGTATGTCGACCGCTGCCCTCCAGCGGACAGTTCGGCGGTGTACGGCCGTCGTCGTCGCCGTTCTCGGCCTCGGATTCGACGGGGTCACTGGCTTCGACGGGACGCTCCTCGTCCTCGGCGCGCTCGGGTATCTCCTCGTCAGCGTCTTTCTCGGGCTGTCTCGGCGTTACGACGAACGAATGGACCTCTACGAGGATCCGTCGGACGAACCGGACGTCGACGGCGGCGAAACGGTGTCGTAACGGCTGTCGCTCGCCGCGGAGCGCCCCGCTGGTCCTGTGACGTAGCCCTTAACCGGTCGGCTTGCGTACCCGGTGGTATGACTGACGACCGGGACGACCACGAGTTCTCGTCGGGGCAGGGCTTCGACGACCCCTACGAGGGGTTCGACATCGATCCGCCGGAGTTCGAGGTCGACCCCGACCAGGTCGACCCCGTCGACTCGCGCGTCCTCGCCGACGAACTCGACGAGCGCAACATCGCCGCCAACGAGGTCGACGCCGACCGACTGCTCGACGTCGGACTGAGCTACATCGCGATCAACCGCTACGAGCAGGCCACCGACGCCCTCGAACGGGCCGCTCGCTACGCCGACGACGAGTCGGTCGAGCAGGAAGCGTGGACGAACAAGGGCGCGGCCCACGCCGAACTGGAGGAGTGGGACGCCGCCATCGGCGCCTACCGCGAGGCGCTGGACATCGACGACGACTCCGAGCACGCCGCGACGGCTGAAACCGACCTCGCCTTCGCCCTCTGGAACTCCGGCCGCACGGAGCAGGCGCTCGAACACGCCGAACGCGCCGTCGAGGTCGACCCCCGCTTCGCGCAGGGCTGGTACAACCGCGGCTTCTTCCTGCTCGAACGCGGCCTCGCCGAGGACGCCCGCAACGCCTTCGACAACGCGATCCGCCTCGGCTTCCGCAACGCCGAGATCATCGAGGAGAAGGCCCGCGCGCTCGAAGAACTCGGCGAGGACGAACGCGCCGAGGAACTGGCCGAGGAGGCCGACGAACTCCGCCAGGAGGCCGAGGCGGAGATGATGGAGTAGGTGATGTTACTCAACGAACGCGACACCGACGAGGGGCTGCTGGTCTCGGTGTGTGACCCGGAGGACCTGGGCGAGACCTTCGAGAACGGCGACGTATCGCTCACCGTCGAGCCGTCGTTCTACGACGGTGCAGAGGCGACCGAGGAAGAAATTATCGACAGTCTCTCGCGCTGTTCGACGGCGAACATCGTCGGCACCGAGGCGGTCGCGCTGGCGGTCGAACACGGCTTCGTCGAGGAGAAGAACGTCCTCGAACTCGACGGGACCCGTCACGCGCAACTGATCTGGATGTGATCGACAATCGGACCTCCGGCCCGATCCGAAGTCGCCGCAACTCCTTTTGCTGTCACTACTGTAGTGGGAATCGAGGGTGAAAAAATGGGAACGCGCTCGCAGGACTCGGACGAAGAGGGAGAGGATGTCACGCTTCGCGTCGACGACCGTGGTCGGATCACGATTCTGAAATCGGTCAGGGAACGGCTCGGTATCGAGCCGAACGACAGGGTTCTCGCGCAGTTACGCGGCTCCGTACTTGAAATCGACGCGGAACCGAGCGCACGACTGGAGACAGCGACTGCTGGGTGAGACGACTGGACAGACAGCACACCGACAGATGCCGGCGAATCGCTGTTCGGTTCGATGAAGACAGACGGCGACGAATGAGCGCTGGAATCCCGACGGAAATCTCTATCCTTACCGATGTCAACGTCGTGGCGATCGGACTGACCGACGACCATCCGGCCCACGACGACGTGTTCCCGTGGCTCCGTGACGCGCTCGATGGACCGAACACACTGCTCGTGCCCGACTACTATCCACTTCGGGCGCAGTATATCATGACTCGAAACTTCGGGGTCGAGACAGTCGACGCGAGAAACGCCGTCCGGTCACTACTCTCCAGTCCCGCACGGATCGTCGGTGCAACCGATACGGTTCTCTCCGAGGCGTACGACATCAGCGCCGAGAAAGACCACGACGTATACGACTCGTTTATTCTCTCGATGGCAAGAGCGCACGAGGTAGATTTTCTCGTTACGACCGACGACGACTTCGACGCGCTCTGCGAGGGGGAAGCGGTTGCGTACAGGAATCCCGTTCCGGCGGACGAACGTAACCGTCTCTCATACGGATTATTGTAGCGATTTACCGGTATACGCCGACCTCGGGGTCGGCGCTATCCGGAAATAATCTACAATAATCCGTATCACTCGTCGACGGATATAGTAGAATTTGAAAGCGTTTGCACGGTCGATCGCACGTAGTCATGCGGTCGTCCGAGCGATGTCTTTCAAATTCTACTATAGCTTTCGGAAGTACCAAACAGAGTTCGCGCCAACCGAAGGAAAGTTGCCCGTCGAGTCCGTGATAGTCGGTAATGGGACTCTCAGAATCGGAGCCGCTGGATACGACGGCGATACGCGATGACTTCCCGGTCCTAGAGCGGGAGTTCAGGGGCGAGCAGCTCGTCTACCTCGACAACGCCGCGACGAGCCAGACCCCCGACCAGGTCGTCGACGCCATCTCGCACTACTACCGCCACACCAACGCGAACGTCCACCGCGGACTGCACCAGCTCAGCCAGGAGGCCTCCATCGCCTACGAGGAGGCCCACGACCGCGTCGCCGAGTTCATCGGCGCGGAGGGCCGGACGGAGGTCGTCTTCACGAAGAACACGACGGAGTCGATGAACACCGTCGCCTACGCGTGGGGCCTGGCCGAACTCGAACCGGGCGACGAGATCGTTCTGACGGAGATGGAACACCACGCGGCGCTGGTCACCTGGCAGCAGATCGCCAAGAAGACCGGTGCCGAGGTGAAGTACGTCCGCGTCGACGACGAGGGCTCCCTCGACATGGACCACGCCCGCGAGCTGATCACCGACGACACCGAGATGGTCAGTGTCGTCCACGTCTCAAACACGCTCGGGACGGTCAACCCCGTCGAGGAAATCGGGGAGATCGCCCACGACCACGACGCGCTGTACTTCGTCGACGGCGCGCAGTCGGTCCCCCACATGCCCGTCGACGTGCAGGACATCGACGCGGACTTCTTCGCCTTCTCCGGGCACAAGATGTGCGGCCCGACCGGTATCGGCGTCCTCTACGGCAAAGAGCACCTCCTCGAGGAGATGCAGCCGTACCTCTACGGCGGCATGATGATCGAGAAGGTCACCTTCGAGGACTCGACGTGGCACGAACTCCCCTGGAAGTTCGAGGCCGGGACGCCGCCGATCTGTCAGGGGATCGCCCTCGCCGAGGCGTGT
>PXSD01000007.1:3688-16891 GCA_003023165.1 Halobacteriales archaeon QS_9_67_15 | reverse complement strand
GTGGTTCGAAAGACGCCTCGGCGTCTTTCGTCATCACGAGAGAGCTTCGCTCTCTCGAACGACAGCGAGTCCCAGGAGTCGAACGCGTCGGGGCTTTCATGCTGTTGGCCGCTGCTCCAGCTGATTTACTACTGAACTAAACACTACTCTCGCACGTCCGCCGTTCGCTCCAAGGGGTCCCGCCGGTCGCCCTCGAACGCTCACCGTTCGCGTTACCGTGGCCCTCTCTCCAGTCGGACTACGCTTCGCTCGGCCGATGGCCCGCTCGCGTTTCCGGAGCACTCACTTCGCTCGTGCCCTGCTATCGCCTCCGTGACTTCCCCGGACCGTGCGCTGGAGTTACGCCGGCACAATTACTAGGTTATACCACTAGATAATAAGCATTGGTGGTTCGACGCGTTCGGCGGAGCAAAGGCAGTTCCGGTGGAGCCGAGCGCGAAACAGCTAACCGTGCCCGCGAAAACGTTCGCGTATGGAACTCATCGGGCTGGACCGCCAGCAGATCCTCGCACTCCTCATGGTGTTCCTGATGATCGGGTCTGCCGTGGTCTACGTGCTCGCCTACGCGCTCGGCTGAGAGAGAAACCGGGCTCGTTTCACGTCGAGTGGTAACCCATCACGCGTGGGCCCTGTGAGCGTCGAACCATTGGTCAGTCGCATCCGTCGCTCGACTGCCGTTCGGGGTCGAATCGCGCCATCCACTCCTCCATCGCCGCAAGTCGGTGGACCGCCCGGTCCGGTTCGGCGATGTAGTGGTGTACGTGGTTGGTGTCCGGATAGACGACCAGTTTCGACTCGACGCCGCGTTTCTGCAGCGAGACGTGCATCTGTTCCGCCTGTGTCGGCGGGCAGCGCCAGTCTTCCTCGCCGGCGGTCAACAGCAGCGGCGTGTCGATCCGGTCGACGTCGGTGACCGACGAGACAGCGTCGTAGGCAGCGGGGTTCTCCCAGGGCAGGCCGAGTTCATTCTCCGCCCACCTGTGGGAGTCGTCGGTCCCGAAGGCCGATCGCATGTCGTAGACGCCGTGTTCGGCGATCCCCGCGGCAAACCGGTCGGTCTCCGCGAGGACGTGTCCAGTGGCCCGACCGCCGAAGGAGAACCCGGTGACGAACAGCCGGTCGGGGTCGACCCAGCCGCGCTCGACGAGTTCGTCGGTCCCCGCCAGCACATCCGTGACCTCCGCGTCGCCCCACGACCCGTTCAGTCGCTCGCAGAAGTCGCGGCCGTAGGATGTCGACCCGTGGTAGTTCACCTTGCAGACGACGTAGCCCCGCGTCGTCCAGTACGCCGTATCGAAGTCGAAATGCGGCTCGTCGTAGCGTCTCGGCCCGCCGTGGATAGACAGCAGGAGCGGCCGGTCGCCGTCCGGGTCCGCCGGGTCGAACTCGGGCGGTGAGAACGTGACTGCCTCGACCTCGTCTCCAAAAGTGCCCTCGAAGGTAACACGATCGAATTCGGGGTGTTCGTAGTCGGCGACGAGTTCCGGGTTCAGGTCGGTCAGCCGATTTCGCGGGTCGCGGTCGTTCGTAGAGGCGTCGAGACCCGTCGCGTTCATCCCGAAGACGTCGATACCGTCACGAGGGTGCTGTCGCGTGAACGCGACCGTGCCGCCGGCGGTGTCGAACCCGACGAGCGACTCCTCGCGTGACTGTCGGTCGAAGACTCGCTCGTGGGACCCGCCCGTGTCGAGCCGGACGAACCGCGACCAGCCGCTGTCGCCGATGGCGGTGAGCAGCGACTCGTCGTCGAGCCAGGCGAGATGCTCGAACCAGGCGAGGTGTCTGTCCAGTCCCTCTGTGAGCGAGCGGTACTCACCGGTGTCGCGGTCCGTGACGTAGACGTTCGTCGGAACGTACCAGTTCGTCGGGTCGCTGGCGGCGAACGCGAGGCGGGACCCGTCGGGACTCCAGGTCGGCTCGGCGGCGAACAGCTCGCCGTCGGTTACTCGCTCGACCGTACCGGTCTCGACGTTGACGACGTAGACGTCCCGGACGTAGCTGTCGTCGGGATCGTCTCCGTGGTACGCGCAGAACGCGATCCGGTCGTCCACTGGGTGCCACACGGGCTGGAGCCCGCTGTCGTTCTCGGCGATCCCGCCGCCGTAGGCCCCATCGAGCCGACGCTCCTCGAGCGTCTCGACGTCGACGACGAACAGGTACGTCGTCACCGTGTCGAGCCAGCCCGCACCGTCGAACTTGTGCTGGAGTCGTTCGGTCTCGACCGGGCCGTCGTCGCGGCGCCGGTCGAGGTACTCCTGCTCTTCGTCAGTCGGGTCGCGGGCGGACACCACGATCCGTTCACCGGCCGGTCCCCAGTCGAACTCGCGAACGCCCTCCTGGCAGTCGGTGACTTGCCGCGCGTCGCCGCCGCGTTCGAGGTCGTACACCCAGACCTGCGGCCTGGGTCCGTCGTCGCCGTTCTCCGACCCGTCGTCCTCGTTCTCCGAATCTCCGTCCTCCCTCTCCGCGTCGTCCCATCTGATACGAAGCTCGAGATCACGCCCTCGGGCTGTCACGACGCCGAGTTTGGAGCCGTCCGGGCTCCACCGCATCCCGGACACGTCCGAAACGCGCGACAGTCGGTGGGGGTCGCGGCTCCCGTCGGCGGGGACCACGAGGACCGAACTCCGGCGGCGGTCCTCGTCGGGGTCGTACGCCAGCGTCTGGACGGCGACTCGTGTCCCGTCCGGCGAGACCGCGACCGCGACCGGTCGCGTCAGGTCGTAGAGGGCGTCGGTCGGCAGTGCGTCCATGGCGTCGGGGTCGTCCGTCGTGCCCTTGGGTGTTTTGCCGCCGTGACACACCGTCTCAGCGTGTCGATTCACCCCTCAGAAGCCGGTGGGCTACGAGTCGCCGTCTCCGTCGGTCTCGGACTCGCGTTCGGGGTCGAAGCGCGCGACCCACTCGCCGAGCGTCTCCAGTCGGTGGATCGCCCGGTCGGGATCGCCGACATTGTGGTGTTCGCCGGGGTAGACGACGAGTTTCGACTCGACGCCACGCTTGCGCAGGGAGCGGTAGAGCTGTTCGGACTGCGTGGGCGGGCAGCGCCAGTCCTCTTCGCCGGCGGTCAGCAGCAGCGGCGTGTCGATCCGGTCGACGTCGGTGATCGACGAGGCGGCCTCGTAGGCCTCGGGTTCGTCCCACGGGAGGCCGAAGTCGTGCTCGAACCACTTGTGCGAGTCGTCGGTCCCGAAGGCCGATCGCATGTCGTAGACGCCGTGTTCGGCGATCCCCGCGGTGAATCGGTCCGTCCGAGTGAGCACGTAGGCGGTGTTGACCCCGCCCTGTGAGAAGCCGCCGACGAACAGGCGGTCGGGGTCGGTCCAGCCCCGTTCGACGAGGGTTTCCGTCCCCGCGAGCAGGTCCTCGACCTCGACGGTGTTCCACTCGCCCCTGAGCGCCTCGCAGAACTCGCGGCCGTAAGAGGTCGACCCGCGGTAGTTGACGTTGTAGACGAGGTAGCCGCGACCCGTCCAGAAACTGGTCTGGAGACGGAAGCCGGGCTCGTCGTAGGCCATCGGCCCCCCGTGGATCCACAGGAGCGTCGGCCGCGGGTCGGGGTCGTCGGGTTCGAAGTCCGGCGGATAGGAGACGAGTCCCTCTATTTCCGTTCCGTCGTCGCTCTCGAACGTGAGCCGGGTCGTCTCCGGGTGGTCGTAGTCGGCCAGCAGGCCCGAATTGAGTTCGGTGAGTCGCCGTCGGGGGTCTGGGCCGTCGCGCCTCGCCCCGAGGTCCTCGAGATCCAGCGAGTACACGTCCATCCCTTCCGAGGGATCGCTGCGAACCATCGCGACGGTCTCGCCCGCCGTATCGAACTGCCGAACCGTCTCGTCGCGGGGCTGTCGGCCGAAGACGCGCTCGGTGCCGCCGCTCGCGCCGATCTCGACGAACCGCGACCACCCCTCGTCGCCGATGGTCGCGAGGAGCCGGTCGTCGCCGATCCAGGCCGGCATGCCGAACCAGCCGATCGTCCGGTCGAGGCCCTCGGTGACAGCTTCGTAGTTGCCCGTCTCGAGATCGGCGACGAACACGTCGAACGGGACGTAGAGGTTGTCGGGCGCTCGTCCGACGAACGCCAGTCGGTCGCCGTTGGGGCTCCAGACGGGGCTGGACGCGGCGTACTCGCCGTCGGTGACCCGCTCGATGCCGCCGGTCGCCGCGTCGGCGACGAACACGTCTTGGACGTACGTGTCGTCGCCGTCCGTTCCTTCGTAGGTAGTGTACGCGATCCGGTCGTCGTCGGGGTGCCAGGCCGGTTGCATACCGGTTCCCTCGCCGCCGATGCCGCCGGCGGTCGCGTCGTCGAGACGCCGTTCCTCGCGCGTCTCGATGTTGACGACGAAGAGGTACGTCGTGACGGTGTCCAGCCAGCCTTTGCCGTCGTACTTGTGCTGGAGGCGTTCGGTCTCGATGGGGCCGTCGTCGCGGCGCTGCGCTATGTACTCGCGCTCCTCGTCGGTCGGGTCACGAGCGGAGACTACGATCCGCTCGCTCCCGTGCCCCCAGTCGAAGTCCCGGACGCCCTCGTCGCGCTCCGTCACCTGTCGCGCGTCGCCGCCGAGTTCGAGGTCGTACGCCCAGACCTGGGGCTTGGGTTCGTCGCCGCCGTTCGCCGGCCCCGCTCCGTCGTCCTCGTCGTCTGCGTCGCTCTCGGATCCGTCGACGGACTCGCCGTCGCCGGTGTCCTCCTCGTCGTCCCGTCCCACCCGCATCGACAGGTCGTCGTCGCGGACCATCACGACGCCGAGTTTCGAGCCGTCGGGCGACCACTCGATGGTCCCGGCACCGGAGGCGCGCGTCAGTCGATGGGGGTCGCGGCTCCCGTCCGCGGGAACGACGAACACCGACTGGTGGGTCTCGTCCTCGTCGGGGTCGGCCTCGCTGGCCGCGAACGCCACGCGGTCGCCGTCCGGTGAGACGGTGATCTCCGTCGGTCGTGTCAGGTCGTAGATCGCGTCGGCCGGCAGTTCATCCATGGGTTTCGGTCGACGTGCCGTCACTTACCCGTTCTGATAGCGTGTGGCTGTCTCTCACGAGCGTGGCGGACTCGCCGCGTCGAGCGACCGTGACTCGCTGCCCGCTACGAACTCGGCTCCTCCGACCGGTCCCGGACCACGAGCGATGAACCCGTCGCGGCGAACTGAGCTATGCGACCCAGACAGCGTGGTCCATCTGTGAAGGGGACGGGCGAAACCGGTCGACTGTGCGGTAGCAGCGGTCTGACCCACGCAGATGCCGAGTTTGCATTTACCCGTCTCGCACCCTATCAAAGGACATGCACGGGCGCGTTATCCACGGTATGTTCGGACGGGTCGACTGTCCCACCCGGGAGATACCGACCGAGAGAGCGCCGAGACGCGCCGCTGAGGCCGACAGCGCGAATCGTGGGGGAACAGTCGAGTTCGAATCGACCGGCCGGCCTCGCTCGTCCGCAGGGGCCGCCGTCGAGGGCCGATGAGTTCCGACGCGGAGTTCGACCGCCAGTTGAGCGTGCTGGAGGCCACTTCGATCGGACTGGGGACGATGATCGGCGGCGGTATCTTCATTCTGCCGAGTATCGCGGCCGCCCAGGCGGGAGCGGCCAGCGCCGTCTCGTTCGTCCTCGCCGGGTTCGTCTCACTGCTCTCGGCGCTCTCGCACGCGGAGATAGCGACGGACATGCAGGCCTCCGAGGGAGGCGGCTACCAGTACGTCCACCGGGCGTTCGGCCCGCTTGCCGGCAACGTCGTCGGCTGGGGGATGTGGTCGGGGTTCATCTTCGCGACGGCGTTCTACGCGGTCGGGTTTGCCGAGTATCTCTCGTACGTCGTCGGGAGTGTCTCGATTCCGGTTATGGCGGTTGCCATCGCGGTCCTCCTCGTCGGACTGAACTACTACGGTGCTGCCGAGGCCGGCGAACTGGAGGACGCCATCGTCGTCACGCTCGTCGTCCTCATCCTCGGGTTCATCGCACTGGGAGTCCCGGCCATCGAGACCGGCCGGCTCCAACCGTTCGCGCCGCAAGGGTGGGGTGCCGTGCTCGCCACTACCGGCACCGTCTACGTCACGTTCATCGGGTTCAGCGTCATCGCGACCGCCGCCGCGGAGATCGAAAACCCCGGACGGAACCTCCCGCTGTCGATGGTCGTCGCGGTCCTGATCCCGACGGTCCTCTACGCGCTGGTCATGATCGTCAGCACGGGTATCCTGCCGGCGGAACAGCTCCAGGGATCGAACGTCCCGGTCGCGGACGTGGCTGCGGCCTACGCCGGAGAGATCGGCGCGCTCGCGATGGTCGTCGGCGCGGTGTTCGCGACCGTTTCTTCGGCCAACGCCTCGATCCTCGGTGCCGGTCGCGTCAGCTACGCGATGGGCCAGGACAGGTGTCTCTCGGACTGGCTGGCCGCGCTCCACGACCGCTTCGAGACGCCCTACCGGGCGGTCGTGCTCACGGGCGTCGGGGTGGTCGCGCTCGTTCTCGCCCGCGTCGGTATCGACGTACTCGCAGAGATAGCGAGCTTCCTCTTCCTGCTCACGTACGGGCTGGTCCACGCGGCGGTGATCCGGCTCCGACGCGACGGCGAGGCCTACGACCCCGTCTTCGCCATCCCGGACGCGCTGTACCCCGCGGTCCCGGTCCTAGGGCTGCTCTCGACCGTCGCCATCATG
Source organism: Halobacteriales archaeon QS_9_67_15 (assembly GCA_003023165.1). Taxonomy (GTDB): domain Archaea; phylum Halobacteriota; class Halobacteria; order Halobacteriales; family Haloarculaceae; genus Halosimplex. The sequence goes on along the minus strand of PXSD01000007.1, from coordinate 10,243 downwards.
ACTCAGATGGGCCCGCTGGTTATCGGGGGTGGCCTCGCCGTCATTCTCGGAAGCGTCGTCTGGTTCTACGTCGTCGTCCGGGAGTAAGCGGTCGTCGGAGCTCACATCGTCGCTCGGTCGTCCTTACCACGTCACGATACAGGTGAGGACGAACACGAGCAGTGCCGATAGGAGCGACCCGAGGATCGTCTCGACGCCAGCGAGCATCCGCGCCCAGATCCCGACCGGTTGGATGTCGCCGTATCCCAGGGTTGCGAAGGTGATTATACTGAAGTAGAGGCTCTTGAGCAGGATCTGTCCGGTCCACCACGGCGGGGCGTCTTGCGGGTTCTCTATCGTGTACGTGAGCGCCTGTCCGTCCTGTGTCTCCTGGATGCCGCCGGTGAACGGAAAGAGAAGCGCCGAGACGAGAATGACTAGCAGAGAGACGCCGAGAACGCGGTAGGCGCTACTCCCGTACTTCATCACCCACCGCGATATCTCCCACTTCAGTGCCGTGGGGTACTTCCTCACCTTCCACGCGAGCCTGCGCCGGGCGTCTTTCTCCCTGTTGTAGCTTCGACGGGCGAGCTTCGGGAGCGCGTTCTCCTGGTACATCTGCTGGAGCTGTCGGTACGCCCAGGCGGCGGCCTCGAGCGACGTGTCCGCGCTCAGCGTCGGATCCACGTTCTTGCGCTCGTAGACGTTCACGTCGTCGAACGACGTCTCGCCGCCGATGTGAACGTCGGTGAACACGGCGTCGTCGAGCAGCGCGTCTTCGAGACTCGCCCGACGGAGGTCGGCGTTCGTGAATATCGCCCCTTCGAGGGTCGCCCCCTGGAAGTCAGCGTTGATCCCGCTCACGTCCGTCAGCGTCGCGAGCGTGAGGTCCGCCCCGGAGAAGTCCGCGTTGTTCAGGTCGGCGTCGGTGAGGGTCGCGCCGACGAGCGACGTGTCGGCCAACCAGTCGACGCCGGCGAGGGAGGCCTCCTTGAGGTACGCGCCGTTGAGGTCCTCCTCGGCGTCCGGCTGGAAATCCTCGAAGGTCTCCGGCGTCTTCCCGTCGACGGTGGCGTGCCAGACGCACCTGTCGTGGTCTCTCCACGCGGGCCGATCGCAGGGCGCCGCCCCGATGTCCTCGTCGTCAAGTCCGATATCGAGCCGGTAGCCACACTCTTCTGACTCTGTCACAGACATATCTGCAATTGGGGCCGTAGACCCAAATTCTACGGGCCAGAAGCCGGTGTTCGGCAACAGGAGCGTGGGACCGCTGGGGTCAGCAGCCTCCCTCGACGGAGCGGCGGCTGACGGAGCGTCAGTCGACCTGGTCCTCACTCGACGGAGCGTCGACGCTCTCGTCGCCCATCGCCCCGAGTCGAGCGATCCCGTCCTCGACGGCCTCAGACCGGCCGAGCAGCGTCAGCCGGTCCCCGTCCTCGACGCGTTCGCCGCCGTCGGGGATCCGGGTCTCCCCGTCGCGGGTGAGCGAGACGAGGAACGAGTGGTCGGGCAGCGACTGGTCGAGCTCGCTGACCGTCCAGTCGGTATCGAGGTCGACCGAGACCGACCCGACGCCGCCGGTCCGGGTCAACGCGACTAACCAGTCGGGCGCGGACTCGTTCGTCAGGTGATCGACCGCCCAGAGCTCGATCTGGGACCCCGTGAGCAGTTCGACGTCGAGGTCCGCGAACATCGCCTCGTTCTCTCGCCGGTTGAGCCTGACGAGGACCGTGTCCACGTCGAACGCCGACCTGACGAGGGCGGCGATCTCGCGGTTCGTCTCGTCGTCGTGCGTCGCCGCGACGACCCGGGTCGCGTCCTCGACGTGGGCGTCCCGCAGTACGGACTCGTCGGCCCCGTCTCCGTGGTAGGCGGTGAATCCGGCGCTCCGCGCGCGTTCGAGCGTGTCGCGGTCGGTTTCGACGATGACGGTTCGGTCGCCGCGCTTGATGTATTGGTCCGCGAGGGATAGCCCCATCCGGCCGCCGCCGACGACGACGCTCGTGTCGACAGTGAGGTCGAAGCGGTCCGCGATCCGGTCGGCGAACAGGCCCTCGATGACGGCGGAGACGATGATGACGAGGAGGACGGTCCCGGTGATGGTTGCGGCGGTGTCGGGAGTCGAGTCCTGGATGCTGAGCGCCAGCAACGTGGCGACACCGGCGGGGATGATGCCGCGCGGACTGGCCGCGCTCAGGAACAGTTTCTCCTCAATGGTGAGCGACGACCGCGCCGTCGAGAGGAACACCGCCAGCGGGCGGACCACGAGTATCACGACGAGCCCGACGACCAGCCCCTCGACCCCGATAGTCGACAGCGACTCCGGTTCGACGAACGAACTGAGGACGACGAACACGAACGCGATGATGAACGTCGTAAACTCCGATTTGAACTCCGAGATGTGCTCCTGGTAGGGCAGGTCGGCGTTCCCGAGGAGTATCCCCGCGGTCGCGACCGCCGCCACGCCGGCCTCCTGCTCGATGCTCTCGGCGACCGCGAACGTCGTGACGGCAGTCGCGAGGTAGAACTGAGCGGCGTGTTTCGGCGCTCGCCGCGCAGCGTGTCGCGGCTTGGTCAAGAGGACCCACGCGATCGCTCCACCGACGGCGCCCACGACGACACCCACAACAAGCACCCAGCCGAACAGGAACACGAGCCGAGCGTGATCCGGTTCGCCGACGGTGACGGCCTTGAACACCGCGATCGAGAGGATTCCCGCCGTCACCTCGGTGACGGTCGCCTCGATCTCCAGTGTGTACGAGAGCCGTTCGTCGACCGCGACGGCCGCTAGGAGCGGTTCGATGACGGTCGTTCCGGTCGCGACGAGCAACGCACCGATGAGGAGGGCGATCCCCGGCGGGAGGTCCATCACGAAGTACGTGACCGCAGCGGCGCCGAGGAATGTCACCAGCACGCCGATGGTCGCCAGTCTGGCAGTGGCATTGGGCGCTCGCCTGACCGTCTCGCGAGTAATGCCCGACCCCGAGTGGAAGATGATGACCGCGACGCCCAGACCGACGACGATGGCCAGACTATCACCGAACACGTCGTGGTGGACCAGTCCCAGCCCGACCGGACCGACGGTCAGCCCCGCCGCGATGAAAAACAGGAAGTTCGGCACTCCGAGTCGGTCGCCGAGCATCAGGAAACACATAATATTTGGGGACCAGCGGCAAAAGCGGCAGGCTGGGTCTTTCAAACACCGACCTCGCAAGCGGCAGCCGGTCTGACGGCACCTGAATCGACCAGTCGGTGGCGACGTGACGGCAGTGGCGATACGATCGCGAGACCGCTCACTCCGTGTCCCACACGTCAGCGATCGGATTCGACTTGGACGACGAGCGACGGGAGCGGCGGCGACCGCTTGGCGACCCACTGTCGTCGTCCCCGTCAGACCCCGAGCCGGATCCAGACGCCGACGCGCCGGACGACTCCGACGCGGACCCGCTCCTGGACGTGGACGAGGAGTGCGACCGACTCGACCCGCCGCTCGGGCCGCGACTCGACCCGGTCGCGGCCGCGGTGTCGACGGCCGGAAGGTCCGGTTCGTTCATCAGGTCGACCTGCTCGGCGAACCACCCGGGCATGTCGAGGCGGGCGCGCTCGAACAGGTCCAGCAACGACGAGTCCGCCAGGTACGTCGCGCCGTAGTCGTCGGGCGCTCGCACGACCCGACCGCAGGCCTGGATCACCGTCCGGAGCGCGGTCCGGTAGTACCAGCCCCACTGGTCGTCCTCGAGACGCGCTGCCACTCTGGAGTCGCGGGTGTTCGGATAGGGCGCTTTGCAGAGCAGTTGCCAGCGACAGCGGTCGCCTTCGAGGTCGAGCGCTTCCTCCATCTTCACCGAGAGGAAGATGTCGGGGTCGTCGACGCGCTTCCACGTCGACAGCTGGGCGTCGCGGTCGTCCGAGTCGTGGCTCCGCACCCGCGAGTCGACGCCGAACTCCCGGAGGTGCGCCCGCAGCTGGTCCTGGATCGCGTAGGAGTGGCAGTGGACGAGCCCCCTCTCGTCGGGGTGGGCCTGCATGATCCGGACGAGCGTCTCCGCGACGCGCGGGATGGTCTCGTCGCGGGCCTCGTAGGTCATCTTCCCCTGGGTCACGTCGTAGAGCGGCCGGTTCTCAGCGGGGAAGGTGTGGGGCACCTCCACGAGCGTCACGCGGTCGGGCGAGAGCCCGACGTTGGCGCAGAAGGCGTCCTTGTTGAGGATGGTGGCCGACAGCAGCGCGAAGTTGCTCGCGCGGTCCCAGACGGTGTGTCTGAGGTACTTCTCGGGGGCCATCGGCTTGACCGTCACCCGCGAGCCCGCGCCGTCGGGCTGGTCGACGACCCACGTCGTCGCGCTCTCGGTGTCGCGGTAGTCCTCGACGAACCACGACAGGTCCGACTGCAGTTTCACGAGCGCGTCCCGCTCGGCGGCCTCCTCCGGCGAGAGCTCGGCCCGCTGGCGGACCTCCGCGAGTCGGCGGTCGGCCATCGTGTCGAGCCGGTCGGCGTACTTCGCGGCGTCGTCGAGGCCATCGATGTCCGGCGGCTCGCAGGCGTCCCAGATGGGGACGGTGTCGGGCCCGAGGTCGATAGTCGCGTACATCTCGGCCCAGTTGCCGAGGCCGTGGGCCTCGTCTATCACGAGCACGTCGCGGGGGCCGAACACGTCGGAGCCGGCGGTCTGCATGAAGTAGGCGAGCGTCATCGCGGCGATGCGGTTGTTCGCGGCGATGGCGCGGTCGGAGAAGTACGGACAGCGGTGCTGGACCTGACAGTCGAACATCCGTTCGCGGGCGCAGGGGGCCTGGTCGACGGGCGTATCGGTCTCGCCCGGGAGGATGCAGTCGTAGTTGTTCTTCCCGCGGACGACCTTCAGGTCCTGAAGGAGGTCGTCGCCGGCCACGTCGTCCAGCTGGGAGACCTGCGGGGTGGTGTAGTAGGCGTCGATGGGTTCGCCGGCCTCGCTCTCGCCGGCCGTTCGCGCACAGCCGGCGATGGCGCGGGCGAGGAGCGACTTGCCGCTCCCGGTGGGCGCGCGCACGAGGACCACGTCGGGCGGGCGCCCCGCCTAAACCTGCCGGTCGTCGGTGGGGGCGGCCCGCGGTGCCCGCGACCGACCCGGTCAACTCCACAACGGTTTTATCCAGACCGGTGCGGGTCAGTGGCAGGGGTCGGCCAACGGTGACGAAGACGGTGTGGTCGCCGGCGACGCCGTCACCGTCGGCGTCGCCAGCGACTACGAGACCAGTGCCGTCTGGGTGCCTTCGGACGGGGACTCGTCTGCGACCCTCGCGGAGCATCGAGGCCCGGATGCCTGATACGGATTATCGTAGATCATTTCCGGATATCATCGACCCCGGGGTCGGTGAGTACCGGTACATCGCTACAATAATCCGTACGAGTCCGAGCTATCACACCTCGCCGACGCCCGGGCCTACAGGTCGGCGACGTCGTCGGCGGTCGGTTCGTGGTCGTCCGGAAGTCGCTCCATGCAGTCGTAACAGAGGAAGTGTTCGGTGCCGTCGGCGAGTTCGAGCGTCATCCCGTCCGTCGTGGACTTCTCCAGGGTCCAGATGTTCGCGATGCCGCCGGCGATGCTCACGTCGTCGCCACAGCCGTCGCATGGCTGGGTGGTCATACCCGCAGTAAGGCGGCTGTCCGGAAAAACGCCGCGGGGCCGGTCGCGACCGACGAACACTCCGGCGACCCCCGATGGGCTGTCACTTTTCCGGGTCGACGGCGAACAACCGCGTATGGAGGTCGACTGCGAGGGGTGTGCTGGGTGTTGTCTCGACTGGCGAACGCTCGCGCCCGAGGGCGTCGACCACGGCCACGAGCGGCGCGGGGAGTACCGGCCGCTCGACGACATCGACAATCTCGTTCCGCTGTCTCGCGACGAGGTGCGGGCGTTCCTCGACGCGGGCCACGGCGGCGCGCTCGTCGCCCGCCTCTTTCGGATGACCGACGGTCCGAGCGTCTCGGTCGGCGGCGTCGACGTGGCGGCAGTCCGCGGGCGTCCCGCGTTCCTCGTCGGACTCCGGAAGGTGCCGAAACCGGTCGCGCCCTTCGATACCGACGCCCACTGGCTCCCGAGTTGCGTCTTCCTCGACCCCGAGACGCTCCAGTGTCGCATCCACGGGAGCGACCTGTACCCGGAGACCTGCTCGACGTATCCCGGCGATAACCTCGCGCTCGACGCCGAGACGGAGTGCGAACGCGTCGAGCGGGTCCGCGGCGGCGACCGACTTCTCGACGACGACCCGCTCGACGACGCCGGCCCCGTGATCGGTCCCGGGTCTATCGGTGCGCGGGTGTTCGTCCACCCGGAACCCGACCGCATCGAGGAGGCCGTCGAGCGACTCGCGGCAGGCGAGGCGACGCGCGCGGACCACGCCGAGTTCGTCGGCGTCGCCGCGGCGTCCAGCCCGGGGACACTGCTGGTCGACGACGACCGCCACGAGCGGGCCCGGAAACGGGCACTCGACGGCGAGTCGTGGGTCGACGACGCTATCGCCGAGTGGTCGGCGCGCGTCGCCGAGTGGTCGGCGCGCGTCGCCGAGGAAGCGCCCGACCCGACAGCGGCCACG
>PXSD01000007.1:0-3577 GCA_003023165.1 Halobacteriales archaeon QS_9_67_15 | reverse complement strand
GCCGGTCACGACGTCCGGGCGCTCGTCCGCGACCCGTCGGCCTGCGACCCGCCGCCGGGCGTCGAGGTCGTCCAAGGCGACCTGCTCGAACCCGGGACACTGGCGCCTGCCCTCGAAGGCATCGAAGCCGCGTACTACCTCGTCCACTCGATGCGGGCGGGCGACGACTACGAGGAGCGAGACCGGAACGCGGCCCGTAACTTCCGCGAGGCCGGGAGCGACGCGGGCGTCGACCGGGTCGTCTACCTCGGCGGGCTCGGCGAGGACGGCGACGACCTCTCGCCGCACCTCCGCTCGCGTCGCGAGGTTGAGGCGATCCTCTCGGAGGGCGAGTACGACCTGACGACGCTGCGGGCGGCGGTCATCGTCGGGGACGAGAGCGCGAGCTTTCGGATGGTCCGCCAGCTCGTCTCGCGGCTCCCCGTGATGGTGACGCCCCAGTGGGTCGGCAACGAGTGCCAGCCCATCGCGATCGACGACGTGGTGGCATACCTCGTCGGCGTCCTCGAGGCGCCGGAGACCGCCGGCGGGACCTTCGGGATCGGCGGCCCGGACGTGCTGACCTACCGCGAGATGCTCGTCCGGACCGCCGACGCGATGGGGCGGCGGAAACCGTTCGTCGTCTCCGTGCCGGTCCTCACGCCGAAGCTCTCCTCGTACTGGGTCGGGTTCGTCACTGACGTTCCGAGCGGCGTCGCGCGACCGCTCATCCTCGGGCTGAAGAACCCCGTCGTCGTCACCGACGACAGCATCCGCGACTACGTCGACGTGGACCTCACGCCGTTCGAGGTGGCCGTCGAGATGGCGCTGGCCCCCGAGACGCAGACGAGGCAGTCGGTCCCCCACAGCAGCCCGACCGCAGAGGAGCACGGAGGGCGCAGTTGATGGGTGCGCGACTGCGGCGTTCGACCACGACATCGACGGCCACGACGGAGGAGCACGGATGATCGACCCGGGTCCGGAACGCGACGAGGCGGCCGGGGCGGACGCGACTCGCGTGACCGACTCCGAGCGTGCGGCCGACGGGTCCGGAGTCATGCCCGAGTACGGCGAGACGTGGGTCTACGAGAGCATCATCGGCGCGCTCCCCGGGATCGACGTCTCAGAGCGGCTGGCACTGGTGATCCAGTTCACGCTGTTCGAGGTCGGCGTGCTCGTCCTCGCCGCGGTGTACGGCCTGTGGGGCGGAGCCGTCGCGGGGACCGTCGCGGTGCTCGTGGCGACCGCGGGGAGCGTCGAGATGCTCCGGATCAGTAAGCTCGTCCGTCGAGCGGACCCGCCCGAGGCCTACCAGCGGTTCATCTTCGGGTCGAGCATCGAGGTGGTCCTCGGCGTGCTGGCGTTCATCGCGATGCTCACTTACCTGTTCGTGCTCGACCCACGGTCGACGACGCCGCTCGTGACGGAGATACTGGGTCCGGAGCCGCCGCTACTGGCGACGTACCTCCTGTTGCTCGTGCTGTGGGATGTCTGCTACCGCATCGGCACCGGCTGGTGGGCCAGCGTCGCCGCGCTCTGGCGCTCGGTCAAGTTCCAGTTCTCGCCGGAACAAACCCGGGTCCTCGCTCGCGCCGACCTCGAAACCATGGGGTTTGGCTTCATCCAACTCCTGCTGGTGCCCCTCCTGCTCGACCACACCGTCCTGCTCGTGGCGGTCGTCGGTCACGTCGTCGCGGTCGCAACGGTGAACTCGCTGTCGCTGGTCGTCCTCTACCGGCGCACAGAAGGGATCGGGTCGATTACGAATTTATCTCTTTGAACTGGTCTAACAGTTCTTCCGTCGACTCGTCGCTGTCGTGCTCCACACTCCCGTGGTACTCGGTCCGACGGTCGTCGTTGCTCATGTCCACCTCGCTGTGCTTCCGCTCGCGCCGCTCATGCTCCACTTCGTCGTATGCACCCATCGACATTGTGTATCACACCCACGCTTAGACGTATGAACCTATCAATGTAACGGTCATCGAGAGAGTGCCGTGTATCGAGGTTTACGGCCGAATTCGGGCGGAACACGCCCTCGTTCGGGGCGTCGATGGAGAGTCCGAACACTGTATACGACCGGGGCGCTTCCGGTCAGACATGGCCGGACCGGTTCGCTTTCGGCGGTCGACCGAGCGCTGGGACGAGGAGCGCGTCCGCCGCGACCTCCTCTCTCCGCTCGACGACCGCTTCGGCGCACGACTGATGACGCCGAGGATCGACGCGCCCGAGGGCTACACCGCCCGACGGCTCGAGATGGACAACGGCGACCTCGCCCTGTTCGCCTGGGACGGCGACGGCGCGTACTGGCTCGGAAACACCGTCACGCCGGAGATGCTCTGGCGCACGAACAAGGAGACGTTCGCCGAAGCGCCCTTCGCCGTCTCCCGCTGGGCCCGGCGCGAGCTCACCTACGACCTCGAACGGCAGGCCCCCTGGCTCGCCACCTTCGAGTACGTCTCGTGGTTCTTCCTTCCCGTCCTCTTCTCGAAGGACGGTCGCGAGACCACTCGCGTGTTCTTCGACCGCGACGCCGCCGGGTTCCCCGACGCCACTCGTGAGGAGGGGCTGGCGTTCTACGAGCGCTTTCTCAGGACCGGTGTCCTCGACGACCACCGCTACACGATGGCCGCCAAACTCGGCACCAGCGAGCGCAACGAGTTCAACCGCATGCGCGCCACCATGGGCGAGTTCAACGCCGCGAAACTCCTCGCCGACGCCGACATCACGTTCGTTCCCGAGTCCGAACGCGACTCGGGTCACGCCCTCGACTTCGTCGTCGACACCCCCGGCGGCGAGCGCCTCGTCGAAGTCACCCGCCCGATGGCCCCGCGCGACCGCTCGGCCGGCACCGCCATCGCCGGCCTCCGCCAGACCGTCGACTCGAAGACCCGCGACCAGCTCGCTATCCACGACGACGCCGTCCTCCTCGTTGACTGTACGTCCTTCCGGGACGACGAGTGGAACCCCATCCGCGCCGAGCGCCCCTCGCTCGGCTACCAACCCACCGTCGTCTTCCGCTACCGCCCGGACGGCCGCTGCGAAGGCTATCGCCACGGCGACGTCCCCCTCGACCTCGACGATGCTCTCGAGTGGGTGTGACAGATTGGACCCTTCCCAAGGGCGCGCGCTGACTCGCGTGCCGAACGAGAGTGATACTGCCGGCTGTACGTCTGTCAAGAACTTCGCCGCCCCGGGGCGGCGAATATCTTCACGAAGTTACAGCCGGCAGTATGAGGCCGCGAGGCGGAGCCGTGCGAGGTCCTCGTGAACGGAGCGAGCGAGAGCTCGGAAGACGAGCGGTGCGAGGTCGACCGAAGGGAGACCTCGAAGAGAACGGGGAGCGTAGCGACCCGTGAGCGAAGCGAGTCTTCCGGTGGATGAGCGAACGAGCGGAGCGAGTGAGCGAATCGGCTGGGGAGGTGTGTGGTGCCGTGCTGTCCCTGGCGGACTGAACGGGCGAGGCCCGCGTGCGCGACCACGGGGTCTACTTCAAATCCCCTCTTGCGGCCGTTTCGTTGCTCACGAAGACGAGCACACGCTACGCGGTGCTCGCCGAGTTGTTCGCAACAGAAAGCGCCCGAGGCGGGATTTGAACCCG
>PXSD01000006.1:6299-18910 GCA_003023165.1 Halobacteriales archaeon QS_9_67_15 | reverse complement strand
CAGGCCGCGCTCCTCGAAGCGATGGAGGAGCGTCAAGTCACCGCCGACGGTGAGACCCGAGAGAGCGCACTTCTCGCCTCTCAGAGGTCATACTGCTCGCCGTCGACGGCCAGGGGGTCGGCGAAGGCCTCGTCGGGGCCGAGGAAGTGGGAGACGTGGACGACGCGGGTGCGGTCGGCGTTCAGGTCCTCGCCCAGCGCCTGCGCGCCCTCGACGGTCATGTGTTTCGTCCCGAAGGTGCGTGCGACGCCCGCCTCGTCGAAGTGGTCGCCGCCCGCGGGGTGGTGCTCGCAGTAGTCGGCGGTGACGATGCCGTCGGCCAGCAGCAGGTCCGGGTTTGCGAGCACCGCCCGGGAGCGCTCGCCGATCCCGTAGGTGGAGTCGCCCGAGATGGCGAGTTTCGCGCCCGTCTCGGGGTCCTCGACGGCGAGGCCGTAACAGGCCAGCGGGGGGTGGTCGACGGGGACGAGCGTCACCTCGAACCCGCAGGTTTCGACGGGTTCGAAGGGCGAGCGGGGGTGGACGCTGACGGTGTCGAGGTAGTCGTAACGGCGCCGGACCGTCCCGGCGACGCTCTCGCCGGTCTGGGAGTCGGTCTCGTCGGCGGCGTACACGGGGAAGCGGTCGAACAGGCGGTACGCGTGGCCCAGGCCGTCGAGGTGGTCGAAGTGGATGTGCGTGATGACGGCGGCGTCCGGGAGGGGGACGCTGTGGGTGAGAAACTGGGAGCGGAGGTCGGGGCTGGTGTCGACCAGCAGGGACTCGCCGGTGCGCTCGTTGCGGACGTGCACGGAGAACCGCGAGCGTTCGACGCCCCGCTCGACGGCTCGCTGGCAGGTCGCACAGTCACAACCGGGCGTCGGCGTCCCCGTTGTGTCGCCGGTCCCGAGGAGAGTGACGTCCATCGCCCGAGGCAAGGGGAGCGCCGGGCCTAAAGCTGTGGTCGGCGACAACGGGTCCGGTCGCTACGAGCGGTCCGCCGTTGCTGTCACTGCCCCCGCGAGCGCTCCCGGACAGGCCGTAAAAAGCGTTTTCAGGTGGCTCGAACGCTCGCCGTAGCCACCGTGTGGCCCCGGGATAGCCGGCAGCGGGCCGACTGGCAGCGGCTGTCCGGTGGCCTCAGCAGAGTTCCTTCGTCCGCGAGCCTGCCCGGTCCAGCGTCGCGAGCGGGTCCTCGCCCTCGTACTCGTAGATCAGCCACTCGCTGTCGTTCGCATCGACCGCGTCGGCGATGGCGTCGAGGTCGAGGTCGCCCTCGCCGACGGGAGCCGACCTGCCGGCTGCCACATCGTAGTCTTTCAGGTGGACGAGCTGTGAGCGGTCGTCGAGCGCGTGCAGGCGCTCGGCCACGTCGTCGCCCGCCGCGAGCGCCAGCCCGAGGTCGAGTTCGATTCCGAACTCGGTCTCGTCGACGAAGGCGTCGAAACCGAACTCGGCGTCGCCAGTTTCGCCGTTCCCGTCGAGGTCGGTGAACTCCTGGTCGTGGTTGTGGTAGTGGAGCGCCATCCCGTGTGCGGAGAGTTCGTCGGCGAGTTTCGCGAGGCGAGCGGCCGTGGCTTCGACGGCTTCGACGGACTCGAAGTGTTCGGCGTCCAGCCACGGGACGACGACGTGTTCGACGCCGAGTTCGTCGTAGAACGCGACCGTCTCCTCGAAGTCGTCCTCGAGTCGGTCGATATGGACGTGTGCGCCCGCGGCGTCGAGGCCCGTCTCGTCGAGCGTCTCGGCGACTGCCTCGGGGTCGGCGTCGGTGACGCGAGAGGCGAACTCGACGCCCTCGAACCCCGCGTCGGCGACGAGTTCGAGTAGCTCGGTGAACGGGCGGTCGACGTTCCGAAGCGTGTACAGCTGGATGGCCGAACCGGTCATACAGACTGGTGGACCCGGTCGCTGAAAGGAGTTCGTTTCGCGGTGGTTCGCTCCGGGTTCCACCCGACGACTTTGCGGTTGGGAGCGCAATTGTTGCCAGGATGAATCGTTATAGGCGTGTGAACACTACACACGCCTATGGACAGTCGCGAGTACGCGTTCGAGGGGGAACAGCCGGAGATTCACGGGAACGCCCACGTCAGCCGCGAAGCGACGGTCGTGGGAGACGTGGCCGTCGAGGCGAACGCCAACGTCTGGCCCGAGGTGGTACTCCGCGGGGACGTGGGGCCGGTCCACGTCGGTCGACAGTCCGCAGTCGGTGACAACGCCACCGTCCACGCGTCGGAGATGGGGGAGCGGGTGATGGTCGGCCACGGCGCGGTGCTCAACGACGCGACCGTCGAGGAAGGCGCGCTCGTCGGCTTCAACTCCACCGTCAGCGACGCCACGATCGGTTCCGGGAGCATCGTCGCCATGGGCACCGTTGTCCCGCCGGGCTACGAGGTTCCGCCGGAGTCGTTCGTCCGCGGGATGCCCGCTTCGGTCACCCCGCTCGGCGAGACGACGATCGACCCCGACGCCGTCTTCGAGGCGTTCAACTCCGGCGACTACGCCAACCTCGCCGCTCGGCACGACGACCTCTTCTAGACCATCTTTTTCGCGGAGTGGTCGCAGGGCGACCCCTCCGTCAAAAATGGTGAAAAAGGTCGGACGCTCCCTCACTCCGTTCGGTCACGTCCGGGGAATCGGCGGCCTGACGGCCGTCGAATGCTGTTCGGTTCTCTTCTCACTCCCGTTCGACCGACAGCTCCCGGTCCACTCTTCCGCACCGCGACCGCGCCCCACGCCTTCGAGCTCGACCAGTCGCTCTATCCGCCGCTCGAACTCGTCGTCGCCGATCTCGCCGCGAGCGGAGTGCGTCTTGAGCTCGGCCAGCGGGTCGTCCGCGTCGACGGATTCGGCTCCCGACTCGCGCCGACGGTCGCGGAGGGCGGGCACGACCTCGTTGCCGACGATCGGGACCAGCGGCGTGACGAGGGACGACCCGACGATCATCACCGCGGCCGCGGCCTCGAACCCGACGGACAGGCCGGCGAGGAGCCCGAGCGCGAGGGTGAGCACCGCGACCGTCGCCGAGATACCACCCAGCAGTCGGTGGTTCATTGACAAGCCTCGGGGCTTGACCCTGGGGCAGTTGACACCCGTTCGTAGCGCCGAGCGGCTGAAAGCGGTTGGTATCAGGTACCAACACTCATACGGATTGTTGTAGATTATTTCCGGGTACCATCGACCCCGGGGTCGGCGAGTACCGGTACATCGCTACAATAATCCGTATCAGAGTAGCTATCGGGCGGCGTGGAACTGCGATGAACGCGGTAAGGGCCCGCTAGCTTTGGGTCTGCCAGTCGAAGCGAGCGCCAGAGATGGTCAAAGACAGTTCCAGAACCTCGGAGCCGGAGACCGATGACGGCCGGCCGACGCTCGACGAGCAGGAGGCGTTCGCCAATCTGACCGGCGACTTCTACCGCGGAGAGGTCGAGCGGACGGCCTCCTGGCGCGGGCGGCTGGACCAGACGACGAACTGGGCCGTGGTGGTCGTCGGGGCGATCTTGACGTGGGCGTTTTCGAGCGCGGACAACCCCCACTACGTGATCCTGATCGGCGTGTTCGGCGTCACCGCGTTCCTCGTCATGGAGGCCAACCGCTACCGGGAGTACGACGTCTGGCGCAACCGCGTCCGGGTCCTCCAGACCGGCCTCTACGCGGAGATGTACTCCCGGTCGTCGGACGACGGTTCGGACTGGCGGACCGTCCTCGCCGACGGCCTTCGGGACCCGACCTTCGGAGTGACCTTCCGAGAGGCGCTCACGCATAGGCTTCGCCGGTCGTACCTCGCGCTGCTGTTGCTGTTGCTCGCAGCGTGGATCGCCCGAGTCACCGCGTTCGAGACGTCGGAGTCGTGGACGGACACGGCGTCGATTCTGGGGATCTCCGGTGCGATCGTGGCCGCGGTCGTCGGACTGTTCTACGCCGTCGTCGTCCTCGTCGCCGCGGTGTCTCTCCGCGGGTCGACCGTCCAGGAGTTCGCGGAGTGACCGCACCGGGGACGAACTGAACCCGAATGACCCTCGCCGTGTCGTCGTGTAAGAATCGGTCGGGGTGTCCGTGCCGTGTGTCGGCCGCTCAGAGCCCGCTCGTGTCGACGGCGGCGGTCACGTCGCGCCAGTTGCGGACGGTCCAGTAGCCGAGCCCGGAGGTGATCATCGCGGCCGACAGCAGGTAGGCCGACAGGTGCGACGCGACCACGGCCTCAGGGTAGGTCAGCCCGTAGATGACGCCCTCCGTGCCGAGGCCGATCATCACGAAGTCGATGATACCGACGGCCGCGGCCGTGACGACCCCCTCGCGCCCGTAGTACTGCGAGTGCTCGGCGGCGAGCAGGGCGGCGACGAAGCCGACCGACCCGGCGAGCACGTAGAGGGGAAGTCGCCCGACGAGTCCCGCCGCGTTGCCCGATGCGATCCCGACGATACCTAGAAAGGCCGCCATCAGCGCGAGCGTCGTCGCGCAGATGAGCGGCCCCGCCTGTACCAGTACGTCCCGTTCGAGATACCCGTTCGACGACGTAGCCATCGCCTTAGGAACGGTCGTCTCCGTACAAAAACACCCGTCAGCCGCACGTCCGACACCGTCTTCTTCGCGGAGGGGTCGCAGGGCGACCCCGCCGTCGAAAACGCTGGTGAAAACACCAGGAGAGCGATCTCTCTCGACCCCTCGCTCGCTTCGCTCGCGCGGATGGTCGGGAGAGTGTCCGAACTGCCCGTCTATCGAGCGGACCGGCTCGGATTCACTGCTGGGGTCGCGGCGCAGTCGACGGTTTCCACCCATGTTTTTAGCCGCGCTCGCCCACCCTCCCCCCAATGACCGACCACGTGTCGCTCGTCCGGCGCTCGCTCGCCGGCACGGACGACTTCGACCGACGTGTCCGCGAGCAGGCCGACTGCCTCGCCGCCGCGCTCGAGGCGGGCACCTTCGACAACACCGCGGCGACCCTCGGCCTCGAACTCGAAGTGTACGCCGTCGACGGCACGGGCGACAGCGCGGCGCTCGCACCTGTCCCCGAGGATGTCTTCGACGGCCCGGCCGACGCGGAACTCGGCCTGCACAACGCCGAACTCAACGCCGCGCCCAGCCGGTTCGACGACGACGGCGTCGTCGCGCAGGCCGAGGAGGTCGCGGCCGACCTCGCCGCGACTCGCGAGCGAGCGCGCGAGCACGACCTCGAGGTTGTCCTCGACGCGATGCCCGCCGTCGCACCGACGCCGGGCACCCACGCGTATCTCGACGACGTGGCCGTCCACGGCGGCCGATCGGGGACCGCAACAGCCGACGAGGACGGCCACGTCGTCCCCGGCGGCGGCCCCGACGACCCAGTGCTCGTCGCGAACAACATGCGCACGGACCCGCGCTACGGGGCGCTGGACAACGAGGCGGTCAGGCGCGCGGACGGCGAGATCGAGTTCTCTGTCCCCGGCGCGACGGCGGGGTACCGAACGATCCTCTTCGAGTCGCTCGCGACCTCGCTCCAGCCTCACGTGCAGGTGCCCGACCCCACCGAGTTCCCGCGCTGTCACAACCTCGCGGTCCGAACGCTCGGTCCGCTGCTCGCCCTGTCGACCAACTCTCCGTTCCTGCCGGGAGACTGCTACGACGGGGACGTCGATCCGCACGACCTCGTCGACGACACCCACCACGAGCTCCGGATCGCCGCCTTCGAGCAGTCGATGAACCAGGGCTGTCGGAAGGTGTGCGTGCCCGACGACCTCGACTCGCCGGCCGACGCGGTCGAACACGTCGTCGCCGACGAGACGTTCGCTCCGTTCCTGGAAGAGTGGATCGAGAGCGAGGGCGAGGACGTCGAAACCGGCGGACAGAAGGGCGGCGACCCGACCAGCACAGCGTGGGAGTTCGACCACAAGCGGGGCACGTTCTGGCGATGGGTCCGCGGCGTCGCGGGCGGCGACGCCGTCGACGGTGCCTGCGACCAGCAGTCGCTCCGCATCGAGTACCGCCCGCTCCCGACCCAGCCGACCGTCCGGGACATCGTCGGTCTACAGGTGCTCACCGCGGGACTGCTCCGCGGTCTCGTCGCCGCCGACCACCCGCTCGGCGACCTCTCCTGGGACGCCGCCGAACGGAGTTTCTACGCGGCCGTCGAGGACGGTATCGACGCGGACCTCGCGTGGGTCACGGCCGACGGCGAGCGGACGAACGACTCCGACGAGATACTCGGCGAGGTGTTCGAGTACGCGCGCCACGGGCTCGACGAACAGGGCGTTTCGACGGCGACGGGGGACCGCTATCTCGCCCCGCTCGAGGCGCGCTGGGAAGCGGGCGTCACGCCGAGCGTCTGGAAGCAGCGGCGTGTCCGCGAGCACCTCTCCGACGGCGCGGACCTAGAGACGGCCCTCATCCGGATGCAGGGCGAGTACGTCGACCTGAGTTGCGAGTGCGAGTCGTTCGCCGAGTGGATCTGACGTCGGTCCGCCAGCTTCGTGCGGGTTCGTTGCGGGCTAGTCGTCTCGGATACTGGTGGTGCTATCGTGCGCTCTGGCCGCACAGACACACGGCCGCACCGGATTTTTGCCTGCACTATCCGTGACCGCAAACATGTCCACTGCAACGGAGACGACAGGACGGACCGAAACGGCGGACGACTCCTGGCAAGCCGGGGTCGTCGGCGGGGTCGTCGGTGCGCTCGCAATGGGTGCGCTCGTCCTCGAAATGAACGAACCGACGCTCGCCGTGGCGATTCCGTCGCTGTACACGTTCGCACCGCCGTCCAGTGTGGGGATCGGGATGTTCGTCCACGCCTCCCATGGCGCGGTGCTGGGCGTCGTCTTCGCGGCTGTCGTCGGCGCGCTCGACGTCGATTCGACCGGGAAACTCGTCGGTGCCGGCGCGGTCTGGGGCGTCGTGACGTGGGTCGTCCTGGCCGCACTGCTCATGCCCGTCTGGCTCTCGGTCGTGGGGTCGCCGGCCTCGCCGCCGTTCCCGAACTTCGCACCGCCGTCGCTGTTGTGGCACCTCGTCTACGGAGTCGTCCTCGGCGGCGTCTACGCCGCGACCGCCGACCGATTCTGAGAGCACTCGCAGTTGGGTCGGACGGTGAACTCGCTCGCGGTCACTGTCGGAGGCCGACCGCACCCGTCCCCGGCCGGTCGACCGCGTCCTCGGCCTTCGCTCGCATCTCGTCCGGTTCGACGAGGCCGATGGAGAACGAACTGGTCGGTGCGGCCGCCGGGTCGAGGCCCAACTGCTGGTAGCGGGGCACACCGAGTCGCTTCGCCGTCAGATCCGCGAGCGCGATGTCGAGGCCGCGGTCGGTGTCTGTCGGCATCGTCACTCCTCTCCGAGCACCGCGGACAGTATCTCGCCGACGCCGAACCGGACCGGGTCGGTCGCGGGCGCGTCGATGGCGTCTGCGTAGGTCTCAACCGCGGCCCTCGCCGCGTTGTCCGCAAGATTCCGGGTGTTGAGCGAACCCGCAACGATGTCGGCGGGGGCGACGGGGTCGGCCATCGACTCGTAGAGCGCCGCGCACTCGTCAGGCGGCGAGATGGGGACGTGCTCGTACCCGTAGACCGCATCGCGACCGGCGACGTGGCAGAGTACCAGTCGGTCGGGCATCGCCCCGTGCAGGATGCTCGTCGTCACGCCGGAGTAGGCGGGGTGGGCCAGCGAGCCCTGCCCCTCGACGAAGAGCACGTCGTACTCCCGGGCGCGCTCCTCGACCATCCGCTCGACCGCGCCGGCGGCGAAGTCGGAGACGACGCGGTCGACCGCGATACCGTAGTTCTCGATGGCGATCCCGGTCTGGCCGGTCGGGACGACGCCGGCGTCGACGCCCCGTTCGCGGGCCGCTCGCGCGAGCTCGAACGTCGTCGTCATCTTCCCGGACGAGCAATCGGTGCCGACAGTGAGGACCACCTCGGCGTCGACGTCGCTCGCGGTGCCGTCGCTGACGGTCAGGTCCGCGGGCGGCCGCCGCAGGTCGCGGAGTTCGCAGCCGTGTTCGTCGGCGAGGCGGACGAACTCCTCGTCCCCGGCGAGAAAGTAGTGGAGACCGGCAACCACGTCACAGCCGCGTTCGAGCGCGCCGCGCACGTCGGGCCGCCAGGTCTCGTCGAACCCGCCGCCGATGGGCGCGATACCGACGACGAGCGCGTCGATAGGCTCGTCCACGTCGTCGACGCCGTCGACGATGGGGGCGTCTTGCACGTCCGAGACGTGGTCGCGGACGCGGTCGCCCGCTCGCGTCCTGTCGAGCACCGCGACCACCTCGTCGTCGCCGTACCGGAGGACGCCGACGGCCGTCTTCGCGCGGTCGGGGAACTGCTCGTGGGCGAGGATGACGACGCGCATGGTCGGTGTTTGTCTTCGCGTGATTTAATCGCATGGTCGTTCGGCTGGAATCTGGACGGGTGCGACTGCACTCGAAATCGTGTCGTCGAACAGCGTCCGGGTCTCCGGAGCAGCAGCGACCAGCACCGTGTACTCGGTTACGATCTCAAACAGCGTGAAAGCCCCGTTAGTTGCGCTCCCGGGACTCGTTGCGCTTCTCGCTCGCTGTGGTGTCTGAGACGGATTATTGTAGATTATTTCCGGATATCGCCGACCCCGGGGGTCGGTGAGTACCGGTACATCGCAACAGTAATCCGTATGAGGGTCACGACCTCAGATTAGCGGAACCTCCGGTCCCGCTAATCTGAGGCCGTAGCCCTCAGACACCGCAGGGAGTATAACGACTGAGGAGCGCAACGAGCCTCCCGAGTCGAACGCGGTGGGGCTTTCACGCTGTTCGCAGTCACGGTCGAGTCTGTGGTCGCGACGGTTGACGGTCATTCCCACCCCTCGAGAACGGAACCCTATCCACCTGCATCTACAGCGAGCGCAACTGCACCTGCCAGAACTCGCGGAACGCACTCTCCAGTGCCGCCTCCGGGTCGCCCGACGCACTGACCGTCGACGTCGTGTCCGCCAACTCGTCGAACTCGTCGAGCACCGTGCGCTCGCCGACGACGACGAGCCGGTCCGTCTCCCGGCCTTCGAGCGCCACCTTGCATCGGTCCAGATGGTTGTCGATCTGTTCGTCGCGGAGGCGCTCGAAGCGGGCCTGGGAGAAGCCGCCCTTGGAGTGTTTGCTCTTCAGGTCGGAGTCGAACCCCTGGAACGCGACCCGCTCGTCGCCGTCGTACTCGCCCATTGCGAACGTGCCCGAGCGGACGAGCGCGAACGTGAACGACCCCGTCGGGTCGAACCACGACCGCTCGAGCGCGAAGCCGTCGCTCCACTCCGCGAACGACTCCGGCGGGTTCGGGACCGAGAGACAGGCGTCGACGAGGGCGGCGTCGTCGGTGACGGCGAGACAGGGCGCTGCGCGGCCGACCAGCGCCGCGCGGTCGCCGAAGGCCTCCCGGACGGACTCCGGGAGGTCGCGCCCATCGGCGACGTAGGCGGTGAACGCTCCTTCGGGGTCAGTCTCGACGGACGACAGTCGGTCGAGGACGGCCCGGAGGCGGCCGTCCTGGAGGGTCTCCGTGGTGGCGAACGAGCGGTCGACGCCCGACTGGTCGTCGCGGCGGCGTTCGACCTCGCCCTCGAGTTCGGCGATGCGGTCTTCGAGGCGGTTGACCCGTTCCTCGGCGTCCTGGCGGTCGCTGACGGCGTCGGCGCGTCGCTCCTGTTCGGCCTCGAGCTGGCGCTCGGTGTGTCGGAGCTCCGCTTCGAGTTCCGCGATGCGCTCCTTGAGCGCCGCCCGACCGAGCACCCGGTCTAACATCACCGGATCGGGACGCCGCTGGCGGTTAAAACTACGTGTCTCCGGGCCGCCCGACGGGGCCACGACCGCTAGCCGAGCGTCACCCGGAGCCACGCCGGGACGCCTCGCTCAGATCCCCGTCGGGCCGTCGAAGCGTCCGCTGTCGAGGGGGTGGTCGGGGACGACGTCTTCCATCGCTTCGTCGTTGGTCGGAGCGCCAGTCGCGACGCTGAGAAGCTGTTTCGCCCGCTCGGCCTTGGCGAGGAACACCTCGCGGAGCGCGGGCGGGTTCTCGATGCGCGTCTCCTCGACCAGTTCCTCCGGCATCGCGATGGTGTCCGCGGGGACGCGCTCGTCGCCGTATACCGTGAAGTGTGTGTTCTCCAGTTTCATCACGAGCGGCAGGTCCGTCCGCTCGATGCCGTCGGCCGCGTACAGTTGCCGGTTGACCTCCTCGTGTTGCGACCGGGCGATGACCGCCGCCTCGCCCTCGCTGGGCTCGACGTAGAGCCGTCCCAGGTAGTAGCCGCTGGAGAACTGCTCGAACATTGCTGTGCGAGTGGATCACAACCACGGATGCTGATAAGCCTTCCCCGGTACACTTATGATGGCGTGCAATCAGACCGCACGACGACGGTGCGGTATCGACGCCGGAGGTCACGCCGGCCGAGCCACCGCTCTCGGGTCCGACACGGCTTTGTGTGCGGCACACTCCCCGTCGGGCATGGACTGGTCGCTGGACGGTGCGGGTCGGAACGCGGTGGTCCCGCGGGAGTGGGCGCGCTACTACCTGGAGAACGCGCCCAGTCTCGTCTGGCTGGTCTTCGCTAACGTCGCCGGGGTCTTCGTCGGCTTCTTCTTCTACCTCTCCGTCGAGAGTCCCGCGCTGGCGAACGTCGACACGCTCCTGTGGCCGCTGTACATGGACTCGCCCGTCGCGACGCTGTTGATGGCGCTCGCGCTGGCGACGCTCCTCCCGAACCTCGGCCGGCGACTCGACGCCGCGCCCTCGAACCTCGTGCTCGCCTATCTCCACACGATCACCTTCGTCTGGCTGGTCGAGACGGGGCTGTGGACGGCGCTGGCGCTCAACCTCCACGTCGGCCTCTACTTCCCCGACCTCTGGCGGTACTTCGGCGTCCTCGCCACGCACCTCCTGTTTCTCCCCGAGGCGTATCTCCTGCCGCACTTCGGCCATACGACCCGCGGCGCGCTCGGACTGGCACTTGCGCTCGCGCTCGTCAACGACGTGCTCGACTACGGCTTCGGCCTCCACCCGCCGCTGCGCTACGACCCCGGTCCCGTCCTGGTCGTCGGGAGCGTCGCCACGTCCCTGCTGGCCGTCGGCCTGGCCGCGCACGCGTTCGGTCGCCTCCCGTCCAGACCGGCGGCGTGACGCCCCTCGACGGTGCGTCCGCCGCCCGACGGCGTCGGCGCGGTGGGGCAGGCTTATGTACTCCGACCACGAACCTCAGGTGAATGGACTCCGCCGAACTGCTCGACATACTGGGCAACGCCAACCGTCGGCGGATCCTCCGCTTGCTCGCGCACAAGCCCTGCTACGTCACCGAGATCAGCGAGTACATCGGCGTCAGTCCGAAGGCGGTCATCGACCACCTCGAGCGGCTGGACGAGGCGGGTCTCGTCGAGAGCAGCGTGGACGACCAGCGCCGGAAGTACTTCCGGATCGCCCGAAATCTCCGGCTGGAAGTGACCGTCTCGCCGTACCAGTTCGGGACCAAAAGCGCCTACCCCGGCAGTTCCATCGACGTGGCCTCCTGTCGGCACATCTCGATCGACGCCGAGATACAGGACAGCCCCAACGCGGGTGAACTCGCGGCGGAACTCGACCGACTGCAGGATCTCGACCGGGAGCTCTCGCTGGCCCAACGGTGGGTCCACGGCCGACTCGCCGAGGTCATGGAGCAACTCACCGACCAGTTCGAGGGCGAAGACGCTCGACTGCTGGGGGACGTGGTCTCGGCGCTCGCGACGCGGTCGGGCACCGTCGAAACGGTCAGCCGCCGCGTCGAAGCTCCGCCGGAAGTCGTCGAAGAAGCCCTCGAGCGGCTCGCCGAGGAAGGCATCGCCGAGCGCGACGGCGACGAGTGGCAGTTGCCCGACTGAATTCGCTCGCCCGTCGCCTCGTCCTGTGCGCGCCGCCGGACTAAACGTCTTGGGTGAGGCCGGCGCGCAGGTCGCGACCGAAGTAGTGGCCCACGACCGCCGCGATGACGCCGGTCGTCGTGCCGATGGCTGCGGAGGGGACCAGGCCGAGGCTCTCGATGAACGCGAACGTGAGCGCGCCGAGCGTCGCGGAGGCGGCGACGGCGGCGATCGCACCGGCCACGGCGACCGGGAAGTATCGCCGCTTTCCGCTGAGGAGGCCGAGGAAGAACGCCCCGGCGACGACGCCGAGGATACTCGTGACCGAGCCGATCAGCGGCACGGCGCTCCCGGCGACCATCCCGCCGATGACCGCGACGAACGCCAGCAGGAACGAGCGGAGCGACGGCACGTCCGGCGTGAGACTCGGCCGCCCGATCGACGGCGTGAGCCGGGAGCGGAGCCCCGGTCCCGAGTCCGTCTCCGACTCCGACGGCTCCGCGGTCGGCTCCTCGCCGCCGAGGTCGCTGGTCAGCGAGTCCACGTCGACCCCGAATTCGTCGTCGTCGAGGCCCACGTCCCCGCCGCCCGTGCCGTCGATATCGCCGCCGACGTCGTCGAGGGGGTCGTCGACGTCGTCCTCGGACGTTCGCTCGTCCGTCCGCTCAGACATACCCGACACTCCACACCGAGCGCCTATGTGCCTTTTCCTCGCGTCGGCACCGGGAGGACACAACGGTCGCAGGGGACGAGTGGTCAGTCTCCCCCGGTCTCGCGAGAGGGTGGGCTCCGGAGTGGTGTTTAGTTTAGTGGT
>PXSD01000006.1:0-6196 GCA_003023165.1 Halobacteriales archaeon QS_9_67_15 | reverse complement strand
GTGGTTCGAAAGACGCCTCGGCGTCTTTCGTCATCACGAGAGAGCTTCGCTCTCTCGAACGACAGCGAGTCGCAGGAGTCGAACGCGTCGGGGCTTTCAGGCTATTTCCAACGGCTCTCTCGAGCGCAGTTACTTAACTAAACACGACCGGCTCCGGTGCCCGTACGCTTTTCCGGTCGATCCGAGTACGGAACGCATGGAGTTCGAGACACAACTGCCGGCGGACTGGACGGAAGGTTTCGTCGCGGTCGACGACGGCGTCAGGCTTCACTACACCCGGACGGGGGGTGACGGCCCGCCGCTGGTCGTCGCGCACGGCGTCTTCGACGACGGGCGCTGCCGGACGCCGCTCGCTCGCGATTTCGCGGACGATTACGACGTGATCTGCTACGACGCTCGCGGTCACGGCCGGTCCGATGCGCCTGAGTCGGGATACGACGCCGACAGCCGCGCCGCCGACCTCGTCGGTCTGCTCGACGGCCTCGACGTCGAACACCCGGTCCTGCTGGGCCACTCGATGGGCGGCGACACGGTGCTCGCGACCGCCGCGAACTACCCGGACCGACCGCGGGCGGTCGTCTCCGTCGACCCCGCGGGACTGCTCCAGCACGACGCCGAAAACCGTGACGACGACGGTGTCAGCGAGGCGGAGGTCGAGAGCGTCCGCCAGCAGGTGCTGTGGTGGCACGACCACTCGAAGGCCGAACTGCTGCGGGCTGACGACGAGATCAGTGGCCACGTCGAGGCCGGGGAAGCAGAGCTCGCGAGTCTGCTCGCCGACGCCCGCCTGCGCGTCAGCGCCAACGTCACCGAGGTGTTCCGCGGCTGGGCCGACCCCGAGGACTACTACGCGGATATCGAGGTCCCGACGCTCGTGGTCCGCGCCGACGTGGACGCGGAAGCGCGCGAGCGCGACCGGGCGAGCGTCGACCTGATCCCCGACGGCGAACTGCTCCACGTCGACGACGCCGGGCACTGCGTCTTCCGCGACCAGCGTGCCGCGGCGACCGACCGCGTTCGGACGTTTCTCGACGTGGTCTGAGCGGTTCTGTCGGGCGCGAGCTGAACAGCGCGGGTCGGCGCTCGGTTGCCTGCTGGTGCAGGGTCGACACTGAGGGTGGAGTCCGCCGAGGATCGAATAGACGCGCCGTCGCTCCGCTCGTTTGCGAGATGAGCGGGCGACGCGCGATCGCACGGCCACGTCGTCTGAGCCGTGCGGGCGAGCCTTCGATGACCAGTCAACACACACAGCGAGAACGGGAATCGTCGACACAGACGAGGTCGGACCGCGAGACCGGCGGGACAGACACACGGCGCGCCGTGATGGCCGTCGGGGGCGGCGTGCTCCTCCTCTACGGCATCGCTCGGCGCTCGGTCCGCGGCGTGCTCGCGGTCGTCGCCGGCGGGTGGCTCCTGCGGCGGGCGCTCCGGGGAGGCACTCCTTCTCAGGGGTCCGGCAACTGGAGCGGGTCGGCGGCGTCCGCAGCAAAGGGCGCACCGCGAACCGCGCTCGACGTGCAGCGGTCGATCACGGTCGAACGTCCCGCGGAGGAGCTGTACGAGCGGTGGCGCGAGCCCGAGACTCACGAGCAGATGTGGGCCCACTTCGCCGACGTCGAGCAGACCGGCGAGGACCGCCAGCACTGGGAGATAACCGGTCCGCGCAGTGTCTCCCTGGAGTGGGACGCCGAAGTCGTCGCGGCCGACCCCGGCGAGTTCCTCCGCTGGAAGTCCCTGCCCGGCGCGCAGGTCCCCAACGAGGGGTCGGTCCGCTTCCTCGAACGCGGCGACGGCGAGGAGACGGAGGTGACGCTCCACCTCCGCTTCGACCCGCCGGGCGGCCGCGTCGGCACCGCCGTGATGGAGCGACTCGACCTCGTCCCGAACGCGGCCGCCGGGACGGCGCTCAGGCGGTTCAAGAGCCTCGTCGAGACGGGCGAGATGTCGACGCTGGAAAGGAACCAGTCCGCTCGCGGGAGCGGTGACCCGCCGCGGATTGTGTGAATTATGTGATTGGACGCCCTACGGGCGGGTATGGAACACCACGACGAGGAGTTCGAAGCGACCCCGGACGAGCCGAACGCGGCGAAACTATCGCTCGTCGGCGGGTTTCTCGGAACGGTGTCGGGACTCAAGCGGGGCGGTCCCGGCGGCGCAGTCCTGGGGGGACTCGTCGGCGGTACCGCCGGTTACCTGACCGGCACGGCCCTCGACGAGAGCAGCCCCTCCCAGTACACGGACCCGTCGGACGGTCCCCTGGAGATCTCGGTCGGCGACGAAGCCGACGACGACGCCGAGAGCGCGGCGGAGACGGACGACGAGACCGAGAACGGCGACGGACCTGAAAAAGCGGAGACCGGGGAGGACGACGCCGGCGAAGAGGCGGACGCGGAGGAGAGCGGAGACGGTCCGGACGCGGACGGCGGGGACGACGCGGACGGAGACGACGAGGGCGACGCGGACGAGGAGTAACGCGCTCGTGCCGGTGGCGCGGCCGGCGCTCGGACGCGAACGAGTAGGGTCAACTACCCTGCCCTGCTCGGGCTGACGCGCTCGCTGAGGGCGGGGCTTGCACGCCGGCTCGTCGGGTGGGACTCACCCGCTCGAAGTCGGCTTGTGGCGCAGGGCCAGACGCCATCACCAGACGCCCTGCGTCTGGTTAGCAGCCAGAAGCCGCGGCTTCTGGCGACAGCGGCAATTTAATTGTCGGTGTCCTCTACTCTATCCCCGGTGGACACCGGGGAGCGGAGAGGCGCATGGCGTCACGCTCGCTTCGACAGACCCGACTTCGGGGCCGGTTGACCGCGGCCCGTCCATGCCGAGAAACGCACCGTGGCCTCGCTGGCACGCCAGCCCTCACGGACTGTCTGTGGCCCGTCATGGACAGTCGAGCGTTCGTCGCGCCCGGCTGTAAACCTTCGTACGCGCTCCTCCCCTCCCTACTCGCTCGCTCCGCTCGCTCCTTGAGGAAGAGGACTCCACGCGACCGCGACGTTGAAGTCACCTGCGGCGCTACCCCGGAGCATGAACGCAGGAGACCGCGTCCGCGTGGAACGCGCGGGCCAGACGCACGAGGGCGTCCTCATGCCCTCGACGACCAGCGAGCACTTGGTCGTCAAACTCGAGGGCGGATACAACGTCGGCGTCGACCGCGACGAGGCCGACGTGGAAGTCCTCGAATCGAGCGTTTACGACGTCGAAGACGCCCAGGCCGAGAGCGACCGGTCGACCATCGAGTTCGACGACGACCTTCCCACCGTCTCGCTCATCTCGACCGGCGGGACCATCGCCTCGACCGTCGACTACCGGACGGGCGCGGTCACCGCACAGTTCGACGCCGAAGACGTTCTCCGCGCCGTCCCGGACCTGGCGGGGATGGCCAACTACCGCGGGCGCGTCGTCGCGAACATCCTCTCGGAGAACATGACCCCCGACGTGTGGCAGGACCTCGCCGAGGCGGTCCACGAGGAGGTCGAAGCCGGTGCCGACGGCGTCGTCGTCATGCACGGCACCGACACGATGCAGTTCACCGCCAGCGCGCTGGCGTTCATGCTCGACACTCCCGTCCCCATCGTCTTCACCGGGAGTCAGCGGTCGGCTGACCGCCCGTCCTCGGACAACGTGATGAACGCCGTCTGTGCGGTCGAAGCGGCCAAGTCCGACTGCGCGGAGGTGCTCATCTGCATGCACGCCGACGAGTCCGACGACCGGTGTGCTCTCCACCGCGGCGTCCGTGCGCGCAAGAACCACACCTCCCGCCGCGACGCCTTCGAGACGGTCGGCGCGAACCCGCTCGGTGAAGCCGACTACAGCGTCGACAGCGACCCGGAGATCACCTTCCGCCGCGAGTACCGCGAGCGCGGCGCGACCGACCTCGACATCGACCCGGACCTGGAGACGGACGTCGACCTGCTGAAGTTCACGCCCGGCACCGACTCGGCGTTCCTCGACGCGCTCGAGGGGAAATCGGGCGTCGTGCTGGAAGGCACCGGACTGGGGCACGTCCACACCGACTGGATCCCGCGTCTCGCGGACCTAATCGAGGACGGGACGACGGTCGTGATGACCAGCCAGTGTCTCGACGGACGGGTCTGCGACCGGGTGTACGACACCGGGCGGGACCTGCTCGATGCCGGGGTCGTCGAGGGCGAGGACACGCTGCCCGGCACGGCAAAGGTCAAGCTGATGTGGGCGCTCGCGAACGTCGAGAGCGTCGAGGCGGCCATGTCCACGTCGCTCGCGGGCGAGATACGGGACCGGTCGGTCCCCTGGACCTGAGAGCGATGGAGGTGCGACAGGCCCGCGCCGCGGACCACGAGGACATCGCGGCGTTCACGAGCGACACGTGGGGCGACCGCTTCGAGCGCGGCGACTACATCGCCGACGTGTTCCCCGAGTGGGTCGAGAACGACGGGCCCGAACAGCGGACGGTCGTCGCCGAGACTGACGACCGGGTCGTCGGCGTCTGTCAGGTCGTCTTGCTCTCCGAACACGAGGCGTGGGCGCAGGGGATGCGGGTGGCCGACGACGCCCGGGCCGGCGGCGTCGCCGAGGCGATGAACGACGCCTGTTTCGACTGGGCGCGCCAGCGGGGCGCGACCGTCTGTCGGAACATGGTCTTCTCGTGGAACGTCGCCGGACTCGGCGCCGCCCGCGGCGTCGGGTACGACGCCGCGACGGAGTTCCGGTGGGCACACCCGGACCCCGACGCGTACGCCGACGAGAACGGGGCGAGCGAGTTCGACGTGATTCGCGACCCCGACGCGGCGTGGTCGTACTGGCAGCGCAGCGACGCGAACCGCGAGCTCGCCGGGCTGGCGCTCGACCCCGAAGAGTCCTGGGCGCTGTCGGAGTGCCCGCGGGCGCGATTCCGCGAGGCCGCCGCGGAGACGGCCGTGTTCGCCGTGCGCGGTCCCGAGGGAACCCGCGGTGGGGCGTATCGGACCCGGGACTACGAACGCGAGAACGAGGACGGCGAGACGGAGCTGTGGGCAGAGTACGGCGTCGGCGCGTGGGACGGCGTCTACGCCGCGCAGACGCTGTTCGCCGCCATCGCTCGCGACGCGGCCGACCTCGGTGCCGACCGGACGCGGGTCCTGATCCCCGAGACGCCCCGCCACGTCTCCGACGCCGCCTACGCCGCCGTCGCCGTCAGCGAAGACCCCGACTTCGTGATGGCCGCTGATTTGACGAGCCGTGTGTGACGGGGACTGAAAAGGGCGACGCGTTCGGCGAAGCTCGGTGACGGAAGCACCGGAGCGAACGGAGTGAGCGAAGTGCACAGCGAGGCGCACGAGTCGAACGCGTCGGGGCTTTCGGGCTGGTTTGCACCTCGGTCCGGTCCGCGGTGTCCGTTTTACTCGCCGATGCTATCCTCTTCCCGGTCAACGATGTCGACGATGTCCTCCTGGCGATACACCTCCCGCCTGATTAGATACTCGCTACTTTCGTCATCAAGGACCAACCGCTCGCGTTCGTAAAGGTCGTCATCGCTGTCCGAATCCGCGAGGCCGTGCGACCGGAACGCGAAGGCCTGCCTCGACCCGTCTGCCCAGCGCGTCACCTGAATCGTCCAGGTGTCCCCCCAGAGTTTTCGGGCGACCGTTTCGAGGCGGTCGACTTCACTGTCCATCGTGGGTCGTTCTTGCAGGGCATCCTCCTTCATTGGTTTGTGGCCTCGCTGGGGATGCGGTCGTCCTCACTCGGCATCGGTATCCTCCACGTCCTCGATAGCGTCAAGCAATTCCGCCCGGACCGTCCCGCGCCCCTCGTCGACGAACTGCCGGTCGGCGCCGTCCGGCGCGACGAGTTCGGCCTCGTTAAGCGCACGGTACACCTCGGCGACCGCGCTGGCATAGTTGTCCCGCGAACGACGCGGTGGCGCGGGCAGGTCGCGGCTGAACTTGTCCCGGTCACTTTGCATCAAGCAAAACCCCCCGAGCCTCCTTGACGCGGTCGACATCCCCGGCGTCGTCGCCGTCGGGGTGGGCGTCTTTCACCTTCTCCTGGAACGCTGTCTCGATGACTCGCTTCGGCGCGTTGAGCGAGACACCGAGTAAGTCGGCCGCTGCCTCGCGGTCCAGGTCGGGCTTGCCAGCACCGACGGCGATGACCTCCTCGTCTCCCTCGCCGCTGGGAAGCCGAGCCGTCGCGAACTCGGACTGTCCGGTCGTCACCGGCCGGTCGGACATCTTCC
>PXSD01000005.1 GCA_003023165.1 Halobacteriales archaeon QS_9_67_15 | reverse complement strand
GCTCCCCGTTTGCTATCCGTGGCGCTCCCTGTGGTCGCGCCACGCAGGCCTCGCCCTTTCAGTCCGCCAGGCACTGCACAGCCCAGCACCACACACCTCCCCAACCGACTGCGATGCTCCCTCGCGTCGCTCGGTGCGCTTCTCATCCCTCGCACGATGCTGTCGCGCGATAAACCGCGCGACATCGCGCGCCTCTCGTCACTCTCCAATAGCGAAAAACGACAGAAGTCCGCAGATCCGAGTTACAGCAGGTCGTGCTCGGCGAGGCGCTCGACGCCCTCGCGGAGGCGGTCCTCGCTGTTGGCGTAGGCGAGCCGGACCCAGCCGGGCGTGCCGAACGCGCTCCCGGGCACAGTGGCGACGTGGGCGGTCTCGATGGCCTCCTCGGCCCAGGCCACGTCGTCATCAGCGACGGGGAGCATGATGTAGAACGCGCCCTCTGGGACCGGGACCTCCTTGCCGTGCTCGGCGAACAGGTCGACGAGCATGTCGCGGCGGTCCTCGAAGGCGGAGCGCATCTCCTCGACGGCCCCGTCGGTGTTCTCCAGCGCCTCGACGCCGGCGTGCTGGACGAAGTTCGTCGCGCAGGTCACGGAGTGGCCGTGGATCTTGCCGGCCTGGTCGACGACCTCCGCGGGCGCGGCGTAGTAGCCGAGCCGCCAGCCCGTCATCGCGTAGGCCTTCGAGAAGCCGTTGAGGGTGATTGTGCGGTCTTCCATTCCCTCCAGCGTGCCGATGCTCGGTGCCTCGACCCCGTCGTACGTGATCTCCTTGTAGATCTCGTCTGAGATCACGGTGATATCGTGCTCGACGACGATGTCGCGCACGCCTTCTAGCGCGTCCTCGGAGTAAACCGCGCCGTGGGGGTTGCCCGGGGAGTTGACGACGAGCAGTTCGGTGTCGTCGGAGACGGCCGCGGCGAGGTCGTCCAGCGCCGGCTCGAGCTGGAAGTCGTACTGGGCGGTGCCGACGCGGGTGAGGTCGCCGTCGGCGAGTTTGACCATTGCCTCGTAGGAGACCCACGCCGGGTCGACGAGGGCCACTTCATCTCCGTCGTCGATCGTCGTCGTGGAGCTTGTCGGCGATGGCCGATTTGAGTGCGGGGATGCCGCTGGAGGGGGTGTAGCCGGTGTGGCCGGCGTCCAGCGCGTCTTTGGCGGCCGCTTTGACGTTCTCTGGGGTGTCGAAGTCGACGATGTCGCCGACGCTGAGGTCGACGACGTCGACGCCCTCCTCCTCCAATTCGGAGGCCTTGTTACTGATAGCGACTGTCGCGCTCGGTTCGATCCTGTCGACGCGTGCTGCGAGATCCATGATTGTGTCCTGTGTCGTGTGGTCGCCTGTGTCAGGGCAGTGCTTCGACGAGGTCGAGCGCGCTCTCGACCGCGGTCGCGCCGTAGTCGCTCCGGGCCTTCGCTTCGGCGGCGCTCATGCCGGGACCGATGACGCCGAACGCGACCGGCGTGTCGCGGTCGAGGCTTACGTCGGTCAGCCCCTGCGCGGCGGCGTCGGCGATGACCTCGTCGTGGTCGGTGTCGCCCGTGACGATAGCGCCGAGGACGGCGACGGCGTCGACGTCCTCGCGGCGGGCCAGTCGGTCGGCGGCCAGCGGCGTGTCGTAGGAGCCGGGCACCGCGACGGTCGCGACGATCTCGGCGTCACGCTCGCGAGCGGCCTTGCGGGCCGCGGCCTCCATCTCGTCGATGACCGAACCCTCTTTGTCGAACTGGGCCACCACCAGACCGATCTGTGCCATATCTGGGGCGAAGCGAGCGCGCATAAAAGAACTACCGAACCAGCCGCGACCGAAGACCGCGACCGACGTTCGTCGGAGACAGATACGCTTATGCCCACCGCTGGGCAATCTCGCGCCGATGACACTCACCTCGCCCGGCCCGACACTCGGTGTCGTCGGCGGCGGCCAACTCGGTCGGATGCTCGCTGAGGCGGCCGCCCCGCTCGGCGTCGAAGTCGTCGTGACCGACCCGACACCGGACCCACCTGCCGCACCCGTCACGCGCGACCAGATCACCGGCGACTACGACGACCCCGAGACCGTCCGCGAACTCGCCGAGCGGTCCGACTACCTCACCTTCGAGATCGAACTCGCCGACCCCGACCTGCTCGAACGGGTCGCCGGGGAGACGGACACACCGGTCCACCCCAAGCCCGAGACGCTCCGGATGATCGAGGACAAACTCGTCCAGAAGCGCCGCCTCGCCGAGGCTGGGGTCCCAGTCCCCGAGTTCCGCGAAGTGAACTCCGCGGCCGAACTCCGCGACGCGCTCGACGACCTCGGCTATCCCGCGATGCTCAAGGCGCGCAAGGGCGGGTACGACGGCCGCGGGAACGTGCCAGTCGAGTCTCCCGACGACGTGGAAGCGGCCTTCGCAGAGATCGTCGACGCCGCGCAGGGCGGGAGCCAGGACGACCCGTCCGGCGTCGCGATGGTCGAGGAGTTCGTCGACTACGAGCGGGAACTCGCCGTAATGGGCTGTCAGGGGGCTGCGCTCACCGAAGAGGGGACGCACGAACGCGACACCTTCCCGGTCACCGAGACGATCCACGAGGCAGAGATCCTCCGCGAGTCCGTTGCGCCGGCTCGCGCCTCCGACGCGGTCCGCGAGCGCGCCCGACAGGTCGCGCTCGACGTGCTCGACGTGATGGAAGGCCGCGGGGTCTACGGTATCGAGTGCTTCCAGGCCAGCGAGTCGCGGAGCGACTCGAACCCGTCGAGCGACCGTAGCCCGCGAGACACCGACGACGAGATCCTCCTCAACGAGGTCGCGCCCCGTCCGCACAACTCAGGGCACTGGACGATCGAGGGCTGTCACACTTCGCAGTTCGAACAGCACGTCCGCTCGGTCACCGGCCGTCCGCTGGGTGACACCGGTCGACGCGCCCCGACGGTTTCGACGAACATCCTCGGTGACGTGGACGAACGTCAGGAAGCGACCCTCTCCGCGGAGGGAGCGGTCTTCGAGACGCCGCGTGCGCACCTCCACTGGTACG
>PXSD01000004.1 GCA_003023165.1 Halobacteriales archaeon QS_9_67_15 | reverse complement strand
AGCAGGTACAGCGTCTCGCCGGAGTCCTTCTTGCCGAGTTCCTCGGCGAGCTTCACGCGCTGGGCCTCCCCGCCCGAGAGCGTCGTCGACGGCTGG
Organism: Halobacteriales archaeon QS_9_67_15; assembly: GCA_003023165.1. GTDB lineage: Archaea > Halobacteriota > Halobacteria > Halobacteriales > Haloarculaceae > Halosimplex. Next base: position 9,978 of record PXSD01000004.1, on the reverse strand, counting down.
CCCAGCTGCATGTAGTCCAGCCCGACATCCGTCAGGAGCTTCAGCCGACGGCGGATCTGGCTGTGGCCCTCGAAGAAATCGTAAGCCTCGTCGACACTCATGTCGAGCACGTCCGCGATGGTGGCGTCCTTGTAGGTCACGTCCAGCGTCTCCCGGTTGTAACGCGCACCGTCACACTCCTCGCAGGGGACCTGCACGTCCGAGAGGAAGTTCATTTCGATAGTGACGGTGCCCTGCCCGCCACACTCCTCACAGCGGCCGCCCGTGACGTTGAACGAGAACCGACCCTTCTCGTAGCCGCGCTGTTTGGCGAGGTTCGTCTCGGCGAACAGCTCGCGGATGTGGTCGAAGACGTTCGTGTACGTGGCGGGGTTCGACCGCGGCGTCCGCCCGATCGGCGACTGGTCGATCAGCCGCACCGTCTCGATGTTGTCGAGGCCGGAGAGGCCGTCGTGTTCGCCGGGGTTCACGTCGGAGTTGCCGTGCATCTCGCGGGCCAGCGCCTTGTAGAGCACGTCGTGCATTAGCGTCGACTTGCCCGAGCCCGAGACCCCCGTGATGGCCGTGAAGTTCCCGACCGGGAGGTCCACGTCGAGGTCCTTGAGATTGTGCTGGCGGGCGCCTTCGATGGTGATGTGACCGTCCGGGTCGCGCCGTTCGTCGGGGACCGGGATCGCCTGTTCGCCGGAGAGATAGTCGCCGGTGACGCTCCCTTCGCAGTCGACCACGTCGTCGAAGTCGCCGTTGACGACGATCCCGCCGCCGCGCTTGCCCGGCCCCGGCCCCATGTCGATGATGTTGTCGGCCCGCCGCATCGTCTCCGTGTCGTGTTCGACGACCAGCAGCGTGTTCCCGAGGTCGCGCAGTTCTGCCAGCGTGTCCAGCAGGCGGTCGTTGTCGCGCTGGTGGAGGCCGATAGAGGGCTCGTCGAGGACGTAGAGCACGCCGACGAGTCCGCTGCCGATCTGGGTCGCCAGCCGGATGCGCTGGCTCTCGCCGCCCGAGAGCGTGGCGGCCTCCCGGTCCAGCGTCAGGTACTCCAGCCCGACCTCGCACATGAACCCGAGGCGGGCGCGGATCTCCTTGAGGATCTCCTCGGCGATCGTCGTGTCGCGGGCGTCGAGGTTCGCCTCCATCTCCTCGAAGTGCTCGAGCGCGTCACCGATGGAGAGCTCGTTGACCTCGGTGACCGCGGTCCCGTCGACGAGGACCGCCCGCGACTCCGCCTTGAGACGGGTGCCGTCGCACTCGGGGCAGGTCGTCGTCGCCATGTACTCCTCGATGTGCTCGCGAGCGCGGTCGGAGTCGGTCTCGACGTGGCGGCGTTCGAGGTTCGGGATGACCCCCTCGAAGCGCTCGGTCTTCTCGCGCGTGCCGTTCTTCGTCCGCCACTCGAAGTGCACTCGGCTATCGGTGCCGTAGAGGAACTGCCGCTGGACCGCCTCGTCGAGGTCCTCGAAGGGCGTGTTCAACGAGACGCCGAAGTGTTCGGCGACGTTGTCGAGCTGGCGCGAGTAGTAGGTCCGGTCGTAGCTCCAGGGCTCGAAGACGTGTTTCAGCGGCTTCGAGGTGTCCTGAATCACGAGGTCCTCGCTGACTTCCTTGGTCTCGCCGAGCCCCTCGCAGGCCGGACAGGCGCCGTAGGGGCTGTTGAACGAGAACGAGCGCGTCTCGATCTCGCTGATGTCGACGTTGCAGTGCGTGCAGGCCAGGTCCTCGGAGAACTCGACGACGAGGCGGTCCTCGGCCACAGCGTCGCCGTCACTGGCCCCGTCCTCGCCCCCCTCGTCCGCTTCCGCGTCACCGAGGTCACCGACCGAGCGGGTGGTCGCGCCGCCCAGCGCCACGTCTTCGGGCGGGTCGGGGAGTGCGACCTTGATGACCCCGTCGCTCTCCTCGAGCGCCGTCTCGACGGAGTCGGTGATCCGCGAGCGGGCCTCCGGGCTCACTTTGATCCGGTCGACGACCACGTCGATGGTGTGGTCGTAGTTCTCGTCGAGGTCGGGCCGGTCGAGCGAGAGGTCGTGCTGTTCGCCGTCGACCTCGACGCGTGCGTACCCCTCGGCGACGAGTTCGTCGAACAGGTCCTCGAACGCGCCCTTCTGGTCGCGGACGACCGGCGCGAGGACCTTCGCGCGAGTGCCCTCCGGGAGTTCGAGCACGCGGTCGACCATGTGCTGAGCCGACTGTTCGCCCACTTTGCGGCCACACTCCGGGCAGTGTGGCGTCCCGATACGGGCGTAGAGGAGCCGGAGGTAGTCGTGGAGTTCCGTTACGGTCCCGACCGTCGAGCGGGGGTTGTTCGCGGCGTTCTTCTGGTCGATGGAGATAGCCGGCGAGAGCCCCTCGACGTTCTCGACTTTCGGCTTGTCCATCTGGCCCAGGAAATTGCGCGCGTAGGCCGATAGCGACTCGATGTATCGACGCTGACCCTCGGCGTAGACGGTGTCGAACGCCAGCGAGGACTTTCCCGACCCCGACAGGCCCGTGACGACCGTCAACTCTTCGCGCGGGATCGTTACGTCGACGTCCTTGAGGTTGTGCTCCTCTGCGCCGCGGACCTCGATGACGTCTTTGCTCATCTATCCATCGCCAAGGACTGGTGGTGTGAAACGCTGTCGGTTCGCAGGTTCCGCCCGAACAGATGTCGACATTTATATACAAGGGCCAGTACAGTTTGGGGTAGTCATGGCTGGGAGCTACGACATCGCGGGGATCGAACTGGGCGACGACAGCTACACAGTCGAACAGTCACTGATCCGCAACAAGTACAAGGCGATGGACGCGGCGGGCGACGTCGTCCTGCGCGGCAAGCAGAAGATGCTGAAGATGAAAGAGGAGTTCCCGTTCGTCGATGGCAATGACGAGGAGGTGTTCACCGTGAAAGCCGGTGGCATCATCGACGTGGCCGGGAACTACGTCCTCTCGGACGCCCAGACGGGCGAGGACCTCGTTATCCTCGACAATGACTACTCGCTGTTTCAGGACACCTGGAAGATCCGCGACGCACGCGACGAGTCGAAACTTGCGGAGATCAACTCGCGGGGCGCGCTCGTTACGCTGGCGCGCAACGTGGTCCCGTTCGGCGAGTGGATTCCCCACAAGTACGAAATTACCGACCTCGACGGCAACCACGTCGGCAGCATCGACGGGCAGTTCTCGCTGAAGGACCGCTACGAGATAACCATCGACGACACCGGCAGCGTCCCGAAAGAGCCGATCGTCGCCGCGGCGATGGTCATCGACGCGATTCAGGGCAACTAGTGGCGACGGCCAGTGGGGGACGCGCCGTCGGTAGTCACTCCTCTTCGGCCTGACGTTTCCACTCGCGTTCCTGTCGGCGTTCGGCGACGTGCTGGCGGCCGTCCGAGAGATCGCGACGGGTCTGTTCTTGCAGATCCGACACTGTCGTCATGAAGTCGCCCTGGAACGACTCTAGCACGTCGTAGGACCAGCGGTCCTCGTCGACGACGCCGCGCGGGAGGTGCTGGTCGCGGATCTCGTCGGCCAGGTCGTCGTGTCCGGTCTCGCGGAGCAACGATTCGGCCTCGGCCAGGTGTTCCATCGCGTGGCCGGTGTTGTGGTGGAACTCGACGAGCTTGCCGTGCGCTCGCCGGAGCCACTCGACTCCGAGTTCGACCTCGTGGAGCGCTTCTACCTCGGCGTCTGTCAGGTCTTCACCGGGTGTGTCACTGTCGGTCGCCATACTCGAACGTACTGCGGTGGCGAACATAGACCTGTTGCCAGCCCTCACAAAGTCGGTCCGCCGGACCGTCTCGGCGCTCGCGGACTCGCGAGCGAGGCGTCTCACCGGGGTTCGTCGTCCGGCCGGTCAGTGGCTCCGTTTGACCGCGGAAATCTGCTATCGGCGGTTCAGTCTCGAGGGCGGGCCGCGACCGCGCCGAGGAGGAGCGCGACCAGCGCGACGGCGACGCCGAAGCCGGGGCCGACGCCGGTGCTCGTCTCGGTCGGGCTGTCGGTCGGCGTGGCCGTCGCCGTCTGCGTCGGGGTGTCCTCGCCGCCGGGCTGGACGCCCTCGACGGTCACGTTGCCCTCGCGCCCGTCGGCCTCCGCCGAGACGGTCACGTTGCCGGAGCGCTCGATGGGGACGCTGAGAACGCCTTCTTCGTCCGTCTCGCCGGCGTCCGAACCGTTCACGGTGACCGACGCGCCGGCGACGGGGTTGTCGTACTCGTCGACGACAGTCACGCGGACCGGTTCGCCGACGACGACGCGGCTGTTGTCCGTGCGCACGTCGATTGCAGGCGTCCGCTGGATGGTCGCGTTCAGCGCGGTATCGGACTCCCGGACCCGCAACTGCTCGGTGACGGACTCGTAGCCGGGCTTGGTGACGGTGACCTCGTAGTTGTCGTTCACGGGGACGCTAACGGTGACGCTTCCGGTCCCCTGCGTGGTCACATCCGCGATGCCCTGGACCGTGACGTTCGCGTTCCGCACCGCCTCCGGCGGGTCGAAGTGGTCGTCTTCCACCGTGAAGGTGACTAGCACTGACTCCTGGTCGATGTCCATCCGTTGACTCACGTCGCCGTCGACGGTCAGTGTCGTCCGATTCCGCGCATGCCCTTCCTTGAACGTGATGAGCGTGTAGTTCCCGTACTCGATGTCGCCGGTGGTGAACGTCCCGTCGTCGGCCGTCCGGGCGTTGACGACCGGCTGGCCGTCGTGGAACATGCGGACGATAGCGTTGTCGACGGCCTCACTGCCGTCCGTGACTGTGACCGTCGCCTGTCCCTCGCGAGCGACCTCGATAGTCACGTCCTGTTCGCTCGCGTTCTCGACCACGTACGGCTGGTTCCGGACGTAGTGCGGGTGGTCGACCCGGATCGTCACGTCGGCCCCCTCCTCGACGTCGAGGAACGCCTTGCCGTTGCCGGCGGTGGTCCGGTTGACCGGTTCGCCGCCGTCCCACGTCGCGGACAGTTCCGCGTCGCCGAGGCCGTTCCCGCTCTGGTCCACGACTTTGACGGTCAACGTGACGGTGTCCGCCGTCGTCGCGCCGACGCCCCCGACGAACGACGCGCTGACGACGAACGACGAAAACAGGATCGCAGCCACCCACGCGTGCATCTGTGGCATACCCGAACTGTGTCCGGGGGAGCCTATATCTTTGTCGGCTCCGACGGTCTATGGCTCGTCACTAGCCTGTCACGACCGGCGAGCGGAGCGGGAGCGTCGCTCGGCCGTCGCCACACCGTCGACAGCCGCGCTAACGTTTCTCGGCGGTCAACCGACCGTCAGCGACCGCTCTCCAGTCGCTCGGCCAGCGACTCGACTTCCGCACCCGTCGCGGTCGTCATCGCACCGGGGAGCGTCCGCGCCAGCGTCGCGCTGGCGACGCCGTAAGTGAGCGCCTCGCCCGCGTCCGCGCCCGAGAGGAACCGTTCGAGGAAGGCACCGGTGAACGCTTCGTGCTGACCCGCCGGGTCGACCGCCTCGACCGCTTCACCTGACTGCTCGTGGATGACGCTGTCACTGCAGGCCAGTGCGCCCCGCTCGCTCCGCGTGATCACGACCGTGTCGAACTCCCCGGTCGACGCGATCGCGTGGGCGAGTTCTCTGGGTTTGCCCGTCCGGTCGAACACCTTTCGGGCCTGTTCCTCGTTCGCGATCAGGACATCGACCGCGTCGAAGACCCCGTTGAGCGTCTCGCGGGCCGCCTCGACCGACCAGAGCCCGGGCTGAAAGTCCAGGTCCATCGCGACGAGGCCGCTTCCGGCCGCTCGAAGGACCGCCTCCGCGGTCTCGACGATGTCGCCCGAGAGCGAGAGCGTGCTGCCAGCGACGAACGTGGCGTCGGCCCGCTGGACGCGGTCCATCGGGAGTTCGCCGGGCGTCACCGAGGCCACGGCGGCGTGGTAGCGGTCCTGCAGCAGCCGACGCTCCCGCGGTTCCGGGCCGTATTCGGCGAACTGGAGGCCCTGTCGCCCGTCGTCGGCCCACGCGATCTCGGTGTCGACGCCGTGTTCGTGGAGCGCTCGCTCGACCCGTCGGCCCAGCGGCGTGTCCGGGAGTTTCGAGAGCCACGTCGCGTCGGCATCCATCGCGCTCGCGGCGACCGCGACGTTGCTCTCGGTGCCAGACACCCGCATCTGCACGTCCTGAGCCGTCTCGAGTCGTTCGTCTCCGACCGGCGACACGCGAAGCGATGTCTCGCCGAAAGTGACCAATTCTACCATACTCCATCATTGCTAGCTTCCGGTTTAGTTCATGCGGCAGGGAGCGAATCCCCGCCTGCAGTCGGCGACGCCTGCGCCGCTCCGGTCTCGGCGGTGTCGTTTTATACGAATTATTGTAGCGATTTACCGGTACGCGCCGACCCCGGGGTCGGGGCAATCCGGAAATAATCTACAATAATCCGTATCAGTCCCGTCGACCGCCGTGACCGGGATAGTCGCGCTCGAACCGGGCCTCGATCTCGTCGGCGTCGTACTCGACGACGACTGGCCGGCCGTGCGGGCAGGCCCACGGGTTCTCGCAGTCGTCGAGCCGAGCGAGCAGGTCCCGGACCGAGCCCTCCGTCAGTGAGGTGTTCCCCGTGATCGAGGGGTAACAGGCGAGGTCCGCGAGCAGTTCGTCGGCGGCTGCCTCAACCGTCTCGGCGGCGCTGCCCTCGCCCTCGACAAAGGCCGCCAGCACGTCCCGCAGGAGGTCCGGGTCGGCCGCGTCGGCGACCAGCGACGGCACCGTCCGGACTTCGACCGCCCGGTCGTCGACGCGCTCCGCCCGGAACCCGAGCGTCGCGAGCGCCTCGCCGTAGGTCTCGAACAGCTCCGCTTCGCGCGCTGTCAGCGAGAGTTCGACCGGCTGCGCGAGCGCCTGCGTCGTCGTCTCGCCGGTGAACTCCGCCCGGAGTCGCTCGTAGTTGATCCGCTCGTCGGCGGCGTGCTGGTCGACCAGCACGAGCCCGTCGTCGGTCTCCGCGAGGACGTACGTCTCGTGGAGCTGGCCGAGCACGCGCATCGACGGCAGGGCGTCGAACGCCGTCGGCTCGTCACTGGGCTCGCCGTCACCGAGCCTGTCCTGCTCGTGGCCAGCCGAAACCCTCCGAGCGCGGTCGTGGGCGTCCGCCCCGCCCGCTGCCGCGGGGCTCTCGCCGTCGACTGTCTCTGACGGGCTCCCCTCCTCCGCAGTCGCAGCCTCGCTCCACTCGTCGGCTTCGATTTCAGTCCCGGTTCCGCCGTGTTCCTCCGCTTCCTCGCTCTCCGCACCAGTTTCCTTCGAGGGAACACTCGACGGTGACGACCGGGGCGACGGGGTGGACGGGTCCGACGAGAACGTCGGGCCGGTCACCGTCGGCGAATCGGCCGAACCGTCGGAAGTAGTCGAGCTACCGCGGTCGCTCCTGTCGTCGGCAACCGACCCGTCGGACGGTCGGTCCGCCGGTCCGTCCGACTCCCCCTCGTCCGGTCGTTCGTCGAAGTCGCCGCCGCTGAACGCCGCCTCGTCGGCGTCCCGGTCGGAGTCTGCCCCGGTTGGTTCGCTTCGCTCGGGGTTGATCTCGGTCTGTTCCGGGGCGGATTTCCCACGGGGAGCGCCGCTCCGGAGGAACCCTTCCTCGAGCAGCGCCGATTCGACCGCCGACCGGATCTGCTCGCGGACGCCCTCTTCGTCGGCGAACCGGACCTCGAGCTTCCGGGGGTGGACGTTCACGTCCACGTCGCCAGCGGGCACGTCGAGGAAGAGGATGGCGAAGGGGTACCGGTCCGGCGCGAGCTGGCGCCCGTAGGCCTCGACGACGGCGTCCCGGACGGCCCCCGCGGTGACGTAGCGGCCGTTGACGTACGTCGAGAGGTACTCGCGAGTGCTTCGGGTAGTCTCCGGGTGACTCACCAGCCCGGAGACGCCGTCGAGCGGGCCGTCCGGGGGGTCCTCCTCCGCCGCGTCGACGCCGACCATCGACTGGGCGACCTCGCGGCCGTAGACGGACATGACCGCCGCGCGGCGGTCGCCCTGTCCGGTCGTCGCGAACGTCTCGCGGCCGTCATGGGAGAGCGAGACCGCGGTCTCCGGGTTCGCCAGCGCGTAACTCGTGACGACCGTATTGACGTGGGCGAACTCCGTCCCGTCCTGTTTGAGGTACTTCCGTCGAGCGGGGACGTTGTAGAAGAGGTCCTCGACCTCGACGGTCGTCCCCTCCGGGCAGCCCGCGGGTTCGACGCTCGTGACCTCACCGCCCTCGACGCGAAGCCTCGTTCCGCGGCCACCGTCGATGTCCGCGCGGTCGGCGCGGGGACGGGTTGTGAGCGTGACCCGAGAGACGGCGCCGATAGCGTGGAGGGCCTCGCCCCGGAACCCCAGCGTCCCGACGCCCGATTCGAGGTCGTCGATGTCGCTGATCTTCGAGGTCGTGTGCTCCTCGACGGCGCGGCGGACCGCCTGCTCGGTCATGCCGACGCCGTCGTCGGCGACGCGGATACCGTCCTTGCCGCCGCGTTTGACGGCCACCTCGACGCGGTCGGCGTCGGCGTCGAGGCTGTTCTCGACGAGTTCCTTTACGACCGACGCGGGCCGCTCGACCACCTCGCCCGCCGCGATGCGCTCGACGGTCGCGTCGTCGAGCCGGCGTATGTCGACCATCACGACTCCGTGGGGGCGGCACCCTCAAAACACTCCCGGAGCGGGCCGCCCAGGGACGGTCGGTGACGCCGCGGTCACTCCCCGTCGTCGGCCTCGGCGCCGTCGGCCTCGGCGGTCCACTGGTCGGCCTCGTGGTTGGCCACCGCGCGCTCGACGGCCTCCTCGAGCGGCCGGAAATGCATCTCCTCGATGGCGCCGTCGGGCGTGTACCAGCAGTAGTCGTCGTGTTTCTCCCCCAACTCTACGTTGCGGCTGCGGGCCCGGACGCGGTAGAGGACGGCGTACACCGGTTCGTCGCCCTTCCCCCAGATGTCGGTCACCGTCTCGACTGGCTCCTCGACAGTGGTGTGGAGCCCGATCCGCTCGTGGAGCGTCCGGCGCAGCGCCGCCTCCGGCTCAGCGTCGGCCTCGATCCGACCACCCGGGAACGTCCACGGCCGCAGTCCGCTCGTCACGAGTAATACGTCGCCGCGCGGCCCGATGACGATCCCCCGCTGGGTTACGTGCCCCCTGAAGTACGATTCGCCCATCGTACGTGAGGTCTGTTCGGACCATCTTCAACGTTTACCTCCCGGCGTCGGTAGTGTTCAGATCAGCTGATTCCATGCGAAGGCGAACGATCTGAGCCAGTCGTCGGCGGTTGCTGGGTCGGCGTAACTGAAACGGTTAGAGAACGAATCAGTACACCGTTCTACCTCTCGAACGACACGTTCGACGCTGTTACGATTTCTATGCCGTTCGTATCTGAAATCGAGGCCGTATCGTCGACAAGCTTCTTTCAGCGGCGTGGCGTCATTGAGGAGAAACACGGCGTCGTCAATGACGTGTTCCTCACGGAGTTCACCGACGAAGATCTCAGCTAAAGCGTTTGTTCTGGTCGTCTCAAACTTTATGTGCGGCACTCCGTCTGAATCTGGATCAACGGCGGCGTACAACCAGTACTGCTCGTCGTCGATCCGGATCACGGTCTCGTCGACCGCAATGTGATCCGAAGACCGGCCAGATTCTGGCCGTAGAGTGACCTTGTGAACCCAGTTGTGAACGATTGCTCGAGCACGACAGACACCGAATACCTAAAGAAACGAGACAGTATTCAAAAGCGAGAGACCGGCGAGATGCAACTGCACACTGAGCTTCATCAACAATCGCGGTGTCGCTTCGCGCTCCATAAACTCTAATCGGTCTCGTCTAAACATTTGAGGCCGGCGGTTCTCGGCATGGAACACTGAAGTCCCGCCACGCCTCACTGTTTAATCCGTATCTGAACACCGTCCTGTCAGGGGGCCGAAATAAGGCTACGGGATATCGAAGGTCCCGCGGTCCGAGGGCGGGGTACCCGTCCCCCCGAAGCGACCGGATTACAGCGTCCGGACGAGCCGG
>PXSD01000003.1 GCA_003023165.1 Halobacteriales archaeon QS_9_67_15 | reverse complement strand
GCTGCTCGCGCTCGCGCTCGTCGCCATTTTCCCGCGGGAACTCGGGCTCTGGCGGGCGGTCGCGGCGCTGACGCTCGTGTACACGCCGCGGTTCGCCCGCGTCGTTCGCGGGGCGGCGCTCACAGTGTTAGAAGACGAGTACGTCGACTTCCTCACGGACGCCGCCCGCTTCGACTTCGGGAACTCCTACAGCATCAGCCAGGGCGCGCCGGTCCGTTCGGTCATCGCCGACCGACTGCCGGTCACGGTCGAACTCGCGGTGTACGGCCAACTCGCCGGCATCCTGATCGGTATCCCGCTGGGCGTCCTCTCGGCGGTCAAGCAGGACTCGGCGACCGACCACCTCACGCGCGTCGGCGCGCTGTCGGGTATCTCGGTCCCCATCTTCTGGTCGGGGCCGCTGCTGATCCTCCTGTTCGCGACGTACCTCGGCGTCCTCCCGACCAGCGGGCGGATCGAGTCGACGCTGTTCCTCCCGAACCACTGGACGTTCATGGGTCGCCAGTTACCGCTGACCGGGATGATAACCGTCGACACGCTCCTGCTCGGGCGCTTCGACGCGTTCGTCTCGGCGGCCCGACACCTGCTGATGCCGGCGCTGGTCATCGGTATCTACTCGACGGCGCTCATCTCGCGAATGATGCGCTCGTCCATGCTCGAAGTCGTCCGCCAGGACTACATGCGGACTGCCCGCGCGAAGGGCCAGGGCGCGAAGATCACCGTGATGAAACACGGGTTCAGAAACGCGCTCATCCCCGTCGTCACCATCATCGGCATCCAGTTCGGAACGCTGCTCGGCGGGGCGGTCCTCACCGAGACCGTCTTCGGCATCAACGGGATGGGACTGACAATCGTCCGCGCGATCGGCTCGTCGGACTACCCGGTCGTCCAGGGGACCGTCCTCACGTTCGCGCTGCTGTTCACGCTCGTGACGCTCGTCGTCGACGTCACCTACGGCTACCTCGACCCACGGATACAGCAATGACTGCCCACCAGCTCTCTCAGGACACCGTTCGCGACACGCTTCCGCACGACCGATGAGCGGGGACACACCGACCGATACCGAGACCGACGCCGCCTCGCCACCGGCCGCAGACGCCGACGGCGCGGTCGACCGGCGACAGACCCGCGGGTTCGTCGGTCGACTGCGCGCCTCGCCGTTCCTGTCGGACCTGCTGTCGAACCGACTCGCCGTCGTCGGGCTGACGATCATCGTCGGGATGGTCGTCGTCGCGGTGTACGCCCGCTTGGGCTACGACCTGAGCGCGCTCACCCAGTCACGGCTCGGGACCGAGGTGCCCGACCGGACGCCACCGGGCTGGACCGGCCCCGCCGCATGGAACCAGTACCTGTTCGGGACCGACTCCGCGGCCCGCGACATCTACAGGCGGTGCCTGTACGGGGCGTGGCTGGCGCTGAAGTTCGGGACCATCACCGTCAGCGTCTGCTGCTCGCGCTCGCGCTCGTCGCCATTTTCCCGCGGGAACTCGGGCTCTGGCGGGCGGTCGCGGCGCTGACGCTCGTGTACACGCCGCGGTTCGCCCGTGTCGTCCGCGGGGCGGCGCTCACAGTGTTAGAAGACGAGTACGTCGACGCGACGGTGGCGCTGGGGGCGACGGACCCGCGGGTCCTCGTGCGCCACGTCCTGCCGAACACGCTCGCGCCCGTCACCGTCCAGTCGACGCTGAACTTCGGGCTCGCGATCATCGACCTGGCGGCGCTGTCGTTCCTCGGCTTCGGGGCCCAGGCCGGGACGCCCTCGTGGGGGCTGATGCTCTCCCGCGGCGTCGACAACGGCCTGCTCACCGGACGCTGGTGGCTCTCGTTCTTCCCGGGGCTGCTCCTGGCCGTCACCGTCCTCGGGTTCAACCTGCTCGGCGACGGGATGCGTGACGCGCTCGACCCGCGCATGCGGGCGGCCGTCGACTGATGGCCCGGCGCGAGACCGCTCCCGGCACCGACTCCGAGTCGAGCGACGGACGCCGCCACCGCCTCGCGGACGGCGGCACCGACGGCGGACCCACGAATCGCGCCGACGCCGGACCCGTCGACCGCACCGGCGACCTGCGGCGATGGGTCCGTCCGCGAGTGCGCATCGTCGGCACCGCTGCCGTCGCTGGCGTCGTCGTCGGGTTGGCCGCGATGAGCGCGCTCACCGCCTCGACGGGCGACGCCCGCGCCAGCGAGGCGACCGCGTTCGCCCTCGGTGCGCTCGGCCTCGGCTTCGGCGTGCTCGGCTGGTCCGGCTCCGTGCTCGCGGGGCGCTCGATCGAGACCGCGCAGCGGTATCTCGACACCGGGAGCGACTGGACCGAGACGGACTCGCGGCGGGCGATGGCCCGCATCGCCGGCTTCGGTGCCGGCGTCATGACGGGCGTGTCCGTAGCGGCTGCGGCGATCTGACCGCTCTCGGGACGGGTCGTCGCCCGATTCGACCGCCGGTAAACGCCGCATACTCCGACGAACGGTCGTGCGCTCTTTTGTGACGAGCGACTGACCGACCGAGACATGCGCGACCAGGGGCCGGCGGACCCGACGGACAACCCCTTCCGTCGAGTGACCGACGACTGGGAGACCGTCGTCGAGGATGCGCACGCGACGGCGTCGGCGTACCGGGAGGCGGGCTGGACCGCCGTCACCGTCCACCCCGGCGACGTGACCGTCCTGACCGGCGAACCGCGAACCGCCGCCGAACAGACCGGCGAGTACGAACCCGGCCCACGGCGGCTCGGCTTCGACGTCGTCGTCCCCGGCGACGAGTTCGAGGCGTTCCGGGACGCGATGGCGGACCGGTCCATCGAGGCGTGTACCGTCTTCGCGGCGACCGGCTCCGGAATCGTCTATCTGGTCGTCGTCCTCGAAGCGGCCGACGGGGAGACGGCCGGCGTCGTCCCGCTCTACTACGACGAGTCCGACCGTGAGGCGCTCGTCGAGGTCGCTCGCGACCACGGGCTGTACACCCACGTCAGACCGCTCCAGGACGACACCGTCGTCACCGTCGAACACGAGGACTCGGCACCGTTCTTCCCCGAGACCGCGCCGGAGTGACGTGGCCGTGCGGTCCCTGCCGGTCCGATGTCGCCCGGACAGGAGTCACACGGAGCGGTCATCGGCGCTGTCCAGACGCGCCTCCGGGAGTGGTCGAAGGACTCCGTAGACCGTCCGATAGACCAGGAGTCCGAGTCCGGTTCCGGCGAGGGCGACGCTGACGACGGTCAGCACCGCGAGGCCGGTCAGGAAGACGACAACGGCACAGGCGACTACCGACGCGACGACGCCGACGATAGCGGCCGCGTAGCGATGCCACTCGTCCCAGGAAACGACGCCGTGTTCGTCGGCGTAGCGGACCGCTGCCGTGACACCGAGTGCCGCCAGCCCGACCCACCACGCCTCGCGGAGGCCCGTCAGACCGACGTTCAGCAGGCCGAGACCGACCCAGACCCCTCCCATTGCGTACTCGAAGAGGACCACTCGTCGGGGACTGCTCACGGCCGCGCGTAAGCGCGGCAGAGATATAAAGCGTGCGGCGGGACTCGATCTACTGGTCGGTCTCGATGTCGTGGCCACACTCGGGACAGGTCACCTCGTCGTGGCGCAGCGCCGTCGAGTGCTGGCGGACCTCCCGCATCACCTCGGAGATCTCGTCTTCGGCCGCCAGTTCCTCCTCGACGGAGAGTTCGACGCCCTCGACTTCGAGCAGGAACTTCGCGACTTCGGTGGCCTCGTACATCACGTCGTCGAGCTCCTCGGCGGTGAAGAAGTCACACATCGCGCCGTAGAGGAAGGTCGCGCCCGCCTTCCGGACCTTCTCCTCGAAGGAGGTCCGGGCCTGGTTGACGGCCTGGGGCGTGTAGGTGTCGGTCATGAACGGGACGAGTTCGGGGAGGTTCTCGCCGATCTTCGTCATTTCGACGCCCGTCTCGGTGCGGAAATCGGCACAGAGACGCGCGATGGCCCACTCGCGGGCCGTGACGTAGGTGCGGTCGCGCAGGAAGTCGTTGGCGCGGTCGTACGTGCCGCCGTCGATCTTCTTGAAGCGGTCGTACTTCTGCACGTCCGGTGGCACGTCCGCGGCCGTCGCATCGGACGGTCCATCGGCAGGCGCGTCAGTCGATTCGGCTCCAGCCGGTCCCTCGTCGGTGTCGGCGGACTCGCGCTGCTCGCCCTCGTCTACGCCCTCGCCCGCGTGCGGTCCGTCTGTCATGGTGGTACGTTGTCGGGGGCGTGAAAAAGGGTGTCGCCGTCCGCCGCACACCCCGAGCGAACGTGTTCCTCTCGGCTTTCTTAAACGAATAATTATAACGGTCGCTGTGGAACTGGTGTGTAGAACGATACCATGGTGAACACGGCGTACCTGGCGAGCACGCTAGTGATGGGGCTGCTGGGGGTTGGCGTCGTCGTGCTGATGCTGCGCGTGCGGCGCTGGCAGCACTACACGCCGCGGGTCGCCTACGACGACATCGACGCCGGCGGCGGCCGGCCGACGACCGGGCTGGCGCGGATGGCGGGCCAGACGAACACGTGGACGGTCGCGTACATGCTGCTCGTCCTCGGCTTCCTGCTCGGCGCGGTGGTGTACTCGAGCGGCGCGGTCACCGGGATGACCATGATCGCCGCAGTGGGAGGCCTTATCGCGGTCTACCTCGTCGGCGGCATCTACTTCGCGATGCGTGAACACGGTCGCCCGAGCGCGCAAGCGGCGGCCGGCAGCGCCGTCGCGACGGGGATGCTGTCCGTCCTCGCGATCACCGTCACGCTCCTCGTGAGCTGACGCGATGGCCCACTCGACTCGCCGCACCGAGTGGCCGTGGCCGACCGGCGCGGGGCTGTTGGCGGCCGTGATGGCGCTCGAGGGGGTTCTCGTCGCCGGCTACTTCCTCGCGACGCCCGGCGACGTGACCGTCCCGCGCTACGTCCTCTACCCGTTCGTCTGGGTCAACGCCGTCCTCGTCGCCGCCTACCGGACGCCACTCCCTTCGGCGTCGCCGCGCCGCCACCTCCTCGCCGGCGTTCTCGCCGCGGTCTACTTCCTGTTGCTGGCCAACTGGGCGGGGCTCGTCGGGTTCACCGTCGGTGGCCACCACCCGATCCCCGAGACCGTTCTGGGCGTCACCGTCGGATCAGGTTCACCCGGGTGGGGTCGCGTCCGCCTCATCACGCGCGTCTTCTACGTCTCGTTCGTTCCCTACCGCGTGATCGGCTACCTCGGACTGACGTATCTCGTGTACGCCGCCATTCTGGACGCCAGCGGCGCGGTCGCGTCGGGCGCGGTCGGCCTGCTCTCCTGTCTCAGTTGTTCGTTCCCCATTATCGCCTCCTTCGCGACCGGACTGGTCGGTGGGCTGGTGACGGTCATGACGACCGTCGTCGCCTACTCCATCGACATCTCGACGGTGGCGTTTCTAGCCTCCGTGGCGCTGCTGTACTGGCGACCGGGGTTCCCGTCGTTCGGGGACGGTGACGACGGGTCGGAGCGGTGAGGACGGACGGACGACGGTCCGAGAACGCGGGTCTCGTTCAGGTCCCCGAGGGGACCGTCGGCGGCTCGCAGGTCGACGTGCTGTTCTGTCCGTCCACGAGAATGTCGGTCTGGAAGTCGCAGTCGTACGTCACCGGGGAGTCCTGCGGGAAGCGGAACTCGCCACCGGTGACGGGATTGCCGAAGACGACCTGGAACTGGGCGGTGACGGCCGTCGCTTCCTGTCCGGGACCGGCCTCCTCGCGGACGTGGCTCGTGAACCAGTCGTCGACTTTGTCGTTATCCATCGTCACCGTGTAGGTGACTTCCTCGGTCTCGCCGGGCTCGATGACCTCGTCACCGCTGGCGCTCTCCGTCGAGAGTTCGCCGCTCTCGGCCTCGAAGGTCCGCACGTCGTTCATGTCGACGCTGACGCCGATACCGTCCGGCGCGGCGGGCACCGGCACGTCACCGGGGTTGTGGACGAGCATGTGGAACTCGACGGTCGTCTCGGACTCGCTGACCTCGTCCCACGTAGCCCAGCCGCGTCGGACTTCGTAGCCGACGGTCACGGTGTCGCTGTCACTGAGCGCGTCTCCACTGAGGGAGTCGTCGACCTCGCTCGCGCTCACGGACTCGGTGTAGGTTCCGGTGGTCTCGTTGACCGACGCCGACAGCGCGTCGATGACCGGCGTCGACTCGTTGAGCATCGTCTGATTTCGGTGAACATCGTAGCTGGTGGAGACGACCGTGTTCACGTTCATCGTCGCGTTCACGTCCAGTTCGACGGTCTCGTTCGCTCGGACGTACCTGACCCACCACTGTCCGAGTCGTTCGTTGATGATGTCCGTTCGCAACTCCGTGGTGCTGTTGCCCTTCGGGACCTCGATGTCGGATTTGTTCCCCTCTGCGAGCAACACGTCGTTGAGGACGATGTCGTACTCCGCGGTGACGGTGTCCCCGAGCGAGACCCCGATGGGATTGGGGTTGTCGACCCAGACCGTTGTGACGATTTCAGTGCGCTCGTCGGTGACCTCGCCCCAGTCGCCGCGGTCGACGAGCCCCGCCGCGGGCGCGCCGATGATACCGAGGAGGTACAGGACGAGGAGCAGGCCGACGAGCGCGCCGAGGGCGACCCCGATCTTCCGGGGCCACGTGCTCACGAGCGCGCTTAGTCGCGACCCACTACTGTCGCCGTCCGTGCCGCCCGAACCGTCTGTCGAACCAGCCCCTGACATGGCTGAAGGAATAAACATGGTGGACGAAATAAATAGTGGCGATCAGAGGCGAACTGGTTCGGTCGGGTGACAGAATCGGGTCGGTCGATGGCGGAAACCGTCAGCGGCCTACAGGATCGAGTAGGCCGCGGCGGTCGTCAGCGCGAGCGCGACGAACAGCCCGCCGAGCATCAGGTAGGTGACCGAGCGCGGTTCCCACCGGAGATGCATGTAGTACGTCGCAACGAACACCGCCTTGACGAACGACAGCACGAGGATGATCCCGAAGGCCATCCAGTAGGTGTCCGGCGCGTCGAAGTCGACGAAGCCCGTCCGCTCGACGAGCGCCTGCGTCGTCGACAGGGCCATCAGTACGACGAATATCGCCGAGTACAGTTTGAGTTGTGTCATCGGTGGTCACCTACAGGATGTAAAACAGGGGGAAGAGGAACAGCCAGACGATGTCCACGAAGTGCCAGTACAGACCGAAGTACTCGATGGAGGTCTCGTCGTCGCCGAGGTACGCCCCCTTCATCGCCCGCGGGATCATGTACATCAGCATGATCAGGCCGACGATGACGTGGGCACCGTGGAGCCCCGTCGTCAGGTAGAACGTCGACGACGCGACGTTTGTCCCCACGTTCCAGCCGTTGGGGAACGCTTCCGTCGAGACGTGGAACAGGTGCTGCCACTCTAACCCCTTGTTGACCAGGAAGCCGACGCCGAGCAGCCACGTCAGCGAGAGGCTGGCGACGACGCCCCGACTGCTGTTTTTGTGCGCCGCGACGAGCGCGATCACGACCGCGAAACTGCTCGCCAACAGCAAGTACGTGTTGATAAGGCCCGGGAGGACGACGTGGTCCTCGGGGATGAAAGCGTGGTGCCAGTGCATCCAGCCGTTGGCGACCCGCAGGAACAGGTACGAGCCGATGAAGCCGCCGAACAGCACGACGTCGGAGCCGAGAAACATCCACATCCCCAGCTTCATGTTCTCGACGCCCGCGAAGGGCCACTGCTCGGCCATCGTCGGCTCCGGCACGTAGAACGGCTCGCGAGCCAGTCCGACGAACCCGACGGCGCTGAGGACGCCACCCGTACCGGCCAGCCAGGGGTACGCGCCGCCGTTCTGGATGCCCGAGACGCCCAGGAACGTGAGGAAGCCGGCGAAGCAGACGACGAACGGCCAGAAACTGGCGTGGTCCGCGTGCTCGTCCTCCTCGTGGACCGCCACGGTGCCCGTCGGCGTCGGTGTGACCGCTTCGGGGCCGGTCACCAGCGCGCTCCCGCTCCCGGCCGTCGCGCTCTCCGTGCGCAGGCCACCGTCGGACCGATGGCCCGACGAGGTCTCACTCGCTCCGCTCGCGATACCGCCGTCTGTGGAGGCACTTCCGCCCGGTCCGCCGTCGCCGCTCCCGTCCGCGGTCAGTTGCGGTTCGTCGCGGAACGAGAGCGTGCCGTCGGCGTAACTGGGTTTGCCCTCGAAGTTCTCCAGCGGCGGCGGCGAGGAGACCGCCCACTCCGCAGTGGTGGAATACTCCCAGGGGTTGTCGCCGACCTCCTCGCCGACGGCCATGCTCTTGAACAGGTTGTAGAACATGACGAGGAAGGAGGCCCCGAGCAGGAACCCGCCGACGGTGGCGACCTTGTGCCACGTGCCGAGCGGGAGCGCGTAGTCGAAGACGCGTCTCGGTGTCTCCCACGCGCCGAACATCGGGAAGTACAGCAGGTTGAACCCGACGAAGTACAGCCCGAAGTGGAGTTTCCCCAGGTACTCGTCGTACATCCGCCCGGTCATCTTCGGGAACCAGTAGTAGATGCCGGCGAACAGCCCGGTCGCGCCGCCGACCATCACGTAGTGGAAGTGGGCGACGACCCAGTAGGTGCCCCGGAACTCGTAGTCGAGGACGACCGCCCCGAGGAACACGCCCGTGATCCCGCCGATGATGAACAGGATGAGCGCGCCGAGCGAGAACAGGAACGGCGTCGTGAACCTGATGCGGCCCTTGATCATCGTGTAGATCAGCGAGAAGACCATCAGGTCGAACGGCAGCGAGATGCCGATGGTCGTGACCATGAACAGCGTCTTGATCTCCAGATTGATCCCAGTCAGGAACATGTGGTGCATCCAGACGACGAAGCTCTGGAGCGCCACGAGCACCATCGCGAGGACGAACCACTTGCGACCGACGATGCGGTGGCCGGTGAACGTCTGGAAGCACTCGGCCATGATCCCCAGCGCGGGGAAGAAGACGATGTACACCTCGGGGTGGCCGAAGAACCAGAAGAGGTGGGTCCACAGCAACGTCCCGCCGTCGGCGGTGAAGTAGCTGACTCCCAGCAGGTGTTCCGCGCCCAGGATCAACAGCGCCGCCAACAGCGCCGCGAAGGCGAAGAGCATCATCCACACTGTCAGCAGGATCGACATCGAGAACATCGGGAGGTCGCGCATCCGCAGTCCCTCCGCCCGCATCCGGTACATGGTCGTCAGGAAGTTCACCGACCCCATCGTGACCGCGGCGATGAACATGATGAGCGCGAGGACGACGGTCGTCCCGCCGACGTTGGGCATGTACGTCGGGACGTTCAGCGGGGCGTACATCGTCCAGCCGCCGTCGAAGGTGCCGCCCTGGAAGAACGAGATGATGAACAGCAGGCCCGAGAACAGGTACGCCCAGTAGCTCATCGCGTTCAGGCGCGGGAACGCGAGGTCGTCGGCGCCGATCTGCAGCGGGATGATGTAGTTCGCGAAGCCGAACGCGAACGGCGAGATGAACCAGAACACCATCAACAGGCCGTGCGCGGAGACCGCCTGATTGTAGGCGCCGGCGCTCAGGATGCTCTCGCCCGGTCCCCACAGCTGGACGCGCATCAGCAGGGCGAGCACGCCGCCGAGGACCAGGAAGAACAGCGCGGTGATCGTATAGAGGATGCCGATGTCCTTGTGATTGGTCGTGATGAACCAGCGCTTGACCGAACTCATCGGCGGGAAGTCGTGGCCGCCGGCGTCGTGGCCGTCGGCTTCCCCGTGACTCATGGCGCACCTCCCGCCCGTGCGGGGGCGAGCGCACCGGGCGCGGCGGGTTCGTCGGGTCCGCTCAGCGCGTGGTCCTCGCCGCCAGCGGACTCGTTGCCCTCATGGGTCCCGTTCGTTTCACCTTCGGTGTTCGCGTACCACTCCTGGAACGCCTCGGGCTCCATCACGTGGACTTTCGCGTCCATCCCGGAGTGGCCCTCGCCGCAGATCTCGTAGCAGTTCGCGGTGTAGGTGCCCGTCTCCTCGGCGACGAACCACGTGTTCGTGGTCTGTCCGGGGATCGCGTCGGATTTCACCCTGAGCTCAGGTATCCCGAAGTTGTGGAACACGTCCTGTGAGGTCACGGACAAGTTCACCATACGATTCGCCGGGACCCGCAGTTCGCTCGTCTGTGCGCCGTTGGGGTAGGTGAACTGCCAGCCGAAGCGGAAGCCGTCGACCTCGATGTCGAGGACGTCGACGCCGTTCTGCTGCGCTTCGGTGGGTGCTCCCTCGACGTACAGCAGCGAGGCGTAGGTCCAGATCACCAGCGAGAGGACGATGAGCGCGCTGATGCCGAACGAGAGGAAGAGCTTCTTGCCCTTGCCGCCGCTCTCCGGTAACTCGCCGAGTTCGGGCCGCTCCAGCTCCGGGGCGGGGTCCTCGTCCTCCCGGTAGCGGTACTTGTAGGCGTTGTACAACGTGTACGAGATGACGACGACGCCGACCAGCGTCCCGAGACCCAGGAACACCACGAAGATGCTGTTGAACACCTCGGCAGGGGCCCTGATCCCACTGGTGCCCGCCAGCACGGTGTCGCCGACCACCGGTCCACCAGAGTCTACCATATTTGATCACCAACGACACACCCGGTCTTATTGTTTGGGGGCGTTCACACGTGTGGTTTAACGAGGGCGAACCGGTTCGGGCCACCACCTATCCGCCGAAGGTTTTTGCCCACTGGGGTGGTACGGATTGGCATGGCAGACTCACACGAGGTCGAGGATCCGGCCGTCGAGGACGAGGAGTTCGAGGATCCGGCTATCGCCGACGACGAGTTCGACCGACTGTTCGGGATCTTCGCGGACGGCGTGGTCGGGGCGGCGGGGGGACTCGTCGGGACGACGCTGATGACCGTCGTTCTCGTCATCGGGGAGTCGTTCGGCGTGTTCTCGCGCGCGTCGTTCGCGACGGTCACGAGCATGGTCGGTCTCGACGGTGTGTTCCCGGAAGTGACCGCGGGCTACGTGCTGTTCGTCCTCGCCGGGATGTTCCCGTGGCCCCTCCTGTTCGCGTCGCTCAAGGACTACCTGCCGGGCGACCGCGACCCGGTCCACGGGTTCTACTTCGGGACCGCGCTGTGGACCGGGTTCGTGTTCGCCTTCTACGACGGGTACACCGGCCTCGCGCTCGCCGGCTACCTCCTCGTCACGCTGGTCGCCCACTGGGTCTACGGGGTCGGGCTCGGTGCCGTCTTCGAGTACCTCTCGACGCGCCCCGACACGCTCGTCTGACGACGACAGTGTCGGACCTCTTCGGGTGTACGTGCTCCGCCCTATCGGGTCTCGCCCACGTCGCGGCCTGTAATCGCCGATACGACGCTTTTTGTGTGATAACGCCGTAGCGCCCGCATGGTAAACAGACAGGAGGTCCTCGAACTGGTTGCCCACTACCTCGTCATCCTGGTGGCCGTGACGGTGGTGCTCGCGGTCGTCCGGAACGCAGTCGGCGATATCGGCTTCTGGGTCGAACTCGGTGTCATCATCGTCCTCGTGGCTCTCTACCGCCCGGCGGTCAAGGCGCTGGGCTACGAACCGAACGCCTGGAAGAGCGAGTGACCGCACCGCAGACCCGGTCGACCGTCGAACGGCCACCGGCCACCGGGGCCACACCACTTAACCGTCGGCCGCGCCACCGGCCGGTATGCACCTCTCCGAGTCGACGTGGACGGACGCCGACGCCGCCGAGACGGACCTGGCGCTCCTCCCCGTCGGGAGTACCGAGCAACACGGGCCCCACGCACCGCTCGGCACGGACGCACTCACCGCCGAGGCGGTCGCCGGAGCGAGCGCTGACGCCTACGACGGCGAGCTCGTCGTCGCGCCGACGATCCCCGTCGGCGTCGCCGAGGAACACCGCCAGTTCTCCGGAACGCTCTGGGTCGGCGAAGACACCTTCCGCGACTACGTTCGCGAGACGGTCGCGAGTCTCGCCTCCCACGGCTGGGACCGCGTCGTCGTCGTCAACGGCCACGGCGGGAACGTCGCGCCGCTCCGGGAGGTCTGCGGTCGGATCACCCGCCGCGACGACGCCTACGCCGTGCCGTTCACGTGGTTCGACGCGGTCGACCTCGACCGCGACTGGACGGGCGAGCCCGACGCCCCGCCCGTCGACCTCGACGCGGTCGCGATGGGCCACGGCGGCCCCGTCGAGACGGCGCTCGTGCGAGCCGTCGCATCTGACCTGGTCCGCGACGACCGCCTCGACGACGCGGCGGCGGGCGCGGCCGACGGGTGGGGCGAGTGGGTGAGCGGGACGAACCTCGCGTACGACTCGGCGGAGTTCTCGGAGAACGGTGCGGTCGGCGACCCGCGCGACGGAACCGCGGAACTGGGCGCGTGGCTCCGCGAGCGGTCCGGGGAGAAACTCGCGACACTGCTCGACCGCGTCGCGACGCGGGACGTGTCGAAACCGACCGACCGCTGAGGGCGACCGGACCGTGGGCCGGCCGTCGATTCGCGTCGTCTCGAACGACGGTTTCCGCTCGGAACCCGGATCAGGCTTCGGCTTCGTCGGCCTCTGCGTCGGTGTCCGCGTCAGCATCGGCGTCAGCGTCGGCGTCCTCGCCGAACTCTTCCAGCGCGCTTCGGAGCTGCGGGACCGTGCTCGCGAGGTCGCTGACCTGTTCGTGGGCCTCGGTCACGTCGTCGAGCACGTCCTCGATGGCCTCGATCTCCTCGGCGAGGTCGTCGGCGTCCTCGAAGGCGTCGGCGCGCTCGCCCATCGTGTACCACTTCTTGGCGTCGCGCAGCTTCGACTCGGCGTCGTCGATGTCCAGCGCCGACCGGAGCGCGTTCAACACGCCCAGAGTGTTGTCGGCGTCGACCGCCCAGATCTCGTCGGCGTCCGGGAGCTCGGCTCGCGCCTTCTCGAGGCTCTCCTCGACGTCTCCGCGCATCTCACTCGCCGCGTCCTCGAAGAGCTCGTCGTCGTCGAGCGTCGATTGACTCATGTCTTCCCCTTCGGCCTCTGATGATTTAAAAACACGCCTGAAACTGAAAGTGAAAATCGGCTCGAGAGTCGTCGAATACCTCGAAACGCTTGGGCCGACCGATCAGTTACGGTCCGCGGTTGTCGGTCCCGGCGAACCGCCCGATTCGACGGCCGGACCGGGGACGCTCGACCTCCTCCGAGGTCGACTCGGCGATGCCAGACCGGTTCAGCGGTTGTCCCACCCGTCGTCGCCCCGGTGGACGTTCTAGCCGTCGTCGACCGAACCCCCGCTCCGGTCGGCGTCCCCGCCTTCGACTCCGCCGGGGCCGTCGTAGGGTCCGTCGTTGCCGGGCGTCTCACCGGGACTCGCGTCGCCTTCGTCCGTGCCGCCGTCGGCGCGGACCGCGTCGCGAGCGTCGGGGACGAGGTCGAAGTCATCGTTCACGTCGCCCAGAACCAACAGCGCGTAGTATCGCAGGAACGTCTTGAAGGGGACCTGGACCAGCAAGGCGCCGACGAACAGCAGCAGCACGTACGCAAACACGAGGACGAGTATCACCAGTCCGCCAGCGCCGGAAACGCCGAGCACGAGGCCTATGGGTACGCCGACGATGAGGAAGGGGACGGCGACGGCGACCGCCAGCAGGACGGTGAGGAAGCTCACCGCGATCCCGACGGCGATGCTCAACAGGAAGCTCACGACCAGGTAGACGAGGAACTCCGTCCAGCCGCTTCGGAGCGTCGGCCAGAACCGCCGCCAGCCCCCGATCACGCCGCGCTCTTCGCGAAGCATCACCGGGACGACGAACATCGTCGTGAATCCGAGGAACGTCCCGACGACGAGCGCGACGAGAACGAACAGCGGGAGCGCGAGCAGCACGACCGTGAGGAGCGCACCGTCGCTCCAGGCGGTCGGCGGCCACCCGCTCATCGCGGTCCCGACACCCAGCAAGCCGAGTCCGGACACGCCGACCGTCAGCAGCCAGACGCCGAATCGGAAGCCGAACAGTCGCAGCCCCTTGCGCCAGTGCCGTTTGACGTTCCGGCGAATGCGGACCTCTTCGTCGCGGAGGGAGCCGACGAAGACGAACTCCATCGTCGCGGCGAGGACCGAGTACAGCAGGAACAGTGCCACGCCGATCAGGAGGACGCCGACAGCGAGGGCGATTAATTCGGACGTGATCTGGGGGGTGATCTCCGGAGATGGCCCACCGGGTGCGGGTTCGCCGGGTTCCGGGCCACCGCCGAAATCTGACCCACCGGTCGGCAGGCTGGGAAACGGGAACCCGGCACCGCCGACGAAGAACATCACGACCGCGAGCCGGAACCACCGCACCCGGTCGAAGGGCACAAGGAACCGCTTGGTCGCTTCGATGGCGTCCTCGACATCGCTCAGGGCAGCGAGGGACATACCCGACGGCTTCTCCACCCAGTCACATATCTTTCGTGGTGCTATCAACGCCGGGACCTGTCAGGAGAAGCCGCTCCTGTCGACCGAGTAGCGCGTCTGAACGGGTGCGTGTCTCTGTCAGTCCTTCGCTCGGATGTCCTCGACGCGCATCAGCGGATAGCCGTCTTGCATGTCCATCCGCGTGTGGACCTCGGTATCCTCGTAGTCGATCACCATTTCCACGTCGAGGAACTGCCCCGTCAGTTCGGTGTAGTCGGCGGCCGAATCGGACAGTTCCGCGCTCAGTTCGTCGGTCAGTACCTCGACGGTGACCGACTCGCAGTGGGGTTGGTTCTCGATGGCCTCCTCCATGGCACGGGCGAGGCTGTCGGCGCTCGCGGGGCTGACGGGTGTGCCGGCGAACTGGTGGTAGAGCGAGCCGAACTTGATGCCCGCCTCGAAGCAGGCGGTCTGGTCGTCCGAGGGGTCCATACGAGTCGCTCGGGCCGCCAAAAGTAATGTGTGTCGCCCCGAGGCGACGAGCTGTCTACCTGCGAACTGACCGTTGGTTCCAGTCCTCCCCGAAGTATTTACGATAACCGATGCTATCTACCCGTGATAGATGCACACGACACAAGAATTGGAGAGTGCTTCGTTCAAGTATCGGGTTGATGGGGATGTCGTCTCCCGAGAAACGGTGATGCCGTCCGTGACCTCCGAGGACCGCTTAGGTGTCGTGATGGGGGCAGGGGGTGAGGGGCTTGGCGCTGGTAGCTTCATTCTTTCGTGTGTCACTGCGTTCTACGATTATCTCAGAGAAACACGTAAAGAGGATTTCTTCGAGTATCCGGACTACTATCCCTTTCAGACGTCCGG
>PXSD01000002.1:4935-23579 GCA_003023165.1 Halobacteriales archaeon QS_9_67_15 | reverse complement strand
CGAAGGCTCGCAAGGCCGCCAAGAAGGCGAAGGAACTGACCCGCCGGAAGTCCGCGCTCGACTCCACGGCGCTGCCCGGCAAGCTCGCGGACTGTCAGAGCCGGGACCCGGAGGACTCGGAGCTGTTCATCACCGAGGGTGACTCCGCGGGCGGGAGCGCGAAACAGGGGCGCAACCCCGAGTTCCAGGCCATTCTCCCGATCCGCGGGAAGATCCTCAACGTCGAGAAACACCGGCTGGACCGCATCCTCGAAAACAACGAGATCCGGTCGATGATCACGGCCATCGGGACGGGCATCGGCGACGAGTTCGACATCGACGACGCCCGCTACGAAAAGATAATTTTAATGACAGATGCAGATGTTGACGGAGCGCATATCCGGACGCTCCTGTTGACGTTCTCGGCAACACCTACGACGCGATGAGCGACGAGGAGCGGGACCGGATCGTCAAGGAGAAGTGCAACGGCGACGCCACGCAGGTCCAGCGGTTCAAGGGCCTCGGGGAGATGAACCCCCAGCAGCTCTGGGACACGACGATGGACCCGAACGAGCGGATCCTCAAGCAGATCACCATCGAGGACGCCGCCGCGGCGGACAAGATGTTCTCGGTCCTGATGGGCGACGCGGTCGAACCGCGCAAGCAGTTCATCAAGGACCACGCGCCCGAGGCCGAATGGGTGGACATCTGATGTCGCGCCGCAGCGACCGACGGGTTCGCTCGCAGCGCAGGACCGACACCACCAGTGAAACGAACACGGTGACACGATGAGTTCAGACGTACCCGACACGGACGACGTGACGCCGGCCGCGGAAGTCGACCGCGTCCGCGTCGAGAGCGAGATGGAGCAGAGCTACATCGACTACGCGATGAGCGTCATCGCGGGCCGCGCCCTCCCGGACGTGCGCGACGGGCTCAAGCCCGTCCACCGGCGCATCCTCTACGCGATGCACGAGATGGGCGTGACGAGCAACACCGCCCACCGGAAGTCCTCCTCGATCGTCGGCGAGACGATGGGTGACTACCACCCCCACGGCGACTCCGCCATCTACGACACGCTCGTCCGGATGGCGCAGGACTTCTCGATGCGATACCCCCTGGTCGACGGGCAGGGGAACTTCGGGTCGATGGACGGCGACCCCGCGGCCGCCATGCGCTACACGGAGGCGCGCATGGACGACATGGCCGAAGAGATGCTCGCCGACATCGAGAAGGACACCGTCGACTTCCAGTCCAACTACGACGACCGGCTCACGGAGCCGGACGTCCTGCCCGCGAAGCTCCCGAACCTGCTGATCAACGGTTCCTCCGGTATCGCCGTCGGAATGTCGACCAACATCCCGCCGCACAACCTCGGCGAAGTCGTCGACGCCGTCGTCCACCTCATCGACGACCCCGACTGCGACGTGGACGACCTCGTCGACACCCGCGACGACCTCGGCAACGGCACCGCCGGCCCGATCAAGGGACCGGACTTCCCGACCGGCGGGACCATCGTCGGTCGCGAGGCAGTCTACTCCGCGTACGCGACGGGCCGCGGCCGCGTCACCGTCCGCGCGAAGTACGAACTCCAGCGAGAGGAAGGGCGGGTCGTCGTCACGGAGATCCCCTTTCAGGAGAACAAGGCGCGGATGGTCGAGCGCATCGCCGAGGACGTCAACGAGGGCAAGATAGAGGGCGTCTCGGACCTGCGCGACGAGTCCGACCGCAACGGCGTCCGCGTCGTCATCGACCTCAAGCGCGGCGCGAACATCGACGTGGTGGAAAACCAGCTGACCAAACACCACCTCGAATCCACCTTCGGCGTCATCAACCTCGCGCTGGTCGACGGCCAGCCGCAGGTGCTGACGCTCAAGGAGACCCTGCAGGAGTACCTCGAACACCGCAAGACGGTCGTTCGGCGGCGTTCCGAGTACGAGCTCGCGGAGGCCGAGGACCGCGCACACATCCTCGAAGGCCGACTGAAGGCCCTCGAACGGGTCGACGCGGTCGTCGACCTCATCCGCAACAGCGAAGACCGCGACCAGGCCAAGGCCGCGCTCCGCGGCGAGGTCGACCTCGTGGAGCTCGACGCCGAGTTCGAGCACCTCGGCGAGCAGACCGCCTTCGACTTTTCGGGCGACCAGGCTGACCACATCGTCCGGATGCAGCTCGGGTCGCTCACCTCAATGGAGGCCGCGGAGATCGAAAGCGAGTACGAGGACCTGCAGGCCGAAATCGAGCGGCTGAACGAGATCCTGAACAACGAGTCGGAGCTCCTCGCGGTCATCAAAGAAGAGCTCCGGGAGATGAAAGCGACGTACGACGACGAGCGCCGGACGAACTTCGTCCAGAGCGACGAGATCACCAACGAGGACCTCATCCCCGAGGAGGATGTCGCCGTCGTCATCACCGAGGACGACTACATCAAGCGGATGCCCGTTGACCGCTTCGACCCGCAGGGCCGCGGGGGCAAGGGGATCATCGGTGCCGACCCCAAGGAGGGCGACCGCGTCTCGAAGGTCTTCCGGGCCAACACCCACGATTACCTGCTCAGTTTCACCAATCAGGGGCAGGTCTACAAACTGAAGACCTACGAGATCCCGGAGATGAGCCGAACGGCGCGCGGGAAATCGGCGGTCAACCTCATCGACCTCGACGACGACGAGGAAATCACCGCCGTCGTCAACACGAACGACTTCGAGCCAGAGGAGTGCATCACGATGGTCACGCGGGGCGGGTACGTCAAGCGGACGACCGCCGAGGAGTTCGAGAGCGTCCTCTCGACGGGCATCATCGCCGCGTCGCTCGAAGACGGCGACGAACTCGTCGATGTCGTGGTCACGGACCAGACGAAGGACCTCGTGACCGCGACCGAACAGGGGATGACCATCCGCTTCGACGAGGACGAGGTCCGCGAGATGGGGCGGAACACTCGCGGTGTCCGCGGGATCGAACTGCAGGACGGCGACGCCGTCGCCGGGATGGTCGCAACCGGTGAATCAGACGACCGGTGTCTGCTGACCGTCACGCGAAACGGGTTCGGCAAGCGGACCGCCCTCTCGGAGTACCGCACCCAGTCCCGGTACGGCAAGGGACTCATCGACATCAAGACCGACGACCGGAACGGGCTGGTCAGCACGGTCAAAGCTGTCGCCGAAGACGACCACCTGCTCATCATGAGCGAGGCGGGTCAGATCATGCGCATCCGCGCCGGCGACGTGAGCGAAGTCGGGCGGAACACGAAAGGCGTCGTGGTGATGCGGCTGGAAGACGGCGATCGGGTAGCGAGCGTCGACGTCGTGCCGGAGTCGGTCGAAGAGATCGACGCTGGCGACGAGGACGAGGAAGACGACGGGTAAGGAGTGTCTGCGTCGCGTTCGCTCGTTTGATACGCACCGGTCGCCTGCGGGCTCGCCCGTCGATTGTCACAAAATATTTGCCGCTGGTAGGAGCAGTTCCGGACAACGATGGGGGATCCGTCCGAACGTATCATGCTCGACAGACGTGCCGTCTCGACCTACGGTGTACTGTTCGTGCTCGCGGTCGCGGTGGTCGGTGCGACGGGGGCACCGACGCTCGCGGCCGGAGAGTCCGGATCGACCGACGGACCGACGGCGGACGGGGTTTACCACGACCGCTCGCAGTGTCCGTCGATCGGAACCGAAGGCGGTGGCTCTTCGGGAGACGGGTCGACCGCGAGCAGTCACTCCAGGGAGAGTTACCCCGACGCGCCGCACATGGACGTCGCGCGCGGCGACATCGCGGCGATAGAGACGGGGATCGGTCGGAATCAGGCGGGCAGCGTTCGTATCGAGTCGACGAACGGCGAGTTCAACGTGACACTGACGTTCGCGAACAACGACGGCCGGAAGCCGGCGACGCTCTATCTCAACACGTATCTCGCCGGCAACGAGAGCGCCGCCGCCGACCTCGCGTACACCGCCGGTGACGACGACCGCGTCGCCGTCGAGGAGCGCGACGCCGTCAGCGGCAGTCCGATGCCGGTCGGTGCCTACGACGTGAGTATCGAGACGGAGTCGGGAACCGAGACGAAGCGGCTGACGGTCGACGACCCCTCGGTCGACGACCTGACGCTCCTGCGCGCGCCGGGCGACCGCTTCGACCGGCTCGATACCGACCGGTCGATCACCGACGGTCGCGAGTCGGGCGTCGTCTCGGACCCGCTGCTGTCGGCGGACGGACCGCAGGCCGCGCTCGGCGACACGATGGTCTACCGGCTGAACGCGAGCGGGATCTACGGCCTGCTGGCCGCCCAGGGCGGGGGATCGGCCGAGACGAACTTCCTCGAAATCGCCGACGACGGTGACGTGTTCAACCTCTCAATCCGGTCCACGGGAGAGTGCCAGGCGAGCGTCGACGTCTCCTCGAGCGTCGACAGCGGCGCGCTCGACGTCGTGCCCGATTCGACCGACGAGACGCTGTACGTGACGGCCGACCTCCGTCGCGTCGCGTCCAACACGGACTCGGCGGACAGCTTCCTCGGCCGAGGACGGGCCGCCTACCAGTTCGAGGCCGGGTCGCACATCACGGACTCCGACGTGACGACCGACCTCGAATACGTCGTGCTGGACCGGGAGTACGAGTACGACGGGGACCGAGGCATCCTCACTCGGTCCGCGGCGTCCGCCCAGCCCGTGGCCGGTGAGACGAACCTCGCGCCGGGGACGAATCTCACGCTCAACGTGACCGAGACCGGTGGCGACTACGGGACTCGCGCGCGGGCGACGGTGGCCGACGACGGGTCGTTCGAGACCGAAGTCGATCTCTCAGACGCGCCGGACAACGAACGGTTCACGCTCTCTATCGCGCAGATATCGAACTCGCGGACGCTCCTGACGACCGGTGACGCGGCGGAGACCGCCGTCTGGTTCGAGGAGTACGAGAGCCCGAGCAGCGACGAGGTGACAGTCGTCGACGACGTCAGGGTGGCACTCGAAGACGACGGGTTCGTCGCTGCCTACGCCGTTCCGCCGGACGAACAGGTCACGCACGAGGACCTGATCGGTCGCTCGGACTCCCTCGAATCCGGGGTTCAGGACCCGGAGGTCGCGCTCGACGAGACGCTGACGGACAGTCAGGTCGTGGTCCTGGCCGTCCACCGCAATACCGACGACGACGCTCGGTTCGACTACCCGGCCGACGACAGCCCGGTCCGGATCGACGGGGAGACCGTCTACGCCGCGGGGCGGGTCGTCCTCTCGGGCGACAGTTCGGTCCCGCCGCGCGACCCGCGGTTCCTGAGTGTCCGCCTCCGACCGGCGGACGAGATAACCGGAACGCCGGTCCCGACTGCGACGCCGAGCGAGACGCGGACCGCGACCCGGACGGACGGACCGGTCACGACGACCGAACTGCCGCCGCCGACCCTCCGGGACGACGGCACGGAGACGGCGACGCCCGGGGAGGAGGGGACGACCGCGCCGAACGGAACGGCGGACTCGAACGGGACCGTCGGACCGAACGGGACAGCGGCCGGGACCGACACGGACGACGGCGGCCCGACCGACGAACTCGGACCCGGATTCGGTCCGGCCGCGGTGCTCGTCGCGGTCGTCCTGCTGGCGGTCGCGGCGGTCGCACGGCGGCCCTGACGGCGACGGACCGACTACAGAATTCGTTTTCCGAGCGCGCTCGCAGCGAGTTCGACGCCGAGTTCCGCAGTGCGGTTGTGGTCGTCGAGGATCGGATTTACTTCGACGAGTTCCATCGAAAGGAGTTGCGGGCCGAGCGTCCGAGAGACGACCTCCATGGCGGTGTGGCCCTCGCGGTAGGAGACACCGCCCCGGACTGGCGTCCCTACTCCGGGCGCCTCAGTCGGGTCGAGGAAGTCCATGTCGAGGCTGACGTGGACCCTGTCGGTCCCGTCAGAAGCGACGGAGAGCGCCTCACGGGTCACGTCGGGGAGTCCTCGCTGGTCCACATCGTTCATCGTGTACGTCGTCACGTCGCTGTCGCGGAGCGCGTCGCCTTCCGCGCCGTCGACGCTCCGGAGGCCGACCATCGCGACGTTCTCCGCGTCGACGCCCGCTACGGGGGCCCAGTCGGTGTCTGCGAACGGCCCGACACCGAGGAAAGCGGCCACGGACATCCCGTGAACGTTGCCGCTGGGCGTCGTCTGGGGCGTGTTGAAGTCCGCGTGGGCGTCGAACCAGACGACACCGACGTCTCGGTCGCGGGCGGCCCCACCGACGGCGCCGATGGCGATGGAGTGGTCACCGCCGAGGACGAGCGGTAGGTGCCCGTCGTCGACGGCCGCCGCGACGTCGTCGGCGAGTCGCCGACAGACTCGCTCGGTCGATTCGAGGTACTTCGCGCGGCCGCCGAGAGAGCGGTCCCCGTCGGATTTCGCCTGCTCGGGACTCGGTACGGGGACGTCGCCATCGTCCACACAGTCGAGTCCGACCGATTCGATCTCGTCTGTCAGTCCGGCGTAGCGGACCGCCGAGGGCCCCATGTCGACGCCTCGCCTGTCCGCCCCCAGATCCATCGGTACCCCCAGCACGCGCACCGGTCTGTCCATGGCCGCGATACGAAAGCGACCGGCAAAACTATCGGGGCTGCCGGGTGACACCGAACCCCCCGACAGCCGACGACTGCGCCCCTGTACCACCCGCGGTTCAGCGTGGTCCGGAGACGAGTCCCGCGATAGCGGAGATACGGATCCCGGTCGTCCCGTACGGTCGTTCGGGCCAGAGAACGGTGACTCCGAGGAGAAAGAGGGTCGCGGTCACGGCTGCTCCGAGGAGCACCCGACGCTGGTGCCCACCCAGCGCGAACGCTCGACCGCGTCGTAGCGAGTCGTGGACGTTCATACCGCCCCTGTGTCGCGGAGGTGACTTACCGACTGCTGATCAGTCGTACTGACTGCAGACTCGTCGGACGCCGTCCTCGAAGGAGATCTGCGGTTCCCACCCCGTCGCCTCGCGCATCTTCGAGGCGTCGCCGGGTCGACGTCCGTCCCGAGTTCGTCGTTGAGGACCTCGACGAGGTGATCGAAACTGTACTGTTCGCCCGTGCCGAGGTTGTAGACGCCGGTTAACTCGCGGTCGGCGGCGAGTTCCAGTCCGCGGACGATGTCGTCGACGTGGGTGAAATCGCGCGTCTGCGACCCGTCGCCCCAGATCTCGGGGTTGTGGCCGCTCGCGATGTCGTCGGCGAACTGCGCGATGAGGTTCGCGTACTCGCCCTTGTGTTTCTCGGCACCGTCTTCCATGCCCTGGTAGACCGAGAAAAAGCGCATGCCCGCCATGGACATGTCGTAGTGGCTGGCGAAGTACTCCGCGTACTTCTCCCGGGCGAGTTTCG
The DNA here is from genome assembly GCA_003023165.1 of Halobacteriales archaeon QS_9_67_15. GTDB lineage: Archaea > Halobacteriota > Halobacteria > Halobacteriales > Haloarculaceae > Halosimplex. The sequence goes on along the minus strand of PXSD01000002.1, from coordinate 16,271 downwards.
ACGCCTCGTAGCCGGTGTTTACCGTCACCGGCATGTCCTCGGGCGACGGTTCGGTTCGATCGCCGTAGATCGAGGAGGTCGACGCGTAGACGACGGTGTCACAGCCGTCCTGGCGAGCCTGGTCGACCGTGTTGACGAACCCCTCGACGTTGACGCGCGCGCCGCGAGTCGGGTCCTCCTCGTGCATCGCGTACGAGGAGAGCGCGGCGATGTGGAATACGACGTCCACGTCCGTCGGGAGGTCGTCGTCGAGGACGCGTTCTCTGGCGTCCCGAGATAGCAGTCGTCCAGCGCGACGACCTCGTTGTTCTCGGCGAGGTAGTTGGCGAGGTTCGACCCGATGAATCCCACGCCACCGGTGATAAGTACGCGTTGTCCTTCCATAGGGACCGATGCCTCGCGACACGTAATAAATAGTCGCCATTTACCGCTCGAGAACGTGCGTTTTCACCGGACGACGTGTCGATCACCGCAGTGAGACCCGACCACGAGAGATTTTCCGGGGTGGGGGCCGTCCACCGCCGGCTTTAATAAAATACACCGCCAAGTCATTTGCATGTCATCAATCGAGTTGACGCCCAGTCAGAAAAACATCCTGCAGGAACTCGTCAATCTCTATCGGGAGTCCGAGAGCGCAGTGAAAGGAGAGGACATCGCCGAGAAGGTCGACCGGAACCCCGGGACGATCCGGAACCAGATGCAGAGCCTGAAGGCGCTCCAGCTCGTCGAAGGCGTCCCCGGACCGAAAGGCGGCTATAAGCCGACCGCGACCGCCTACGACGCGCTCCAGATCCAGGAGATCGACAAGGCGGCCGACGTCCCGCTCGCGCACGACGGTAACGACATCTCCGACGCCAACGTCGAGGAGATCGACCTCACCAGTGTCCACCACCCCGAGGAGTGCCGCGCGGAGATCCAGCTCCAGGGCTCGATCACCGACTTCCACGAAGGCGACACCGTCACCGTCGGTCCGACCCCGCTCTCGAAACTCCAGATCATCGGGACGCTGGAGGGGAAAGACGACACCAACAACAAGCTCATCCTCACTATCGACGACATGCGCGCGCCCGCCGGCGAAGCGCAGCACTGACGCGTCTCTAACGGTCTGAACACCGATCCGGCTCTTCTCGCCCGTTCGTTCCGTCCCGCTCGTGTGCCACGTCGCCTCCGAGGGGGCCGTCCATCACGATATAGTAGAATTTGAAAGACATCGCTCGGACGACCGCATGACTACGTGCGATCGACCGTGCAAACGCTTTCAAATTCTACTATAGTTACTGACGGAAGCCGTGAAACCACAGAACCGTTTCGTAGCCTTTGTATCACGGGACTCCCGAGTCGTCCGTATGCAGGACAACGTCGTCGTGCTCGGGTCCGGGTACGCGGGCGCGGGTGCTGTCAAGAGTCTCGAATCTCATCTCGACGGTCGCGCGAACGTCACGTGGATCTCCGACGTGGACTACCACCTCGTGCTCCACGAGTCCCACCGCTGTATCCGGGACCCGAGCGTCCGCGAGAAGGTCACCATCCCGGTCGAGGAGATCAAAGAGCCGTCGACCACCTTCCGGCAGGCGACGGTCGAGAACGTCGACACGGACGGACGTGTCGTCGAACTCGCCGACAGCGAGGACGTCGAGTACGACTACCTCCTCGTCGGCATCGGGTCACGCACGGCCTTTTTCGGCATCGAGGGTCTGCGAGAGCACGCCCACACGCTCAAGAGCCTCGACGACGCGCTGTCGATCCACGACGCCGTCTCCGAGGCCGCCGCGGCCGCGACGCGCGAGGAACCCGCGACGGTCGTCGTCGGCGGCGCCGGGCTCTCGGGTATCCAGACCGCGGGCGAGATAGCGGAGTTCCGCGACGACTACGGCGCCAACATCGACATCGAACTGGTCGAAGGGCTCGACCGTATCCTCCCCAACAGCGACCCCGAACTCCAGGGCGCGCTCCGGAAGCGCCTCGAACAGGCCGACGTGAACATCCACACGGGCGAGTTCATCGGCGAAGTCGACGAGGAGACCGTCTACATCGGCGACGACACCGAGATGGACTACGACGTACTCGTCTGGACCGGCGGCATCACCGGCCGCGACGCCGTGGAGCACACCAACGTCGACAAAGACGACCGCAGTAACCGGATCTTCACCGGCCAGACTTTCGAGACGGACGACGACCGCGTGTTCGCCATCGGCGACGCCGCGCTCGTCGACCAGCCCGGCGACGACCCCGCGCCGCCGACGGCCCAGGCTGCCTGGCAGGCCGCGGAGGTCGCCGGCGAGAACCTCGCTCGCCGCGTCAAGGGCCAGCCGCTCACCGAGTGGACCCACAGGGACAAGGGGACCGTCGTCTCCGTCGGCGACAAGGCCGTCGCCCACGACGTGACGTACTTCCCGCTCTCCACCTTCGGTGGCAGGGCCGCCGAGATCCTCAAGAAGGGCATCGCCGCCCGCTGGATCGCCGACATCTCCGGCGTCGGCAACGCCGTCGACGCCTGGCCGGACATGTAGGAGCGCTCCGGCACACCACTTTGTGTCGAGGGGCGGTGGCGATCCGAGAGAGAATACCGGTTTCGACGCGACAGCGACCGCGTTCTGGCTTCATCACAGGTCGCTCTTTCGCTCTCCGACCCCATGGCCTGGCGTCAAGACACCAAACGCTTGTACTGCCTGGTAGCGTATCGTACTGTGATGACTGGAACCGAGCCACAGACCGAATCGGTGCCGGTGACGGTCGTGTGTGGGCCGTTGGGTGCGGGGAAAACGACGCTCGTGAATCGGTTGCTGGAGTCGCCCGGCGGCCGGCGACTGGCGCTCGTCGTCAACGATATGGGTGCGGTGAACGTAGACGCGGAACTGCTCGACGACGCCGAGGACGACGTCGTCGACCTGTCGAACGGCTGTATCTGCTGCCGGCTGGGTGACGACCTGCGCGAGCAACTGTCACGCCTCGCCGCGAACCGTAACGCGGACGCGGTCGTCGTCGAGGCATCGGGGATCAGCGAGCCGGTCCCGATCGCACAGACCGTCACCGGCGCGGGGACGGACGCGGAGCCGCCCGACGGCGTTCACCTCGACACGATGGTCTCCGTCGTGGACAGCTACGGGTTCTGGAAGGAGTTCGACGAGACGGTTTCAGCGCCGGAGACCGAAGACTCCGCGCGGCCGTTCGCGGACATCCTCGTCGACGCCATCGAGTTCTGTGACGTCCTGTTGCTCAACAAGTGCGACATGGTGTCCGAGGAAGTGCGCGACGAACTGGAGGCCATCGCACGCCAGTTGCAGCCGCGGGCGACGCTCTACCGGACGGAGTACTGTGACGTCGGGGTCGACGCCGTCGTCGAGACCGGGCTGTTCGACTACGACGAAGCGCGGCGACAGCAGGGCTGGAAACGGGCGCTCGCTGGCGACGACCACGACCACGACGGCGAGGCGGGCCGGACCGCGGCCGCCACTCACGGTATCGAATCGTTCGTGTACGAACGGTCGACCCCGTTCCACCCCGAGCGAGTGAACGCGTGGCTCGACGACTGGGACGGCAGCGTCGTCCGCGCGAAGGGATTCATGTGGGTTGCGAGTCGCCCCGACGAAGTGGTTGGGATGAGTCAGGCCGGTCCCTCGGTCCAGGCGGGTCCCATCGGAGAGTGGGGGCAGGACGACTCGACGACGCGGCTCGTGTTCATCGGACGGGACCTCGACGAACCGCGACTCCGCCGGGAACTCGACGACTGTCTCGCGACCGACGACGAACGAGTGACGAGTCGCGAGGACGACCCCTTCCCGCGCGAGGCCTGATCACACCTGTTCGCGGAGGTCCTCGTAGGACTCGTGGAAGCCGTAGTCTGCGTCCGTGTCGACCCCCATCGCCTCCTGATACACGTCGTCGTACTGGAGCAGTTGCGTCCAACCGTCGTGGTAGCTGTACGCACAGTACTTGCACATGTACGGTACCACGCCCCGCACTTCGATAACCGTTTGGACCGGGATAGAACCGAGCGGAGCCACACGAAAGAGTCAGTCGTCAGGAGTTGCGACGGATACTTCACCGTCGATTCGTCTACAGCGTGTAATGGGACGAGCAGATCGAGGCCGGGACGCGCGAAACAGTCGCCGCTCGACAGCCGAACCGCTCACCGGACAGTGCGAACACTGTTCGTGGCACACCGCTCAGAGCTCTTACTCCGCCGTCGTCGAGGCCTATCATGACCACCTTCGAGAGAACCACCACGACGCCTGGGTCCGGGCCTGAACGGGAGTCGGCGGTACCGATGCCGCCCCGTCTGGGACACGAGGTCCCGTGGTCGTCAACTAGGGTTCGAGCAGTACCTTCGTGAACGCGCCGTCATCGTCTTCGCGCTCGTCGAAGCGCTCGTACATCTCGGGGGCCTGTTCGAGGTCGACCCGGTGTGAGATGACCCAACTGGGGTCGGCCCGCCCCTCGATGATCAGGTCACGCAGCTCTCGGTTGTAGGCCTTGACGTTGCACTGACCGGTCCCGAGGCGCTGGCCCTTCTCGAACAGTTTCCCGAAGTCGATACCGAGCCGCCCCTGTGCCGCCATCTCGTCCGGGGCGTTCGGGTCCGACGGCACGTACAGGCCGGGAATGCCCAGTTCGCCGGTCGGGCGGACGACCTGAATCAGCTGGTTGAGGACGACGGCCGGGTTCTCCTTCGCGGGTTGGTAGGAGTAATCATCGTCTTCGCTGACCTCCTCCGGGTCGAGCGCCTGATAGCCGACGGCGTCGACCCCCTTGTCCACTTCACCGCCGTGTTCGTCGATCACTTGTTCGACGGGGTCGCCGTGGTCGAAGTTGACCGCCGTCGCGTCGCAGTGCTCTTCGGCGAGTTCGAGCCGACTCGGGACTCTGTCGATGGAGTATATCTCGCTCGCGCCCTTGATCTTCGCGCTGTAGGCGGCCATGAGACCGACCGGCCCGGCCCCGAAGATAGCGACCGAGTCGCCGGGTTCGAGATTGGCCAGTTCGGTGCCGTGCCACCCCGTGGGGAAGATATCCGCGAGGAGCGAGAACGAGTCCTCGTGGGCGTCACCCTCGGGCAGTTTCAGCGCGTTGAAATCCGCGTACGGGATGCGGAGTTTCTCGGCCTGTCCGCCCTTGTACGGCCCCATCGCGACGTACCCGTACGCGCCGCCCGCGAACCCCGGGTTGACGTTCGTACAGAACCCGGTGTAGCCGTCCTCACAGTTCTCACAGAAGCCACAGGCGACGTTGAACGGTGCGACGACGCGGTCACCCGTTTCGAGCGTCGATACCGCGTCGCCGACCTCCGAGACGACCCCCATGTTCTCGTGCCCGAAGACGATCCCGGGTTCTGCCGCGGTTCGCCCCTCGTACATGTGCAGGTCCGACCCGCAGATGCACGACGTCGTGATGTCGATAATGACATCGTTCGGGTGTTGTATCTCCGGTTCCTCGACCTCTTCCACTGTCACATCGTACTCCCCCTTGTATACGACTGCTTTCATTGACATCCGTTGACACTCCATCGTGCTGATACGGCCGATTTCTACATAATTATATCTGATAGACGCTTGTGGAGTGCTTGCCCGCCGCGGGCTGTATACGGATCGCCTACCCGTTCCGGCGTTCGCTCACTCCGAGAGCGCGTCACACGCAACCGGAACTCTCAAACTGCCGTCTCCGAAACACGCGGTGCATGTCCTACGACGCCGTGCTGTTCGACAACGACGGCGTGCTGGTCGACCCCCCGGCGTCCGAAACGCTGACCGACGGCACGCGAGCCGCCTTCGCGGAGCTGGGCGTCGACGAGCCCGACACCGAACACGTTCGGGCAGTCCGTACCAGTGCGACAGTCGACGCGCTCCGGGAGGTCTGCGAAACTCACGGTTTCGACCACGAGACGTTCTGGGAGGCGCGAGACCGGAACAACGAGCGAGCACAGCTCGCCGAGTTCCGAGCCGGCGACCGCGGGGTGTACAGCGACGTGGCCGCGCTCGACTCCCTGCCGCAGGACAAAGGCGTCGTCAGTAGCAATCACCACACCCTCGTCGAGTACATCCTAAAGAACTACGGGCTGGCGTCGCACTTCGAGACCTACTACGGGCGTCCGAAGACCGTCGAGAGCATCCGACTGAAGAAGCCGAACCCGCACTACCTCGAGCGCGCGCTCGACGACCTCGACGTGAGCCCGGACGCTGCGCTCTACGTCGGGGACAGCGAGAGCGACATCGTCGCGGCCGACCGGGCCGGCATGGACTCCGTGTTCCTGCGGCGGCCCGACTGGAAGACCGTGGAACTCTCGGTGACGCCGACGTACGAGGCGACCGACCTCGACGGTGTCGTCACGGTCGCTCGCGAGCGACCGAACCCCTGAGGTGGTGGGTGTGCGGTCGGGACACCAGTATTAACGGCCGTCCATTCCTACCGCGCCCATGACTGTCACGAGTCACGATAGGCCGTCGGGTCAGAGCCACCGATGGTAGACCTCCTGTTCTCGACGGGACGGCTGCTCGCAGCGCTGTGTCTGGTCGCACTGAACGGCTTTTTCGTCGCGTCAGAGTTCGCGTACGTCAGAGTCCGGTCATCGGCGGTCGACCGGATGGTCGCGGAGGGGCGAACGGGCGCGACGCTGCTCCGCGACGCGCTGGACGAACTCGACGACTACCTCGCGGTGACGCAACTCGGAATCACCGTCTCCTCGCTGAGCCTCGGCTGGATCGGGGAGCCGGCCGTCGCCGCGCTGATCGAACCCGTCCTCGGGCCGGTCCTCCCCGAGAGCACGGTTCACCTCATCGCGGTGGGGCTCGGCTTCGCGTTCATCACCTTCCTCCACGTCGTCTTCGGCGAACTCGCACCGAAGACCATCGCCATCGCGCAAGCCGAGCGTATCGCCCTGCTCGTCTCGCCGCCGATGAAGTTCTTCTACTACGTCTTCGTCCCCGGGATCGTCGTCTTCAACGGCACGGCGAACTACTTCACGCGCCTGATCGGCATCCCGCCGGCCTCGGAGACCGAGGAGACGCTCTCGGAGGAGGAGATCCTGACGGTGCTCACGCGCTCGGGGACGGAGGGCCACGTCGACACGGACGAGGTCGAGATGGTCGAGCGTGTGTTCGAACTCGACGACATCTCCGTCCGGGAAGTCATGGTGCCCCGCCCCGACGTGGTGAGCGTCGAGGCCGACACGCCACTCCCCGAACTCCGCTCGCTCGTCATCGACTCCGGCCACACGCGCTATCCGTTGTTCGCACCGGACGATGCGGACCAGGTGGTCGGATTCCTCGACGTGAAGGATGTCCTGCGCGCGATCGAGACACTCGGCGGCGAAGCCACTGCCGACACGAAGCCGGTGACTGCGGAGGACCTCGCGCGCGACATGCCGCTGATCCCCGAGACCGGGCAGGTGAACGACCTGCTGACCCTGTTCCAGTCGGAGCAGAGCCAGATGGCCGCTGTCATCGACGAGTGGGGCGCGTTCGAGGGACTGGTGACCGTCGAGGACGTGGTCGAGCAGATCGTCGGCGACATCCGAGACGAGTTCGACGTCGACGAGCCGGACCCGTCGGTCGAACGGCAGGCAGACGGGACGTACGCGGTCGACGGGCGCGTCGTAGTCAGTGACCTCGAAGCTGAACTCGATACGGAGTTCGAGACGCGAGAAGTGGGGACGGTCGGCGGACTGGTCCTCGACCGGCTCGGTCGGGCACCCGCGGTCGACGACAGCGTCGAGGTCGACGGCTATCGAGTGACGGTCGAAGCGGTCGATGGTGCCAGGATCGCCCGGGTCGAAGTCGTCGAGACAGGGGAAGACGGCGACGAGAGCCTTCCGTCGAGGACAGCGGATGACCGGGACCGCCCGTGATTCTGTTCGCGGTCAGTCGCCGCCGAGTCCGAGGCCCGGGTGCCAGCGGTCGGCCTCTGCGGCGTCTGCGGCGGCGTCCATGTCGTCGAGGACCGAGACGGCTTCGCTGGCGACCGTCGCGGCCTTGCGTTCGCCCTCGGTCCGGAACTCGCCGGTGACGCGGTTGGCGTACACCGTACAGACGGCCCCCGCCCGGAGGCCGTAGAGGTTCGCGAGCGTCAGGATCGACGCGGCCTCCATCTCGAAGTTGAGGACGTTCGCCTCGCGGAGGTTCTCGACGAGCTCGTCGCTCTCGGCGGCCTCGAAGCCCTCGAATCCCGGGCGTCCCTGGCCGGCGTAGAAACTGTCCGTGCTCGCGGTGACGCCGACGTGGTAGTCGTAGTCGAGGCGTTCGGCTGCGGTCACGAGCGCGGCGACCACCTGGTCGTCGGCGCTGGCCGGGTAGTCCTCGCGGACGTACTCCTCGCTGGTCCCCTCCTGGCGGACGCCGCCGGTGGTGATGACCAGGTCACCAACCGACGCCTCCTCGCGGATCGCACCGCAAGAGCCGACGCGGAGGAACGTCTCGACGCCGACGCGCGCGAGTTCCTCGACCGCGATGGCGGCCGACGGCGACCCGATACCCGTCGACGTGACCGAGACCGACGTCTCGTCGTAGGAACCGGTCGCGGTGCGGTACTCGCGGTGTTCGGCGACGACCTCGTGGTCGTCCCAGCCGTCCGTGATCTTCTCGACGCGCTCGGGGTTGCCCGGGAGGAGCACGCTCTCGGCCACGTCGCCCGGGCCGACTTCGAGGTGGTACTGCTCGTCGTCGTTGGGGTCCTCGCTGTCGGGCGTCCCGTCCGCGTCGTCTGCGGGTCCGCTCATCGTTCCACCATCTCCCGGGAGATCGTCTCGGGCAGCAACTCGCCGAGTTCGTACTCGACCGGACCGTCCTCGCCCTCGCAGACGACGGCGAACGACTCGTCGCAGAACTCCGCGAGCGACTGGCGACACATCCCACAGGGGGTCACGCCGTCTCGCTCCGCCGACGAAACCGCGACGCGGTCGAACTCGCGGTGGCCGTCGCGGACGGCGGTCCCGAGCGCGACCTCTTCGGCGTGGAGGCTGTTGCTGAAGTTGGCGTTCTCGATGTTACAGCCCGTGTACACTGTCCCGTCGGCAGTCCGGAGCGCCGCGCCGACGCCGTACTCCGAGTAGGGGGCGTACGCGGCGTCGACCGCCGCCCGCGCCTCCTCGAGTAGTTCGCTCATGGCCTGAGTGTGGGCCGGTCGGAACTAATAGCCACGGGCCACGGGAGCGCGTTCGATGCGGGACGACGACCGGTCGAGTGGCGAAGTCAGGCGTCGTCGACGGCACCCCGGACGACGGTCGTGACGGTGTCGACGAGTTCGGAGACGTCGTCGCTCTCCGCGTAGACACGGACGTACGGCTCCGTCCCGCTCGGGCGGACGAGCGTCCACGAGCCGTCCGGGAGTTCGACCCGAACGCCGTACTCCGTGTCGACCGTCGCGTCCGAAAACCGGTCGGGCAACCGGTCGGCGATCAGGCCCATAGCCGACGCCTTGCGGTCGTCCGAGCACTCGACGCTGACTTTCCGGTACGGTCGCTCGATGATCGGGTCCCGGAGGACGGCGAGTCCGGGGCCCGCGACCAGGCGCGAGAAAATCGCCGCGCTCGTGACGCCGTCGATCCAGCCGCCGAAGTTGGTGTGGATGTGTTTCCACGGCTCGGCCGCGAAGACGACCTCGGTGTCATCGGTCCCCGTTTCGAGCGCGGACGCGATCCCCTCGTGCAGTGAGCCGAGTCGGACGCGCTCGACGCGCCCGCCCGCCGCGCGGACCCGTTCGTCGATCCGGGCCGAGGCGTTGGGTGTGGTGACGACGACGGGGTCTTCGGCGTCGCTCCGGGCCGTGTAGTGCTCGCCGAGGACCGCAACGACCGTGTCCTCGTGGACGACCTCCCCGGTCGAGTCCACGACGACGATCCGGTCGGCGTCGCCGTCGTGTCCGACCCCGAGGTCGGTGTCGCCCTCGGCGACGTAGGTGCGGAGGTCGCGGAGCGTCTCCGGCGTCGGCTTGCTCTCCCGACCGGGGAAGTGGCCGTCCACGTTCGCATGGATGGCGGTCACGTCCGCGCCCAGCGCGCGCACTACCTGCGGCGTCGCGACGCTCGCCATCCCGTTTCCACAGTCGACGGCGACCGACAGGCCGTCGAGCGGTTCGCCGTAGTTCCGGGCGTACTCGGCGACCGCGTCGCGGTACGCTCCGAGCACGTCCGCGCGTTCGCTCTCGCCCCACTCGTCCCACGCGACCGGAGCAGTGTCGTCCTCGACACGCTGTTCGATACGCGCCTCCGCGTCGGCGTCGTACTCCTGCCCGTCCGCGAAGAGCTTGATACCGTTGTCGTGGGGCGGGTTATGACTCGCCGTCAGCATGACGCCGCGTCGCTGCTGGGCGGCGTAGGCCACGGTCGGCGTCGGCACCTGTCCGATCCGAGTGACGTCCGCACCGGCGCTCAACAGTCCCGATTCGAGCGCGGCCGCGAGGCCGTCTGCTCGCCCGACGGCGAGCGCGAGCTCCGGCGTCACCTTCGACTGCACGTCGCCGCGGATACCCGCGGTTCCGAAGAGGTCCATACCCGTCCCACGACGTGCCCCGCATTAATCGTAGTGGACGAGGGACGACGTGGAGAAGAACCAGCAGTGCGCGCCAACGCTGTCGCTAGCCGGTCGAACAGCGAGAGAGGAGCGCGAGCTACTCGACGCCGTCGAAGTTCGGGTAGTCTTCGATGTCGACGCCCTCCGCGGTGACCTCCGCGACGTAGACGCCGTTGCCGGAGCCGGTGTCGCGCTCCGCGGCGGCGCGGACGCCAGCGACGGCGGTGCTGCGGGCCTCGTCGAGGTCCATGCCGTCCTCGTAGCGGTCCTCGAGCGTCCCGTAGGCGACCGTGAGTCCGGAGCCGGTGATCGTGTAGTCGTCTTCCATGACGCCGCCGGCCGGGTCGATGGAGAAGACGTGGGACCCCTCGTCGTCGACGCCGCCGAGGATCGGGTTGATGGCGAAGAACGGGCCGCCGCGAGCGAAGTTGCCCGCAAGCGTCGCGAGCGCGCTGATGTTCATGTCCTCGTCGCGTCGGGCCTCGTAGAGGTCGACCTCGGCGCGGAGCGTGCGGATGAACGACTGCGCGCCGCCGACGGATCCGACGAGCGTCAGCGCGCCCGTCGGATGGATCTGCTCGACCTTCTGGACCGTCTTGTTCGAGACGAAACGGCCACCGAGCGACGCGCGCATGTCCGTCGCGATGACGACGCCGTCCTCGGCCGTGATGCCGATCGTCGTGGTGCCGGTCTTGTTGACCGCGTCCTGGTCGTTGGCCTGCTGGGACTCGTCCGGGAACGAGCCGATCTCCGGCTCGGTCGGGTCGGGCATCCCGGCGTCGGGGCGGTGCAGATTTTGCGAAAACTCCGAACCAGCGAATGGGTCGCGCATGGAGT
>PXSD01000002.1:0-4881 GCA_003023165.1 Halobacteriales archaeon QS_9_67_15 | reverse complement strand
CTCGCTGACGGCGCGGTGGACCGGGAGCGTGACGCCGACTTTCCGCATGACGAGCGCCAGCGGCAGCAGCAGGATGCCGGCGAACAGGGTCAGCTGGTACAGTGCGGAGACGATTGCACGGTTGAGCGCGGAACGCATCGTGGTATGCTCCGTTCTCCATCGATGATAGTACATAAGCTTTCCCTTCGGTCCGAGGATAGTAATGATGGATCATGAAGTTTAATTCCGCCACTGTCTTGCGATTAGGCGTTCGGTCGGGATATCGACAACTCCTGTCCCGGACGGGTCCTCGATAGAGTAACAGGTCGCTTGGTGACCGCAGCGATTCTCATAACTTATGGCCTCCTTTTCGGTGACGTGCGCAGCGACACAGCGGCGAGTGAACACCCGATCCGACTCGGAACCGGTCGGGAGCGGCGACAGTGACGGGCTGGAGCGAGTGGCGTGACGGTTGGAAGTGGCGCGAGTTTCGGTCGGACAGTTCACGCGTGCGGATCAAAAACAGGATTACGATGAGACGCGGAGTACGGTGTATGAACTACATCGTAGTGATGGAAGCAGCCTGGTTGGTTCACGACGTGGAGAACATCGACGACGCCATCGGCGTCGCCATCAGCGAGGCGGGCAAGCGCCTCAACCGGGAGGACATGGACTACGTCGAAGTCGGCGTCGGCGCGACGAACTGCCCGGCGTGTGGCGAGCCCTTCGACTCCGCGTACATCGCCGCCGACACGGCGCTGGTCGGTCTGGTCCTCGAGATGGACGTGTTCAACGCCGAGAGCGAGGAACACGCCCAGCGCATCGCGAAGAGCGACGTCGGCGGTGCCCTGCGCGACGTGCCGCTCGACGTCATCGCGACCGAGCCGACCGAGGACACAGCGGACGACGCCGACGAGTAGCGCGGTCGTCGCCGGATCCCGTCCGTTCGTCTCTTCTCACGGATACCCGGCGGTCGGCGCGGAACGGCTCTTCGCGGCCCACCAGTCGCAGGTCGAGGCCCTCGTCTATCGGGACGGTCAGGCTGTCGAAGACGGTCCGCCGCGGCATCCCCTGCCGGTCGTCCCTGACGAGCGTGTACTCGGGCGCGTGCGGGTCGGTGTCGTCGCTGTAGGTCGCGAGTCGTTCGTAGACGTCGCCGGTCGCGGACTGGCTCCCTTTCGTGACCGCTTTCTCGTACCTGAGCGTCGAGACCACGTCGTCGGCCAGGGCGGCGACGCTCGCCTCGTCGGCCAGTCGCTCCAGCACCGCTCCCAGGGGACGCCCCTTCCGCGGCACGGCGACGCTGACGGTCGTCATTGGTACACGACACGCGAGCGGCGCGTAAAACGGGTCCGGTCTCCGCCGGAATCACAGCCACCGTTTCGGTGCTCGATTCCGCTCGATCAGTCGCCGCCGATGACCGACGAGAGCTGTTCGCGCCACTCTTTGAGTTCCTCGATCTCCTCGTAGATGTCCTCGATGTCGGCCTTGACGTCCTCGACGTCGATGTCGCCGATCTGCTCCTCGAGCCCGTCCACTTCGCCCTCGACGGTCTCGACCGACTCCTCGACGCTGTCGACGTCGCTCTGTACTGCCTCGATGTCCGAGAGCACATCGTCCATGTCCGACTGGAGTGAGTCCATCGACGACTCGACCTCCTCGACGGTGTCCTCGACGCTGGACAGCGACTCGTCGTGACTCAAGGTCATTTCGCGGACTTCCTCGAGCTCCGACTCGAAGGACTCGACCTGCTCGCGGAAGTCGTCGATGATCTCGTCGCCGGTCCCGTTCTCGTCGAGGAACTCCTCGAGTGCGCCCGTGTACGCGAGCAGATCCGAGACTTCCGTCTGGAGGTGCTGGATGCGCGCGTCGACGCTCCCGCCGTTGTCGTCCGCCAGGTCGAACGCCTTTCGGAGCAGTTTGACGTCCTCCGCGTCGACGTTCTTGTTGCGGATCTCCGCCGCCAGCGCGCCTACGAGCGTGTCGACCTCGGCGTCTTCGAGCGCGACACTGCCGCCACCGGACCCGCCCGAGTCACTCGAAGCCCCGCTGCCACCCGAACTCGAATCGTTCGGTTCATTTGGATCTTTGAGGTCGAGCGTCCCGACGTCGTCGCCGTCGTCCTCGTCGTCCTCGTCGTCCAGTCCCGGGACCGCGTCGCTGTCCCCGGAGATGACGTCGCGCACCACGTCGCTGCCACTTTCGTCCACGACACCGCCGCCGTCACCGCCCTCCTCGAGCGGCGGGTCGACTCGCTCGATCCGCGGCTGGGTGAGGAACTGCTCGACGTTGTCCGTGCCTGTTGCTCGGATCCCGTAGACAGTCGTGTACTCGGAACCCGCCTCGATCTCTCGCTCGAAGGTGATCTGGTCCTCGTCTATCGTCCAGTACTCGCTCCCGTACTCGGGATGGAACCCGAGGTCCTCGACGGCCACGTCTTCCGGCACGTCGTCGATGATCGTGACCGTGACCGTCTCCGACCGTGCCGACGTGATCTCGAACGCGATGGCCGGAACGGGGAACTCCTCCTCCTCGAACCGCTTGTCTACGGTTACCCCGTCCGAGGACACTGACACTCTCTCGTATTGCTGTGAATCACTCATGTGTTCTCTCTCTTTTAGCGACTAACTTAATGATACTTATTGTCCCTATTCTTTCACATCAAACGGATGTGACGGGGACACGAGACCGTCGGCGGTCGCGGATCGCAGGACCGGGCGTCGGTCGCAAAGACGACTGAAGTATCGGGTCCCGGTCGTGGCCCAGATTAGAGGTCGAACCGGTCGCCGACCTCGACGATCTCCAGTGACGCGGGATACTCGTAGCTCGCTGCGTGGCTGTGCAGCACCGTCGGCTCCGTCGTCATGTTCTTCCACATGTCCCAGTGGGTCGGGACCAGCGTGTCCAACTGGAGGTGGTTCGCCGCCTGCACGATCATGTTCTCGGTGTTGTACCACTGGGTCCGGACCGGCTCGCCCGTCTCCTTGTCGCGAATGTTACCGATGGCACCGAACGCCAGCGCACCGACGTCGATGTCGTACTCCTCGCCGACCTGTTCGAACTCGCCCGGGCGCGCGTCGCCGCCGTGGAAGAACGTGCCCGCCTCGTGCTCGAAGACGAGCGACACCGGGTGGATCGCGTCCGGGTCGTTCGCCGGCTCGACGTGGACGGTCAGTTCGCCGACCTCGACGGTGTCGCCCTCCTCGATCTCGTGGAGCTGGTCGTCGGTCACGTCCCAGTGACCCGTCCAGTCCTCGTCGGCGACGACCTCGTGGCCCGAGTCCGAGGCGTAGAACTTCGCGCCGGTGTTCGCGAGGATCGGCGCCTGACTCGGTCCGTGGACGTGGTCGATGTGCTCGTGCGTGCCGAAGATCGCGTCGGCTTCGGCGACGTCCTCGGGGTCGAACGGCACCGGGATCATCCGGACCGTCCGCGGCGGTCGTCCGACGCCGACGTACGGGTCGATGAAGACGGTCGTCTCGTCGCTCGCCTTGAGGATGAAGCCGTTACACCCCAGGTACCAGACCGCGAGGGTGTCCGGCGACGCGTCTTCGACCGCTCGCGGGAGCCAGTCGCCCCAGTCGCTGTCCGCCGTCTCGCCCCAGTCGATTATTGTAGATTATTTCCGGATTGTGCCGACCCCGGGGTCGGCGCGTACCGGTAAATCGCTACAATAATCCGTATCAGTCCTCGCAGCAGCCGCCGGCCTTGCCGCCGAAGTCGACCGTCAGCGGTTCGGAGACGACCTCGTTGAGTTCCTGCAGGCGGAGTTCGAGCTCGTTTTGCGCCTGGAGGTAGTCGGACATCTTCGGCTTCTCGTGGAGCTCCTCCTGGGCGTCCTGCAGAGTCCGGAGGTCCTCGCGGGTCGCCTCGCCGGTCTGGCGCGCAAGCATGAACTCCTCGCGGATCTGCTCGAACTCGCGGATCTCCTCCTGGAGGCCCTCGTCCGCTTCGACCTCCTGCTTGGCCTCCTGATAGCGCTCGTAGACCGGTAGGTTCGCGATCTCCTCGCCGAGTTTTCGTGCGAGCGCGTCGACACCCTCGTCGGCGTCCGTCCCCGTCGCGTCGGTCTCGATGCTCATCGTACCCTTTGTAGGTGCTTCGCGGATTTCAAGGTGCCGACTCCGTCCGCCTCCGCGCGGGACCGGTCCGTCAGCGCCACTCGGACTCGCTCGCGTCTATCGGCCGGAACCCGAGTCGCTGCCGCACCCGGTCTCTGAACGCGGCCGCGACGGCGACCGGATAGGCCACTGCCAGTGCACCTGCGCGAGCGACGACAGTCGACGGGAGCCCCGCGTCGAACGACTGGAGCAGTGCGAGTCCGGCGAGCCCCGCCCCGCCGCTCGCGACGTACAGCGCGACGACGAACACCGCGAGTCGCCGATGCGACCAGTCGCCGGCGACGAACGGGTACGCCCCGCTCACCGCGACCACGAACGCGACAGCCTGGGGCGTCTGAGCGAACAGGTCTGCCCCGGTCAGGAGCGCGTAGAGAACGGAGAATCCGGGGAACAGAGCGAGGTAGAGCCCGACCGCGGCGAGAAGCGAGTCGGCCGTCGCCCCGGCCCACGAACGAGGAGTCATGGACGGGACTGCGGACGGGACGACGATAGTCGTAGCGACACTCGCGCGACGGGGGCCATCCTCGTGGCGGGTTCGAGGACGCCGAAACCGGAGGTGCGGGCGAGAATCGGCCGCTCGGACAGCCACCGGGCTGCCAGCGCCCGGAGCGTCCGCTCGGTGCAAACGGCAGTGTTTAGTTTAGCAAAACCCGCCGAAGAGAGCGCAGACACCAGCTGAAAGCCTCGAGACGCTCGCCTCCCGCGGCTCGCTGTCGTTCGAGAGAGCGAAGCTCTCTCGTGATGACGAAAGACGCCTCTGGCGTCTTTCGAACCACGCTCC
>PXSD01000001.1 GCA_003023165.1 Halobacteriales archaeon QS_9_67_15 | reverse complement strand
TCCCACCCGCTCAGACCGTTGAACCGGCTGAATCGGGTGGGACTGAAAGGGGCCGCTGGCTCCGGGAAGACGGGCGACGTAAGCACCGCAACGCAGTGAGGAGCGCAGCGAGCCCCTCGACCGGAGCTAGCGGGGGCTTTCACGCTGTCTGCGGTAGTCGCAGTTAGACTCTTATCTGAACAGTGCCGTGGAGCGCGGTCGGCGCCCAGCTAAAACGACGGGAGCACGTCCTCCCGATAGAGGTCGAACAGCGCCGCCTGGTCGTCGCCGATCTGCATCGTGTAGACGTGGTCGTACCCCGCGTCGAGGGCCTCCTGGATGGAGTCGATGTGCTGCTGGGCGTCCGGGCCGGTCATGATGCTCCCCTCGGCGATGTCGTCCTCGGAGACCAGCTGAGTCGCCTGTTCGAAGTGGGCCGGCGTCGGCAGGACGTTCCCGAGCTCGCCGGGGAGCGCCGAATTCGGCCACAGTTCGTGGGCGGTCGAGACGGCTTCGCCCTCGCTGTCGGCGACACAGGCCTGGAGCTGGCAGAACCGGGGGCCCTCGCCGCCGTTGTCTTCCCACGTCTGGACGGTGTCCTGGGGGCCGACGGCCCAGAAGCCGTCACCGAACTCCGCTGCGGCCGTCGCGGCGCGCTCGCCGTAGGCCGAGACGCAGACCGGCGGCCGCTCCTCGGGCAGCGTGAACAGTTTCGCGTTCTCGACGGTGTAGTGCTCGCCGTGGTGGCTGACCTCCTCGCCCGACCAGAGCCTGTCGACCACCTCGACGGCCTCTTCGAGCATCTCCAGGCGGACCTCGTGTTCGGGCCAGCGGTCGCCGAGGACGTGTTCGTTGAGCGCCTCGCCGGTCCCGACGCCGGCGTAGAACGCCCGGCCGTCGAACATCGCGGCCGCCGTCGCGGTCGCCTGCGCGTAGACCGCCGGGTGTATGCGGACGATCGGCGCAGAGACGCCGACGCCGACGTCGATGTCCTCGGTCGCCGCCGCGACCCCACCGAGCGTCGACCACACGAACGGTGATTCGCCCTGCGCGGTGTTCCACGGGTGGAAGTGGTCGGAGACGGAGAGGAAGTCGAACCCGACCGCCTCGGCTCGACTGGCGTACTCGACGAGGTCGTTGGGGTGGTGCTCCTCGCTCGACAGCGTGTATCCGATTTCGGGCATGGATGAGCGCTCGTACGGACGGTAACGCCCGTCAGAGCGATACGGTCACTGCCGGCGTACGAAGGGCCGCGGAGCCGGCGGCGAGTCCGCCGTCAGTCCGAGTAGTAGTACTCGCCCGCGTTCTTCTGCTCGCGGTCGAGCTGGCTGCCCGGCTTGTTGATGCGCGGGCGACCGGTGCGCTCGTCGCGGCGGAAGGTGATGTCGAGGTTCTCGAGGAACTGGTTCATGCCGTCGCGCATGCCGACCGGCGGCGACGCGTGGCCGTGCTCGGCCGGCTCGCCGTCGAAGACGAGCAGGCGGTCGGCCAGCAGGTCGACCATGTAGATGTCGTGGTCGATGACGAGCGCGGTGGCGTCGTGGTTCTCGGCGTAGCGGCGGATGGCGTTGGTGGCGCGCACCCGCTGTTCCACGTCGAGGTGGGCTGACGGCTCGTCGAGCAGGTAGAGGTCGGCGTCCTCGGAGAGGCAGGCCGCGATGGCGACGCGCTGGCGCTCGCCGCCGGAGAGGTCGGTCAGGTCCTGCTCCATGATCTCGTTCAGCTGGAGCGGGTCCGCGACCTCCGTGTTCCAGTAGGAGGTGCCGAAGTCGTCGGTGATCGAGGCGAGGAAGGCGTCGACGCGCATCGGCTGGTCGATCTCCACATACTGGGGCTTGTACGCGATGTCCAGTCGCGCGTCGACCTCGCCCGTGTCCGGCCGGAGCCGCCCGGCGAGCAGCTCGGCGAACGTCGACTTCCCGATCCCGTTCGGGCCGACGACGCCGAGCACCTCGTTCTCCTGGATCGTGCCGCCCTCGACGTCGAGCGAGAACTCGCCCTCGCCGTAAGACTTGGTGAGGGCGGGGTACTCGACGACGACATCGCCGTCCGCGCCCTGGCGCGGGGCGTGTTCCTCGAAGGTGATGGACTCCTGGCGGACTCGCATGTTCTCGTTTTCGAGATAGCCGCCGAGGTACTCGTTGATGCCATTTTTAGTCGACTTCGGCGAGGTGATGACGCCGAACGCGCCGGCGGTCCCGTACGCGACGTGGACGGTGTCGGCCAACAGGTCGAGGATCGCGAGGTCGTGTTCGACGACGAGCATCGAGCGGTCCTCCTCGTCTGCGAGTTCGCGGACGAGTCGCGCGGCGGTCATCCGCTGGCCGATGTCGAGGTACGGCGTCAGCTCGTCGAGGAAGTAGAAGTCGGCGTCGCGAGCGAGACAGGCCACGAGGGCGACGCGCTGGAGTTCGCCGCCCGAGAGCGTGTCGATGTCCTGGTCGACGACCGGGCGGATCCCGACGCGTTCGACCAGGTCGTCGAGCGCGCCGCGCTCGTCGGTCCGTTCGAGCAGTTCGCGCGTCGTGCCGTCGAACTGGTCGGGTATCTGGTCGACGTACTGCGGTTTGCGTGCAACGGTCACGTCGCCGTCGCGGAGTTCCTGCAGGTAGTTCTGTAGTTCCGTCCCGCGGTACTCGTCCATGACGGCCTCCCAGCCGGGCGGGTCGCCCGAGACCTGCCCGAGGTTGGGCGCCGTCTCGTCGGCGAGGATGCGAACGGCGGTGGTCTTCCCGATGCCGTTCGGGCCGAGGATACCGGTGACCTGTCCCTCCTGGGGTGCGGGCAAGCCGTAGAGGGCAAAGGCGTTCTCGCCGTAGCGGTGGACGGGGTCGTCGTCGAGCTCCTGCGGGAGATTAATGATCTCGATGGCGTCGAACGGGCACTTGTTGACGCAGATGCCACAGGACTCGCCGAGACAGATCTCCTCCGAGATGTGGATCTGGTCGGGGCCGCCCTCGTAGGGTTCGTCCTCGCCGAAGCGCTCCTCGCGCGTGACGATGCACTCCTTGCCCGAGCGGTTGGGCGGGCAGAAGTTCGCGCACTCGTAGTTACAGCGGTCGGGCTGGCAGCGGTCGAGGTCGACGACCGCGATGGAATCGTCTGCCATCGTTACAGGGAGGTGCCAGCGGTCAGCAGGACTCCCCACGAGACGAACCACAGCGAGAAGGTGATGAAGGCGATGTAGAGGTACTCCTTCACGCCGAAGTCGTCTACGTTGATGCCGATCGCCGTGTAGACCGGAAGCTGGACGAGAACGGCCGCCCCGAGCAGGTAGATCCCGAGCCGGTCGTTCGGGCCGGACGCCAGCGCCGACGCCCCCATCCCGGCGGCGATGCCGAGCAAGGAGGCGAACGTCGTCACCGTCAGCCCCCGGAGGTGGTCGTCCCAGCCCTCGGCGGTTTCGGTAGCCATACCTCCGTGTCCGATTCGCGGCCCCAAAAGCCGTTCGTTCCCCGTCCCGGCGGCGCGCCCTCGCTGGCCCGACGCGCTCACGGGGGATCGACACGACCGCCCCCCGGGCCGAACCGCGACGCCAGCCGTCACGTGGATCGCGGGTTTCCGCCGAACATTGTCCGACCCCGCGGATATTGATACTGCCGGCTATAACTTCGTGAAGATATTCCCCGCCTCGGGGCGGCGAAATTCGTGACAGACGTACAGCCGGCAGTATGACTAACACCAGTGTCAATCTTTATTGCGAGCGCGCCCCTGTCGTCTATCGATGCCCGAGACAGACGGGGACGACCTCAGCGACCTGCCGCCGAGCGCGAAACTCGTCTTCAAAGTACTCGAATACGACGGTCCGCTCACGCAGAAAGGGATCGTCGAGGAGTCGATGCTCTCCGCACGCACCGTCCGCTACGCCCTTGAACGCCTCGAAGACGTCGGCGTCGTCGAGGAGGACGTCTACTTCGCCGACGCCCGACAGAACCTCTACGAGATCGACAAACCCGACTGCGACTCCGAAGCGCCCGCGTCTGCCGACTGACGACCCGCTTTCCGTACCCGAGTAACGCCCCGGTTCCGTTCGGTATGAGCGGCCACATCCACGAATTTCACACGGTAAGACCGCTCTATCTGATGCGCCATGTTACCGCTGCAATGACTCTCGCGCTCGGTCGGCAGGAGACGACGTATCGCTTCGGCTGCGGCGAGGGGGCCGAAACCCGGACGCCGACTGGAACCGGGACTGCGAGCGAGACGGGGACTGCGACCGGAACGTCGGCCGAAATCGAGACTGAGACCGAGACGCCGGCTGTGACCGGGACGATGACCGAGACACCGACCGAGACGGACGCACCCGCCTCGACGGTCAACTGGATACTCGACGCCAGGACCTTCGAGATCGAACCCCTCGAACGCGGGACGTTCGCGTGCGTTCACAGGTCCAGCGAGGAGCGGGAGTACCCGGTCGAGCGGTTCCGCGTCGTGGTCAGTCCCGACGCGCTGAACGACACGTTCCCGCTGTCGACCGTCATAGACGACTCGCAGTTCGGCCGGGCGACAGGTCCCTCCTCACCCGAGATAGCCTTGGCCTCGACAGACAGCTTCCATACTACGAGACGACGGTGAACCTGAAATACGGGAACGGAGACGGTCAGTGGGCGTTCTCGGTGTCAGCGTGCCAGCAAAAACAGAGACGGCCTGAGAGCGAGGGGTCCGTACCCGTCGAGCGCTCGTCGGACGCTATCTCACGACGGCGACACCATGAGCGTCTTCCCGCGGTCGATGGCCCGTTCGAGTTCTTCGGCGATGGCCGAGCCGCGGGAGACCTGCACCTCGCCGCCGCGCGAGACGGTCGCGGTGAAGAGGTACTCGCCATCGGCCTGCACTTCGACGGTCTCGCCCTCGTAGCCGTCCATCGGGATGACGACGTGGCGGGACGTGATCTCCGGCGCGACGGTCTCGCCGCCCGTGGCGCCCCCGCTCGAACCACCGGAACTACCGGACGCACTCGGAGTGCCGCTTGCGCCCTGTGGCTGTTCGCTGAAGCTGCGCACGTCGATGTCGATGCCGAGACGGTCCTCGACGTCGGAGATGCGGCCGCCGCCCTTGCCGATGACGGCGGAGATGTCGTCGTCTTCGACGTAGACGATGGCGGTGTCGGGGTCGCGGATCTCGACCTCGACGTGGCCGTGCGCGATAGCGCGGATCTCCCGTTCGACCTCCTGTTTCGCGATGCGTTCGGTCCCGCTCTCGGTGCCCGCGCCCTGCTCGTCCGCGCCGATCGGGACGGTGACGACCTGGCGGTTGAAGGTGTAGATCTCGTAGGCGGGCTGGCCGGTCTCGAAGTCGCGGATCATGATGACCGGGCGCGCGAGGTCCTCCTCCATCAGCCCCTCGGGGACCTTGACCTCGGTCGTCACGTCGTAGACGGTGTCGACCTCGCCGGCCTCGATGTAGACGACGGTGTCGACGACCTGCGGGATCATCCCGAGTTCGACGCGACCGACGAGCCGCTGGAGCGCGTCGATGGCTCGGGTGGCGTGGACGACGCCGACCATGCCGACGCCGGCCAGCCGCATGTCCGCGAACACCTCGAAGTCGTCGGTTTTGCGCACCTCGTCGTAGATGGTGTAGTCGGGGCGGACCATCAGCAGCGAGTCGGCGGTCTTGGCCATCGACCCGCCGAGCTCCGTGTACTGGGTGATGTCGTCGCCGACCTGGAGGTCGCGGGGTTTCTCCATGGTTTTGACGGCGAAGTCCGAATCGGCGAGGAACTCCGCGACGGCCTGTGCGAAGGTGGACTTCCCGGCCCCGGGCGACCCGGAGATGAGGACGCCGCGCTGTTGCTTGAGCAGGCGCTCGCGCAGTTCGTCGGCGTGCTCGTAGTCGTCGAGGTCCGTCTTGACGATGGGCCGGACGGCCGTGATCTCCAGTTTGTCCGAGAACGGCGGCCGCGCGATGGCGATCCGGTACTGTTTGAACTGGACGATGGACATGCCCGGTTCGTTGAGTTCGACGAACCCCTCGGCGCTGGCGCGGGCCGAGTTCTCGATGTCCTGGGCCCACTCCTTGAGGTCGGTCTCGGTCGAAACCTCGTCGCGGATCTGCTCGTAGTGCATGTCGCCGATCTCGCCGCGCTTGGCCATCGGCGCGACGCCGACCTTGAGGTGGAGGCTCATCGTCGTCTCGTCGAAGAAGTGCTCGATGTCGAGCGACTCGGCGTCCCGGCCGCGGGGTTCGAGGTAGAGCACGTCGAGCCCCGTTGCCTTCGCGACCTCGCTCTGGACGATGTCGCTGGTGACGAGCGTGGCGTCGTGTTCGTCGGCGAGATCGCGGATGATCGCGTCGATCGTGCCCTCGCCCGCCTCGCGCTGTTCGACCTCGGCGGGGCGGCGACCGACGTACTGGACGGTGACCGCGCCGTCCTCGTGGCGGTCGGCGAGGCGCTGGAGTTCCCCCAGCCCGTCCCACCCGCTCTCGCGGCCGTCGTTGGCCTGCGCTTCGAGTTCGCCGACGACCGCCTCGGGGACGTAGACGGTGGCACCGGCGAACCCCTCGCCGACTGCGTCGGAGTCCGGGTCGGCGTCGGCGTCGACCTGCTCGGACACGCGGCCGTCGATGACCACGCTCGTGTCCGGGACGATGTTCATACTGTGACCACGGGCAGCCGCGCTGAAAAGGATGTCTACCGGCGGTCGCCGGGTGACGGGACGGCTGCCGGGGAGGTGCGCGCGGGTAACCGGTCGGCTTCGCCCGGCCGCCAGCCTCCCATCCCGACCTTCCGACGGCGCTCGTCCCGCTCGCCTCGCTCGGTCGTCCGGCCCGTTCGCCTCGCTCAGTCGTCCATTCCGGACCGCCCGACGCTGGCCCGTTCGTCCGCTTCGCGCCGGGTCGGGAGTTCGACGACGGCGACGGCACCACGGGTAGCGTCGCGGTCGATCCGCCCGCTCGGTGGGACCCACTTGGAGCGGTCCTCGAACCGGATATCGCCGCCGTAACGGTCTATCATCAGTCTCGCGAAGTACAGCCCGAACCCGACCGAGCCCGAGTCGTCGGACGTAACCGACTGCTCGAAGACCTCGTCCGCGACGTCGTCGTCGATCCCCGGTCCGTTGTCAGCGATCCAGACGGTGACCGTCTCGTCGTCGGCGGCGGCGCAGACGACGATTTCGGTATGCTCCCGGTCGCTGTGTTCGATAGCGTTCCCGAGCAGGTTCTCGAACACCTGCCCGAGGAAGTCGTCCGCCATGACCACCGGGAGCGCGTCGAGGCCCGGTCCGACCTCGATGCTGACCGCGTCGTGACTGTCCCGTACCTTGCTCACCCGCTCGGAGAGCGTCGCTCCGAGGTCGACCGGCGCCAACGCGACTGCGTCGTCGTCGTCGACAGCTCCGGTGACGGCGCGGACGTTCTGGGTGAGCGTGACGATGTCTTCGGTCCAGCCGTCGATGACCTGGACGTGGTCTGCCACGTCTTCGTCGACACGCTCCGCGAGAATGTCGACGTGCGCTTGGACGACCTGCATGCCGTTCAGGAGGTCGTGGCGGAGCACGCTGTTGAAGAACTCGATCTGTTCGGCTCGAGTGGCGAGCAGTTCCCGGTTCTCGCGCAGTTCGCGCTCTTTCTCGACTCTGTCGAGGGCGTTCTCGGTCGTCGACGCGAGGATGTCGGCGAAGCGGCGGTCGTCGTCGGAGAACCCCTCGTGGTCCGGTCCCGCGCTGATGCCGAGGACGCCGTGGTCGCCGAGCGGGTACAGCAACGACCCGCCGATCTCGTCCTGGAGGTCCACGTGGTCCGGGACGTCGACGGGGTCACCTAGCATCGGTTCGCCGGATTCGAACACCCTCCAGACGTCGCTCGAACCCGGCTGAACGGCCATTCCACCGTCGACCTGCGCGTCCTCTAAAGCCGCCGCGAGCGGGTCCGCGTACGACGCCAGACGTAGCGCATCGGTGTCTTCGTCGTACAGCATCGCGCCCGAGTACGGGTAGTCGAGCAGTTCGTGTGCGGCGGTGACCGCAATGTCGAGCGCTTCGGTCTCCGTCTCCGCGCCGAGGAGGCGCTGACCGACCGACTGGAGGTGTTCGAGCGTTCGCTCGCGTCGCTTCTGGACCGAGATGTCGCGAAGCACGACGACCGTCCCGCGGTCGCGGTCGTACTGGTCGCTTATCGGGGCGGCGTTGAGGTCGTACACGTCGAGTGTCCCCCCGGATTCGACCTCGCTGTCCGGTGGAACGTACTCGTCGGCTCTCGCTGCGGCCCCCAGGAGGCCCGGGAGGAGGTCGTGGACCGGGACGCCGACGGGGTCAGACACGTCCACCAGTCGCCGAGCGGCGGGGTTCGAATCGACGATCGCGTCCGACTCGTCGAGGACGACGACCGGGTCGTTGATCTGCTCCAGGACGACGTCGGGTGCGAGCGGTTCGACGGTCAGGAACTCGTAGCGAAACAGCGCCAGCGCGATGAGCAGGGCCTCGACGGTGTACAGCACCGAGACGAAGTTCAGTCCGGGATGGAACTTCACCCCCGCTTCGAAGACGACTCCTCCGGTGACGGTGATCCCGATAGCGGTGGCGATAAACGCCGTCTGCTTGCGGTACACGTTTCGCGGCGCGATGAGAAACCGGAGGAGCAGTCCGAGGCCGACGAAGATAGACGCGTACGACGACGTGAGGAGGAGGAGGAACACCGGCCCATCCGTCCTGTGCGGCATCAGCGGGTACGTCAGTCCGTTGACCGTCTCGACGGTCACCTGCATCGTGAGCCCGTCGAGAGCGGCGACCACCGCCAGCACTCCGAAGACCCCGAGGATCGACCGACTACGACGCGGCGTCAGCCAGTCGTTCCGTCCGGTGTAGGCCAGCGTAAACAGCAGAAAATACCCGACGCTGAAGATCGTTAGCGCTGACCCGACGGCCAACAACGGTCGGGTCGCCATCGAATCCGGAACGACGACGAGGACAGTGTAACACACCCCCGCCATCGCAGGGAGCGCGGCTATGCCCGCCAGTGGTCGGGCGGCCGGATGGTCCCGGTGTCGCAGTGCGACGTACGCGACACTGAAGCCGAGCGCGCTCCCCAGACCCAACACCAACCCAGTTACCAGACTAACTGGGAAGACCATTCTCCACACACTTTCACAGTGTGTAGCAAAAAGCTTCCGTCGAAGACCGATGCGGGGCCGCCGATCTGACGGTCGGGACGAAACGTTGCTCGGTGGACGGCAGAACGGAGCGTTCTGTGGGCTGTGGCGACCGATCAGGCGTATTGCGGGAGTTCGCGTTGACTTCGGGTGGTGATCGCCGTCTCGCAGTCGGGACAGTTGTACTCCGCTCGGCCGGCGCGTTCTCGGATGATCCAGTCGCCGTCACTCGAACTTGCGTGTCCACACTCCGGGCAGAACAGCGTCGTTTTCCGCAAGCTGTCGGGTCCGAGTGTAGTGGAGGCGTAGAGGGTCACAGTATCTGAACGAACGGGCCGGAGACGGATAACCCCTTTTTGCCATTATCATTCGGTAGAAACCGCGAGAGCGTGGAAATCGGTGCCACACTACGGATAGGTCCGGTACGGCAGCGCGGATGGACGTGCGATCAGAACGAACGGACGGTCTCCACGGCAGTCAGAGAACGGTTCCGGAGAGCGTCGAGACGGCGAAGCCGACGACGACGACGCCGAGTACGCGAGCGCCGGCGTGGAGCCGAGGGTTGGCGGCGGTCACGCCGAAGAGCGTACCGACGCCGGCACCGATGGCACTCATGGTCGTCGTGATCGAGCGGCATAGGCTGCGACCGCGAGCGCGACGGTGCCGCCGTACTGGGGGAAAGAGCGTCGAGGCGAAGAGGATCATCGAGAGCGGCGGTGAGAGCGTGAACAGCGCACCGACGACGGCCGTCTTGCAGTACGCACCGACGCCGTGTGCGCGGGGTACGACCCCGTCTGTGGACTCGTGACCGTGGTCGGTCGCCTCCTCGCTGTCACGGGTGCGGAGCACGTGGACGTCGTGCTGCTCGTCGCCGCCCTCGGTGACACCGTAGGCGACGTGCTCGCCGTCGTAGGACGGGACGAACCAGCTCATCGACCGCGTCGGCGCGTCGGGGTCGTCGTTCTCGGGCCACTCGTTGGGGTCGACCAGCCCCGTCCCGTGGTCGGGCGATTCCCCGACGAACAGCGCCCGTGGTCGTCGCCGGGTCGCTCGAGGATGGGCGTGTCGAGGACGGCGTCGGCGTAGTCGTTCTGGGCGTCGGTCCACTCGGCGACCGCTTCGTCGTCGGCCTCTAGCCAGCGGTAGGGGTCGGGGACGTCGGTGTCGTGGAGGGTCTCGGTGATGACGTCGCGGCGCGTCTCGGGCGGACCGGCCCGCTCGACAGGCGGACTCATATCCGGGTGTATGCCGGTGGCGGCAAAAAGCGCACGCCGACAGACCGCTCTCGGCCGGTCACACTCCGTCGAGGTCGATGTCGACGGCGTACCAGTCGAGGACGAAGACCAGGGCGGCTCCGGCGACGGCGAGTCCGGCGAACGCCTGGAGCGTCGAGGCGTTCCACGTCACGGAGTACTCCGGACCGCCGAGGGTCGTAACCGGCGCTCGGAGCGCGCCGAGGACGAGCGCGACGAGGAAGGCGTAGGTCACCTCTCGATTGATGTCGAGCGCTTTGCGGACGACTCGCGCGATGGTGAACAGGCCGACCAGGCCGCCGAGGATGAAGGTCACGACGACGCCCGCGGAGTCGACGAGCGCGTCGAGCGGGCCGCCGGTCGCGAGCGCCACGACCCCCTCCAAGAAGTTCCCCAGTTGCGTGTACATGTAGGTGTACTGCCCGAGGATGACGAGCAGGAGCGACCCGGAGAGCCCCGGGAGGATCATGGCGCTGACCGCGACGGCACCGGCGACGAAGACCACCGGGAGGCCGCCGCCGGAGAGCACCGTCTCGGACTGGCCCGAAGCGACGAATGCGACGACGACACCCGCGAGTGCAGCGACCACTTCGGGGAGCGTCCGGATGGCGACCGCTCGCAGGAGGATGACCGCGGAGGCGCCGATGAGGCCGAAGAAGAAGCCAAAGAGGAGCACTGGAGCGCGTTCGTTCGCCAACTCGACGACCTGCCCGACGAGCACGACGGCGGTGCCGACGCCCGCCATCACCGCGATCAGGAACCAGCCGTCGACCGCTTCGAGGACGGCGGCGGCGCGGTCGGGCGAGACCCCGCCGTCGAGCGGCGTGAGCGCGCGGAGGCCAGCGAGGAACCGGTCGGGCGTGACGGCGTTGATCGCGGCGACGAGCCGCTCGTAGACGCCGGCGATGAGCGCGATGGTCCCGCCGGAGACGCCGGGGACGCCGTCGGCGGTCCCCATGAACAGGCCGACGACGAACGTCGTCGCCCACTCGCGGAGGGGCGGGACCGACTCGCGGAGCGTCACCTCGTCGCGGGCCCTGTCCGGGGCTGTCGTCATTCGAGTACACGTTGCGGTATCTGCGGCAAGTCTCTTGTGGAGTGGCGCGTCGACGCAATCGTTTACGGGACCGCTGGTCTCGGTCGATGTCGACCGCGGACGCGCCCGACAGGGGCCTCCGGGTCCGCCTGGCCGCGGTAGCGGTACTGGTGGTGGCCGCCAACGCCGCGTCCGTCGCCGTCGCGCCCTTCCACCTCGCCCGCTCGGTCGCCACTACGCTGGACCGCACCGTCTACCGCATCGGCGTGGCGCTGTACGGCCTCGTGATGGTCGGCACAGTCCTCGTGACCGGTGGACTGGTCGTCGCGCTCGCCCTGCGAGTCACGCTCGGTCTCTGCGACCGGGGGGTCGCAGCGCTACCACTCGTCGGTCCGGGGCCGCCCGTCTCCGGCGCCCCCGCGGTGAGTTCGAGGGGGAGCCAGGTGTGGATCCGCTCGTTCGCCGACACGGTCTCGCTGATCGGTGCGTATCCGCTCCTGTAGTAGAATTTGAAAGACATCGCTCGGACGACCGCACGACCACGTGCGATCGACCGTGCAAACGCTTTCAAATTCTACTATAGTCGCCGTTCTGCTCTCGCTTCCGCCCGCCGTGCTGGGCGCGTACTGCCTGATACTCGGGTTCGTCCCCCGGTGGCTCTCGGCGTGTCGGGAGTTCACCGCCGACCGCGGGGCGGCGCAGTTGACCGGCGACCCCGCGGCGCTGGCCGGCGCGCTCGAGTCGCTGTCGTACGCGCGGCCGAGACAGGACTACCGGCGCGCGGCGTCGCTGCAGGGACTGTCCCTGCTCCCGGACGGGTTCGAGGCAACGGAACGGGGCCCGATCGTCACGTATCTCGCCACGGAACGGCCGACCGTCCGGGCGGCGCTCAAACGAGTCCCGGTCGGCGTCGTCGCACACCCCGACACGGACGACCGGGTCCGACGGCTACGGTCGATGACCGAGGACTGAGCGCGCGGTACCCGGAACGGACCGAACCGGTCGACCGAGGGCCGGGGTTCACGAGGGTGCTCGCGCGAACGAAGACGCGTCTCGAACGGTGCGACGGCTGCGGCCGGTCGAGACCGGCCGTCCCTGGCCGCGAGAATCCAGGTTTGGGCTCGAAGCGACCCGAGGCGGGTGCAGGCCTGGGGCGGTCCGAGCCCGAGGTGTGGGTCCAGAGCGAGTGTCGGTCCGGACTGGGTTCGGGTCCGGAACGAGCGATGACCCGTCGGGTGACGGTTCGGAACGGGTCGTTTGCGCCTTGGTGTGGGTGTGGATCGGAATGGCTGTGGAGCTGACGTCAGTCGAGCCGGCCGATGACGCTGGAGTGGAAACACTCCCCGCGCCCCCGACGCGGCCGGACGTACCCGGCGTCGCCTGCCCAGCTCGTGGCCGTCGACGACGCGTCATGTTCTCCAGACACCATTCCATGAGTGACATACATCCCGAGCTATGTAAACCTTGTCGACCGTTGAACGATCAATCAATTTACACGTATGGATAGGGTGGGCGAACGACACCGGGTCGTGCGGGCTTTGAAGTCGCTGTCGGTCCACGAAGGCGCTATGGACGGCTTCGACGTGGTCCCGCCGGACGACTCGCAGGTCGACGAAAGCGGGGAGTACGTTGTCCGCGAGGACGACGGCCGCCTCTACGGCCGCGGCAGTGCGGACATGAAAGGAGCAGTCGCCGCCGCGATGTGCGCGTTCCGCGACGCCGCGGTCGCCGAGGGGAGCGAACTGGTCTTCGTCTCCTTCGTCGGCGAGGAGGTCGGC
The DNA here is from genome assembly GCA_003023165.1 of Halobacteriales archaeon QS_9_67_15. Taxonomy (GTDB): domain Archaea; phylum Halobacteriota; class Halobacteria; order Halobacteriales; family Haloarculaceae; genus Halosimplex. Next base: position 17,220 of record PXSD01000001.1, on the reverse strand, counting down.
GGCGTCGGCGCGCGCGCGGCCATCGACCGCGGGTTCGCACCCGATTACGCCGTCGTCGGCGAGGGGTCGACCGGCTACTCCGCGCCGGGCGTCACCGACGTGGCCGTCGCCCACAAGGGCCGGCGCGGGTCCACGCTCGTCGCCGAGGGGAGGGCCGCGCACGCGAGCGAGCTCGAAGCGGGCGAGAACGCCATCTACCGCGCGACGTCCCCGAGCGCTGCGAGGTCACCGTCGACGAGCGGACGGTGCCCGGCGAGCGCGCGCCGCTCGACCGGACCGAGTCCATCGACGGCGTGACCTGGGACATCGACCAGGACCTCCCGCCGATGGCCTGTGGCGACCCGGAGTTCGCCGACGCCGTGTTGGCCGCCGCCCGCGAGGCTCACGACGGCGAGCCCGCCGACGCGCCCGGTGACGGACAGCCCCAGCAGGTCGTCAAGCCTCACGCGACGGACGCCGGCTGGCTCGCCGGGGCGGGGACGACCTGCGTGGTCTGTGGCCCCTCCGAACCCGGCGAGGCCCACACCGCGACCGAGAGCGTCTCGCTCGCCGTCCTCGACCGGTGTTACGAGATCTACCGCGGCGTCGCCGAGTCCTGGCGCGGCTGATAGTGATTGTTGTAGACTATTTCCGGATCGCGCCGACCCCGGTGACGGCGCGTACCGGTAAATCGCTACAATAATCACTATGAGGGTCGCTCGCGCCGTCGCCCGGGTTCGGCGGCACGGTTTTCCGTTCGCCACTCCGATCGCCGACGATGGCGCCCGTCTCGCGGCTCGTGGTCGCGGTGCTCGCTCGGTTCGGTGCGGTGGTCGGCCTCTGCCAGGCGTACGCGCTCCCGGTCCGGTGGAACCGCGGGCCCGAAAGCCGGTGGTGGGAGCGACTGCGGCGGCGCGCGTCCGCGCTATTAGGGACAGTCGTCGACGAGCGAGCGGGACCGAGACCGATAACGCCCGGCGAGTACGCCGGTCGGTTCGACGGGTCGCTCGCGGCGGCGGAGCGACTCCTCTACGCCGAGGGGTTCGTCCGGAACCCCCTCTCGCGACTCAAGACCCGTGACGGGCAGGCAGAACGGGGCTCCTGGGTCTACCGCGAGTCGCCGCTCGCGCGCCGACAACTCCACGTGATGCTGTTCCCCGACGGGGCCGGTGTCGACGTCTACGCCCACGAAGAGTTATCGAGCGTCAACCCGCTCGCGAGTGCCGACCATCTGAACGGGACGACCCAGAACGTCGCGACCGGGGTCGAACGCGCTCGCGAGCGACTCCCGCTGGAGACGAGCGGCGCGACGACCGAACCACCTGAAGGCCCCTGGGACAGCCGACCGAGTCGAGTGGAGCAGTGAGCGGAGCAGCGTGTTTTTCCGTTAACAGCTCGGAGGACCGGTATGAGACGGCGCGCGATTCTCGCGGCGTGTGCGGCGGCGGGAGGAGCCGGCTGTCGGACCGAGGGAGGGGGAACCGACGGAGGAGACGGTTCAGACGGCGACGACCGGACGGCGGAGCCGAGTCCGACACCGACGGCGACCCGAGACGGGTCGACGGCGACGGCCACACCGACCGACCAGTCGACGCCGACCGTGACGCCGTCCGCGACGGCCAGGACACCGATACATCCGGGGTACGAGACGACCGAAGTCGCGGTCACGACGCCCGGGGGGGAGGAACTCGGGTCGGTGACCGCGGCTATCGCCGACACCCGCGACCTTCGATACACCGGGCTGAGCGAGACCGAGGACCTCCCCGAGGACCGGGGGATGCTGTTCGTCTACGACGAGGTCGACGACCACACGTACGTCATGCGGGAGATGGACTTCGCGGTCGACATCGTCTACGCCGACGACGAGGGCGTCATCACGCGGATCCACCACGCGCCGGAGCCCGGCCCCGACGAGGACGGCGAGAGCCAGCGCTACCCCGGCCGCGGCCAGTACGTCCTCGAGGTCACCTACGAGTGGACGACCGAGCGCGGCGTCGAGGAGGGCGACGTGCTGGCGTTCGAAGTGTAGTTGGCCGCCGGGCCGGTTGCGGCCGTCGCAACGGAGGCCGGTCGTCTGCGACGCGGGACGGCGTCGGGGGTAGCTTTGATACGGCATCGGCCGTAATCGGGGGATACGATGGCGACTGAATCCCCCGAGACGGCTCCCACACCGTACGCCGAGTTTCTCGACCACGTGAAGCAGCTGACGTATCTGAACGACGCCGGCGGGGTGCTGGGCTGGGACCAGCAGGTGACGATGCCCGAGGGCGGGACGCCCGCCCGCTCGAAACAGTCCTCCGCGCTCTCCTCGGTCACGCACGACCTGCTGACAGACGACCGGGTCGGCGAGTGGCTGAGCGAACTGGACGGACAGGACCTCGACGGCGGCCAGCAGGCCGTCGTCCGCGAGGTCCGCCGCGAGTACGAGCGCGCCGTGGACGTCCCCGAGGAACTCGTCGCCGAGATCTCCGAGACCGCCTCGAACGCCCTCCCGGTCTGGGAGGAGGCCAAGACCGAGGACGACTTCGACGCCTTCGCGCCGACCCTCGAGAAGATGATCGACCTCAAGCGCGAGTACGCCGAGGCCATCGACCCCGACCGGGACCCCTACGCCGTCCTCTTCGAGGACTACGAACCCTACCTCGGCCTCGAAACCGCCGAACGCGTCCTCGAGCAGTTGCGCGACGAACTCGTGCCGCTGATCGACGAGGTCGAGGCGAGCGACGTCGACCTCGCCGACCCCTTCGCGGACGGCGAGTACGACCCCGAGATCCAGGAGGAGACGGCGCGTGCGGCGCTCGACACGCTCGGCTACGACTGGGACCGCGGCCGACTCGACACCGCGGCCCACCCGTTCTCGTCGGGGACGCAGTTCGACGCCCGCGTGACGACCCGGTTCGACCCCGAGGACCCGATCGGCGCGATCGGCTCGACCGTCCACGAGTTCGGCCACGCGACCTACACGCTCGGGCTCCCCGACGACCACTACGGGACGCCGCTCGGTCAGTCCCGCGACCTGACGGTCCACGAGTCACAGTCGCGCCTGTGGGAGAACCACGTCGGCCGCTCGGCGGCGTTCTGGGACCACTTCGCGGACACCGCAAACGACCACCTCGGCGTCGACGCGTCGCCCCGGGAGTACTACGAGGCCGCGAACCGGATCTACCCGAACAACCGCATTCGAGTGGAGGCCGACGAGCTGACCTACCACATGCACATCATCCTCCGGTTCGAGATCGAGCGCGACCTCATCTCGGGGAACCTCGACGTCGAGGAGGTGCCCCGGGTCTGGAACGACAAGATGGAGGAGTACCTCGGCGTCCGCCCCGAGACCGACAGCGAGGGCTGTCTGCAGGACATCCACTGGACCCACGGCTCGCTGGGGTACTTCCCGACGTACTCCCTGGGAAGCGTGCTCGCCGCGCAGCTGTTCGCCAGCGCCGAAGCGGACATCCCCGACCTGGACGACGACGTCCGCGCCGGCGAGTTCGACTCGCTCCACGACTGGCTGACCGAGAACGTCCACCAGCACGGCTGTCGCTACCGGACCGACGACCTCGTGCGCGAGGCGACCGGCGAGGGCTTCACCGCCGACCACTTCGTCGACTACGCGAAATCGAAGTTCGGCGACCTCTACGACCTCTGACGGCGAAAAAATCGTTCTCAGGCCTAATAATCGGGTGCGGAGGTTTTTACCGGTATCTTCCCCGGTTTCAGACACGATGGCAGATACGGGTCCGAGCACAGGGGACGGAGAGCTGGACACGACAGGTAGCATCGACGCGGACACTCGGGACGACATCGCCGCGGACGTCGACCGCGACGAGGGGGACGACTCGGCCGCGGCCAGCGAGATCCAGACCTCGCTGGCGGAGTTACAGGACTCCTCGCTGGAGATCGCCGAGGGGATAAGCGACATCCGCGAACGCTCGGCCGAGCAGCGCGAGGGGATGTCACAGGTCGCGGACGAGGTGTCGAACCTCAGTGCGGCGGTCGAGGAGATCGCTTCCTCCTCAGAGCAGGTGTCCGCCGCCAGCGGGACGGCCCGTGACCTCGCCCAGGAGGGCCAGGAGTCGGCCGAGGACATCTCGACGGCGATGGACAACATCCAGGCCGCCTCCGGGAGCGTCGCGGACGACGTGTTGACGATCCAGAACAGCGTCGGCGAGATCGACGACATCGTCGAGGTCATCAACGACATCGCCGACCAGACGAACATGCTCGCGCTGAACGCCTCCATCGAGGCCGCGCGGGCGGGCGAGGCCGGCGAGGGCTTCGCCGTCGTCGCCGACGAGGTCAAGAGCCTCGCCGAGGAGTCCCAGACCCAGGCCGGGACCATCGAGGAGATGGTTTCGGGCATCCAAGACGACACGCACAACGCCGTCGAGACCATCGAGGAGTCCAACGAACAGATCGAGCGGGGGATCGATATGGTCGAGGAGGCCATCGACGTGCTCGAAGACATCCACGAGGCGGTCGAGGAGGTCAACGACGGCATCCAGGAGGTCGCGGCCGCGACCGACCAGCAGGCCGCCTCCACCGAGGAGGTCGCCTCGATGGTCGACCAGTCGACCACCGCCGCCGAGCAGATCGCCGAGTCGACCGCCGAGATCGCCGAGGAGGCCGACGCCCGGACGGACCAGGTGGCGGATATCAACGACGCCGTCGACCGCCTTGTCGACGAGTAGACCGTTCTCGGGTTCTCGCCGTCGCATACTCGCCGCCGTGGACGCACTGCCGCGTTTTCGCTGTCGCGCCGGAGCGGGTCGCTTATTCCGTTCGACCCGGTACTATGAGGTATGGGCACGCCGGATCTCGACCCGGAGCAACTCGACCGCTACTCCCGGCACATCATCATGGACGAGGTGGGGCCGGAGGGGCAGACGGCACTCCTCGACGCCAGCGTCCTCGTCGTCGGGGCCGGCGGTCTCGGCGCGCCGGTCGTCCAGTACCTCGCCGCCGCGGGCGTCGGGACGCTCGGTATCGCCGACCACGACACCGTCGAGCGGTCCAACCTCCAGCGACAGGTGATCCATGGCGACGCGGACGTGGGCCGTCCGAAGGTCGACAGCGCCGCCGAGTTCGTCGCCGGGTTGAACCCCGACGTGGACGCACAGACCCACGAGACCAGCGTCTCGCCGGAGACGGTCGCGGGTCTGGTCGACGGCTACGACTTCGTCGTCGACGCCTCCGACAACTTCCCGACCCGCTTCCTCGTCAACGACTACTGCACGCTCGCCGGGGTCCCCTTCACCCACGGGGCGATCTACCGCTTCGAGGGGCAGGTGACGACGTTCACCGGCGAGGGCCCGTGTTACCGCTGTCTCTTCCCCGAGGCCCCGCCGGAGGGTGCCGTCCCGGACTGCGCGACGACGGGCGTACTGGGCGTTCTCCCCGGGACCGTCGGCGCGATCCAGGCCACGGAGGCGACCAAACACTTCGTCGACGTGGGCGAGTCGCTCGACGGTCGGATGGTCGTCTACGACGCCGCCGAGATGACATTCGACGAGATAACCGTCCGACAGAACCCGGACTGCCCCGTCTGCGGCGACGACCCCATCGAATCGGTCCGGGACGTGGAGTACACGGAGAGCTGCGCGGTGAGCGCAGACTGATAGTGATTATTGTAGATTATTTCCGGATCGCTCCGACTCCGGTGGCGGCGCGTACCGGTAAATCGCTACAATAATCACTATGAGACGGTCGGCCGTTCGACCGCCGCCCCGGCACGTCACGTCAGCGACCAGAACTATCATTCGTGATACTCCGCCGGGAGGGTTTATCTGCGGAGGCCGATGAGACATATTCGGAGTGAGGCCCACTCCGATCCGGATGTCAGAGACAGAGACCATCGGGGAGGCGATCGACTGCTCGGAGGTCAGGCTAGAGATGCCGGGCTACGTCGAGCTGGTAGTCTCACTCGTGATAATCTGGGGCTTCGGAGACGCCGCGTCCACACTCGTGGCGGCCGCCTTCGCCGGTCCGTCGCTGGAGGCGAATCCGTGGATCAGGCTGCTGTTGACACAGGAGCCGCTGCTGGTCGTCGCGCTGAAGGCCGCCGTCGTGCTGTACGCCGGGGTCGTCCTGCTGGAGTGTCGGTCGGTCGTCGAACGGGTTCCGGGCTGGCGCGCGTGGTTTCTGGGTGTGATCGGACTGGGGACTCTCGTAGTCCTCGGCAACGTCTACGTCGGACTCGTGGCCATCGCGGCGTGAGCGGTCGGGCTCCCCTCATACGATTGTTGTCGCGATGTACCGAGACGCACCGACCCCCAGGCCCTATCCGGACAGACTCGACACTACTCCGTATCAGGGCGTCGGCTCCTCGCGCGCCGTCGAGTCGGTCGGCAACTCCCGCGCGACCGCTTCCGGTGGTTCGTCGAATTCCTCGGGATGGAGCAGGCCGGCGAGGTACTCCAGCGTGTCGACGAGTCGCGGCCCCGGTCGGTTGACGAAGTGGTGACCGTCCATTGCGTAGGCTCGGCCCGAGCGAACGGCACCGAGGTCGGCGAATCGGGGCCGGTCGGTGTGGTCGCCGCGCGTCTCGAGCGTCTGGTTGAGGTCGAACCCGCAGGGCGCAGCGACGAGGACGTCGGGGTCGACGGACCGGACGGACGACCACTCGCGCGGCGTCGAGCGGAGTCGAAGACCGCCACGCTCGGCCGGTCTTCGATGGATTCCGTCCGTTCGCGGACGGTGTCGACGCGCGCTCGCAGGTCGGCGATTACCCCGGCGGCGCGCTCTTCGCGGTCGAGTACGCTTCCGAGGTGCTCGATGTCGGCGAAGAGGTCGTCGAGGCTGTGGACGTCGCTGGTGACGACCTCGGCGTCCACGTCCGTCCGGGCGATGGCGTCTTCGACGAGCAGGGTGTCGACGGCACACACGTCACAGACGCCCTGCGTGACGACCACGTCGGGGTCGGCTGCTTCGAGCGCGTCGAGTTTGATCTCGTAGACCCCGCCGTGGTCCTGCTCGGCCCGGGCGACCCGGTCGTTGATGTCTGCGCTGGACCCGTCGAGGTCGATGCGCGAGCGGTTGATCGTCGGCCGGTCGGCGGCCTCGGGCGGCCAGTCGCACTCGTGGGAGACGCCGACGGGTTCGACCCCGAGGGCGTAACATATCTCGGTGGCCGAGGGGAGCAGGGAGACGACGCGCATACCGGCTCGAAGTGGCGGTCGGACGTAAAACCACCGTGGGCGGGGAGCGGTGAGCGGTTCCGCCGCTTCGACCGTGTGTACGCGTCCCAGCGAAGGGAAAGGTATAGCACCGTCGCTGTCCGACGTGCGATCATGACCGTTGGGACTGGAGAGCAACGCGAGCGAGAGGGGGGGTTTGACCACGCAGAGATCGAGCCCAAGTGGCAGCACACGTGGGACGAGGAGGGCACGTTCCGGATTCCGGACGACGCGGAGGACCCGGAGTACGTCCTCGCGATGTTCCCCTACACGTCCGGGGAACTCCACATGGGCCACGTCCGTAACTACACGATCACGGACGCCTACGCGCGCTTCGAGCGGATGCGCGGCGAGAACGTCCTGCACCCGATGGGGTGGGACTCGTTCGGGCTCCCCGCCGAGAACGCCGCCGAGGAACGGGACACCAACCCCCGCGACTGGACGATGGACTGCATCGACTCGATGACCGAGCAGTTCAAGTCGATGGGCTTTGGCTACGACTGGGAGCGGGAGATCACGACCTGCGACCCCGACTACTACCGGTGGAACCAGTGGCTATTCAAGCGGTTCCGCGACGAGGACCTCGTCGAGCGCCAGGGTGCAGAGCTCAACTGGTGTCCGTCCTGCGAGACCGTCCTCGCGGACGAACAGGTCGAAGAGCGAGAGATTCCGGAGGAGCCTCACGGAGGCGGCGATAGCGAGGCGCGAAGCGCCTCGGACCGTTCGAGCGGGCTGCGAGGCGGCGAAGCCGCCTCGAACGGGACGAGCGCGGAGCAAAGCTCCGCGAGCAGTCGAACGGGCGAAGCCCGTGAGACGACGGCGAAGCCGTCCCCCGGCCCGCGAGAAGAAGCCGTCGAAGTCTGCTGGCGCTGTGGCACCCCTATCGACCACCGCGAGATGGACCAGTGGTTCTTCACGATCACCGACTACGCCGAGGAACTGCTGGACTGCCTCGACGACCTGGAGGGGTGGCCGAACAACGTCCGGGAGATGCAGCGCAACTGGATCGGCAAGCAGGAGGGCGCGAGCGTCGCCTTCGAGATCCCCGGCTACGGCGACGTGGACATCTTCACGACGCGACTGGACACGATCTACGGGGCGACCTTCTTCTCGCTGGCCCCCGGTCACCCGGTCGCACGGGAGATCGCCGAGGGGAACGACGAGGTCACCGAGTACATCCGGGAAGCCGAGCAGGCCGACGAGGACGAACTCGACGTGACGAGCGGCGTGTTCACCGGCGAGTACGCCGTCAACCCCGCCACCGGCGCGGAGATACCGGTGTACGTGGCCGACTACGTGCTGACCGACGTAGGGACGGGCGCGCTGTACGCCGTGCCCGCCCACGACGAGCGCGACCACGAGTTCGCGACGGCCCACGACATCGACATCGTGCAAGTCGTGGAACCGACCGAGGACGCCGACGCGGACCCCGAAGACATCGACGTGCAGGAGGCGGCCTACCCCGAAGACGGCGTCCTCGACCTCAGCGAGGTCGAGGGCTCGTCGGACTCGTCCGACGGCGTGCTGGTCGACAGCGGCGAGTACGACGGCCTGACCAGCGAGCAAGCCCGCGACCGGTTCGTCGAGGAGTTCGACGGCGAGCACCGCACCGAGTACAACCTCCGGGACTGGGCGATCTCCCGCCAGCGCTACTGGGGCACCCCGATCCCGATGATCCACTGCGAGGAGTGTGGCTACGTCGAGGTGCCCGACGAGGACCTCCCCGTGGAGCTGCCGGAGTTCGTCCACACGACGGGCAACCCGCTGGACGCCGCCGAGGAGTGGAAGTCCGTCGAGTGTCCCGACTGCGGCGGCCCCGCCGAGCGCGAGACGGACACGATGAACACCTTTGTCGACTCCTCGTGGTACTTCCTGCGGTTCCTCTCGCCGGGTCTGGACTCCGCGCCGTTCGACACCGAACGTACGAACGACTGGATGCCGGTCGACCAGTACGTCGGCGGCATCGAGCACGCCGTCATGCACCTGCTGTACGCCCGCTTCTTCACAAAGGTGCTCGACGACATCGACCTGCTGGACGGCGTGCGCGAACCGTTCACGAACCTGACCAACCAGGGGATGGTGCTGGGCGAGAACGGGAACAAGATGTCCAAGTCCAAGGGCAACGGCGTCTCGCCCCAGCGGATCGTCGACGAGTACGGGGCCGACACGGCCCGCCTGTTCATCATGGAGGCCGCCCGGCCCGAGAAGGAGTTCGCCTGGAGCCCCGAGGGCGTCCGCTCGGCCTACCAGTTCCTCCAGAGCGTCCACGGGCTGGCGGCGGAACTCGCCGAGTCCGACGGCGGACTCGCCGGCGAGACGACCGGGGCGGACGCGACGGTCGAGGAGGACCCGGTCGCGGCATACGTCGACCGCGAGATCGCGGCGACGGCCGCGCAAGTGACCGAAGAGTTCGAGGCCTTCCGGTTCAACCACGCGCTGCGGGCCGTCCGGGACCTTGTCTCCCTGTTGCGCCGCTACCACGAGCGCGAGGGGTCGGACCCGGCGACGGTCGAGCGGGGCGTCCGCGCGGTCGCGAAACTCCTCGGCCCGGTCGCGCCCCACGTCGCCGAGGAGGTCTGGGCCCTGCTCGACGGCGAGGGGCTGCTCGCCGAGGCCGAGTGGCCCGACGCCGGCTTGCCCGCGGACTACGAGGTTGCTAGTCGGCTGGTCGAGAACACCCGCGAAGACGTGCGCGACATCGTCGAGACGGTCGGCATCGAGGACCCTGAAGCGGTCACGATGGTCCTCGCGCCGGAGTGGAAACATCGCGCCCACGAACTCGCCCGCGAGTCCGACGCGGACAACCTCGTCGGCGCGCTGATGGGCCACGACGAGATCCGCGAGCAGGGCGACGCCGGTGCGTCGTTCGCGAAGGACCTGCAGGCCGAGCGCGAGGCGCTGGGCGAGGTGCTCGCGCCCGCCGAGGAGCGGGCCGCTCTAGAGCGGGCCGCGTGGCTGGTCGAAGACGAGTTCGACGCCGACGTGTCCGTCCAGTCGGCCGAGGAGGCCGACGACGATGTCGTCGCCGACGCCCGGCCCGGTCGTCCCGGGATCCGGATCATCGAGTAGTCCGCGGTCGGCCCGGAAAGCCGTCGCAGGAACGGCGTCGGCTCGTGTTATCTCTCGCTGAAACGAGTCGGATAGATTTATTTAGATACATTTCACCACCTACTGCATGAGCGATGCTATCGGGACCCGGGGTGCATCACCGCTGGTCGGGAATATTCTCATGGTCGCTGTCGTCATCGTCATCGCCGTTTTGCTGATAACGCTCTCGCTGACGTTCCTCGAGGGGACGGGAACGCCTACGGCGGAAGCCAGCTTCGAGTACGAGCAGACGGCCGCAGGCCTGCAAATGACTCCGCAGGCGCTGGGGACCGACGTCATTGTACAGTTGAACGGCCAGCGGGTGACGACGTTCGACGCCGATAGCGCCGGCAAGTCACGGAACATTCCGACAGCACCGGGAGACCGGGTCACGGTTGTCACACGAGACGGCGAGCGCTCGGTCCTGGTCGAGAAAAAGATAGACGACCGCTCCGAGGTCGGTGATTTCGTCGCCTACTACACGTTCGACAGCGGGGGAACCACCGTGACAGACCGAGCGGGCAACGGCAACACCGGGACGCTGGAAGACGACGACGGTGGCTCCGGTCCGACGTGGGCGGGGTGTGGTCTCAATTTCGACGGGCAGAACGACCACGTGTCCGTCAACGACATCAGTTCGCCCGAGAGCGTGAACGAATTTACGTTCGCCACGACCTACGTCCAGCAGTCCGGCGGGTCCGGGGGTTCGGTCAGCCAACTCGTCGAACACAGGTGGTCGGACAACGAGTGGTTCCTCGAAACCGATGGCCCCAATCCGTATCGCGTCGATTACGCCGTCGAGTTCCCATCCGCGACTATTTCCAGCCCCGAGACGTACCAGTACGGGGAGCGACACACTGTCGTCGGGACCTACGACGGCAGCGAGTACACGCTCTACGTCGACGGCCGGCAAGTCGCCACCGACACGCACGAGCGGGCGGTCGACATGGGAGACATGCGATTCGGCCGGGACTTCGAATCCGGAAACCAGTATCTCGACGGCACGATCTGTGAGGCGCGCCTCTACTACACCGCGTTCGACGAGTCACAGGTCGACACGTTAGTCAGCGCGATGACCGAGTAGTGTCGAGCGGGACGACGCCGTCGTCCACCGGTCCGGTTCGGTAGCGACGGAGCGGCTTCCTATCGACGTGTCGCTGTCTTCGCGCGCCCGTTGAGACCACAGCCGCGGCCGCAGAGCCGGTCGTTCCGGACCCTCTCTCCGGCGAGCGGACTACAACTGGTCGAGGAGTGCGAGTGATTCGTCGGCCCGCTCGGTCAGTTCGACGGTGTCGTCGTACTTGACGAGCCCGGCGTTCTCGAGCTTCGGGAGGTGAGCGTGGTGGAGGGCGATCTGCGCGTCTTCGCGGGTGAGGTCGTCGCTCCGCGCCGAGAGCGCGGCCGCGAGCGGGGCCAGCGAGGGGGGCGTCTCCCGCTGGGAGAGGTGTGCGAGGACGAACCGACGGTCGGCGTTCGCCAAGACGGCGAGCAGGTCGTCGGTCTCGGTGGTCGCCGTCGCGTCCGTCTCCGGTTCGAACGCATCGTGGTTGCGCTGTCCCATTGTACTCGATACTATTCCCCGATGGTCTTGAGCAGCGTGGCTAAACGGTTAGTGTCGCTCCTCGGTCGCCTCGTCGCCGAACAGCGTCGCGAAGAGTTTCCGTTCTGCGACCCGCAGGTGCTTGTGGAACGTCGGTGCCGAGACGCCGAGCGTGTCGGCGACGTCTTCGCCGGTCGACTCGCGCGGCCAGTCGAAGAATCCCGCGTAGTAGGCCGTCTCCAGTGCGGTGCGTTGTTTGTCCGTTAGCCCGGCGCCGAGGTCGGCACAGGCCGCGGCCGGGCCGATGTCCTCACGTGACCGGTCCTGCTGTGCGTGGACCGCCACGTGCTCGTAGCGCGCCCGGAGCGCCTCGACGACGGTGCGCACGTCCGCCGACAGCGGGAGTTCGACGACGAGTTCGCACTCGCCGTCGGTCGCGCGAGCGGACCGGACGACGCCACCGTGGCGCGCGACCGTCCCGAACGCGCTGGTCCCCTCCGGCGTGACCTCCACGAGGCAGTCGCCCTCGGGGCCGACGCTGACGACGCGGGCCGACGCGACGCCGGAGCACTCGTCGGCGAACGCGACGGCGTCGTCGGGGTCGACGTCGGCGACCGTCAGGAAGTGGCGGAACGCCTCGTCGGACTCGACGGTCGCGCCCTCGAAGACGACCTCGCAGTCCTCGGCGGCCGACAGCGCCGCGAGGAAGTGGTCGTCGTCGGCGACACTGAGCGTGAGTTCCGTCACGCGCTCGGCCAGCAGCGCCTGTCGCGTCGTGACCGCGTTGATCGCGTGCCCGACGGTCGCACCGAGTTCGGCGAGCACGTCCTGTTCGGTCTCGTCGAAGGCGTTCGTCTCCGCGGCGTAGACGCTCAACACGCCGTAGACGGTTTCGTCGTAGACGATCGGGACGCTCGCCGCCGACCGGATTTCGTGCGTCGCGGCCGCCCCGGACGATTCTGCGAAGGCGGGGTCAGTCGCCACGTCGTGGGTGACCTGCACCGAACGCGACCGGAGGGCGCGGCTCGCGGGGCCCTCGCGACGGGCGTCCGCCGGCCGGACCGCCGCGAGCGTGTCTGACTCCTCCGTCCCGACGCCGCCGCTCGCGCGCGGCCGGGCCGCGTCGCTGTGAGCGGTCATCTCACCGATCCACGCGAACCGATAGGGGTCCGCGGCGGCGAGCGTGTCACAGACTGCTTCGTCGATCTCCCGGCGCGTCGTCGCCCTGACGAGCGCCTGGTCGATCTCCCGGATGACCGCGTTGATGCGGTCGAGCCGTTCGAGTTGCTCGTTCTGCTCGCGCAGTCGCCGTTCGCGGTCCTTCTGTCTGGTGATGTCTTCGACGGCGAGGACGATGCGCCCGCCGCCGGTCCCGTCGGTCAGCGGCGCGCCGCTGACCTGCACCCAGATCCGCTCGCCGTCGCCGCGCTCGACCTGCTGTTCGACCTCGGTCACGAGTCGGCCGCTGTCGCGAGTCAGCTCGAAGACCCGCTCCGCCGGTGGCACGGGGTCGCCATCCGCGTCGAGGAGCCGCCACGCGTCCGTTTCCCGGGTCTCGCCGACGATCCGAGCCGGATCGACGCCGAGTATCTCGCCGGCACGGTCGTTCATCCGCTGGACGACGCCGTCGGCCGAGAGCACGAACACACCCGTCGGGACTGTTCGCAGGAGCTGTTCGGTCAGGTCACGTTCGCGACGGCGCTCGATACGCTCCGCGTGCCGGTCCGAGATGTCCCGGACGATCGCCGACAGCAGCCACGTCCCGTTGTGCTCGTGGGCCCGCAGCGAGAGTTCGATGGGGATCAGCCGCCCGTCTCGGTGTCGCCCGGCCGTTTCGATGCCCTTCCACGTCCGTTGCGCTGACCGCTCCGACCGGAGCGTCTCGAAGGCGTCCCGGATTCGCGACCGCTCTTCGCTGGGGACGAACGTCGTCACCGACTGCCCGATGAGCGTCGACGGCTCGAACCCGAACGTCCGTTCGACCGCCGGGTTCGCGAAGACGATCCCACCGGCCTCGTCGACCGTCACGACGGCGTCCGACGCGCTCTCGACCAGCGTCCGGAAGAACGTGTCGTCGTGTGCGACGACCGCGGGATCGTACGCGCACTCGCCGCTCGACCGGACCCGTTCGTCGCCTGTCCCGGACATCGATCGCTCGCCATTGGACTCTCCGCCCGTAAATATGTCATTATAGTAATTGGTACGCGAACGTATTCGTGCCGTTGCGAACTTGCACGTATCCGGTATGCAGTTCGACGCGAGGGCGGGCTGTCGACGACCGCGGAGCGGGACCGCGCTCACGCGGACGCCGGAACGGGCCCGTCGTTCCGACAGCAAGTCTTCCGAAGCGGCCACCCGCGGACCGGTCATCCGGAGCGCGGACCGGCCCGCACTCACCGTTACTCATCGAGCGAGACGACGCACGACGACGAACGTGGTTCGACCCGCGACGCCGCGCGTCCGCTCCACGTCGAAGGCGTCGACGAGTTCGCCGTCGGGGTCGGCCAGCAGGTCGAACTCGACGCCGTGTTCGGCGGCGAAGTCGGCGTGGGAGTCCACGTCGTCGACGGAGACGCCGTAGACGGTCACGTCGGCGTCGCGGTAGCTCTCCAGTTCCGCCTGGAACTGCTCGGCCTCGGTCGTACAGCCGGGCGTGTCGTCTCTCGGGTAGAAGTAGACCACCGAGACGCCCGTCCAGTCGGGTTCGACCACGTCACCGTCCTGGTTCGGCGCGCGCACCTCGGGTGCCGGGTCGCCGGGTTCGAGTGTCATACAGGCGGGAGGGACGGCCGGCGAAAGCCGTTTGCGGTTTCGGCGCGGACGACCCGCTCGGCTCGGTGACTCGGTCTCTCCGGCGCCGTTCGCCCCGTCAGTTGACCGGGATGTCGGTCCCCTCGTTACCGCTGCCCGTCGTCTGTTTCGGGAGCGTGACGGTCAGCACGCCGTTCTCGGAGGTCGCCGACGCCTCGCTCTCGACGACGGGCTCCGGCAGGCCGACGCGGCGGTCGACGGACTGGCTGGTCCGTTCCCGCGTGACGTAGCGGTCGGCTTCCTCGACGTGTTCGGTCTCGCGCCGGGCCGACAGCGACAGGGTCGTCGGGTCGGTCAGCTTGACCGCGATGTCGTCGCGTTCGTAGCCGGGCAGGTCCGCGACGACGACGAACTCCTCGCCCGCGTCCGCCACGTCGACCGGGAGGTCGCCCGCCCCCTCGAGCCCGCCGGTCATCATGTCGATCAGTTCTTCGATGTCGCCAAACGGATCGCTTCGGCCGGACATGTCTACCCGACAGTACACCCCCGACACTCATAAGCCGCGTGGCGGTTCGATGCGAATCGACCGTGCCACCCCAGTCGTCCCGCTATAGTAGAATTTGAAGGCGTTTGCACGGTCGATCGCACGTAGTCATGCGGTCGTCCGAGCGATGTCTTTCAAATTCTACTATAGTCCAGCACCGTCTCGCTGTCGTAGGACCCGAGCTGGCGGACCCAGCCGTCCTCGGCGATAGACTCGATATCTGCCAGCGCGTCCTGCGTGCGCTCCTCGTAGAGCCCCGCCGAGACATCGATGTGGAAGACGTAGTCGCCCAGTCGCTCGCCGCTCGGTCGCGATTCGACCCGCGTGAGGTTGATGTCGCGGTCGGCGAACGGCTCCAGCAGTTCCAGCAGCAGGCCCGGGTAGTCGACGTTCGGGTAGACGATGAAGGAAGTCTTCGACCCGGCCTCGCTCCGCTCGCTCGCCGGCGCGAGCGCGACGAAGCGCGTCGCGTTCGAGGACTTGTCCTGGATGTTCTCGGCGAGGACCTGCAGGTCGCCGGCGTCGTCAGACGCAGTCTGACTGCTCGCGGGACCGTGTCCCGCAGCGTTGCCCGAGTGGCCGATACCGGCCACCGACGAGTCCTCGCGGGCGCGCTCGGTGCCGCGAGCGGTGCTCGCGACCGCTTCGAGCGCCGCATTGGGGTAGTTCTTCTCGAGGTAGTTGCGACACTGCGCGAGCGCCTGTGCGTGGCTGGCGACGGTGGAGAACTCCGGCCCCTGCGCGAGCAGCGCGTGGCGGATGGGCGTGATGAGTTCGCGGACGATGGCCACGTCGTACTCCGCGAAGGCGTCGAGCGATTCGTTGACCGACCCGTCGGTGCTGTTCTCGACGGGGACGACGCCGCGTTCGTACTCGCCGCTCGCGACCGCCTCGATGACGTCGGTCATCGACTCCGCGAACGACACGTCGTCGGCCACCGCCTGCGCCGCGCGGTGGGAGTAGGTCCCCGCCGGACCGAGCGTGAGCGCTTTCATTACCCGCTCGTTTGCCGGTCGCCGTGAAAAACGTCGTGGTCGCTCGCAGGGGTTTTCGACGGCGATTCGAGTCGGACAGATTGTTCGAGGGGATCGAGTGCTTCGAGAGTCACTACCGCAAACAGCGTGAAAGCCCCGACGCGTTCGACTCGGGGGCACCGATAGACTCGCCTTTCATTCCCACCCGCACAGACTGATCAACAGCCGACACGGGTGGGAATGAAAGGGGCCGCTCTCTCGACGAACCCGGGCGATGCAAGCACCACAGCGAGCGGAGCGAGCGAGGAGCGCAGCGAGCCCCGGGAGTCGAGAGAGCGGGGGCTTTCACGCTGTTCGCGGTTCCAGTTCGAGTGGCGGCGTCCTCGCGGTCACGTACTCCAGCAACGACGCAGTCTCCAGCAACGACTCACTCTTCCGCGGATTCGACGCGACTGGCGTAGTTCTCCAGTTCGCCGGCGAGTTCGCGGGCCTGGTCGGCGGACAGTTCGACTGTGTCGGCGTGGGCGGTGACCTCGTCGAGGTCGGTGTTGTCCATCTCGACCTGGAGTTCGACGTGGTTCGGGTCGTCGCGGCTGTCCGTCGTGACGTTCAACACGGCCAGTGCCTGCTCGTCGAACCCGTGGCCCTCGACGACGCCGTCGAGGAGGTCGAAGGTGGTGTAGGCGTTGACCTTCAGAATGCGGTCGACCATACCGTCAGTCGGCGACGCAACTACTTAAGCAACTGCGAGTCCGTCTCGCACGAGAGTGGGTCACCCGCCCCACTCTCCGCCCATGTCGCCAGAGACGTTGGAGCGCCACGTCTCGAATCGCTGGCGGCAGGTGCCCGCCGTCTCGATGTGCTCCATGGAGCCAGCGCCGCCGTTGGCGAGCGCGACCCCACAGAATGGACAGAAGTCGAGGTTGTCCCAGTCCGGTGAATCCTCGTCCGGGTGGGTGTACTGGTCGCCGGCCATAACTGTCGCCACGCGTCTGACCGCCATAACACTACGGCAGGGTGTTGTCGAACGACACGAATAGGGTTCACGTCGCCGACGACAGTCGGTCCCGTGGAGACGCGAGACCAGGGTAGCTGCTGTTTGCTACGACGCTGCGAGCCAACCCACAGTTGCGCTGAGAATGGCTCGATGTACGCTTGGGCTATCCTTGGCCT